>CAJUAR010000060.1 GCA_910584495.1 uncultured Muribaculaceae bacterium
AATTAACCTGTTGCTTAGCAACATAACCTTCAAGTGAAGCTTGCGAAACTTGAATAATGATATTGAAGCCTTGCACAGCCCTCGGCCTGTGCAAGGCTTCTTTTCTTAGGGCTATGAAAATTTTAATTGCTCCCGACTCATATAAAGGAACCATGACCGCAGCACAGGCGGCAGCGGCCATTGCTGACGGTTTTGCCAATTCTCCTAATTCGGAATGTTTGCTTATGCCGGTTGCCGATGGTGGCGAAGGCACTGTCGATGCTTTTGTGGCTGCCGGTGCGCAGCGTGTATTCGTTGATGATGTTGAAGATGCCCTTGGTCGCAAACGACGGGCCACCTATGCCATTTCATCCAACGGCACGGCAGTCATCGAAAGCGCCGAAGCAGTAGGATTGTGCCATATTGAACCTAAAGAGAGGAATATATGCCTCAGCGACAGTCGCGGATTGGCTCGTCTTCTGCGCCACGCAGCCACAAATGGATGCAAGCACATTGTTGTCGGACTCGGCGGAAGTGCCACCAACGATGGCGGCTGCGGCATGCTCAAAGCCCTCGGATATACCATATCCGAACAAGGCATTGACGGCAGCAAGTGCGAAGCATGCCTCGACAATGTCTGTATCGATGTGCTCTGCGATGTTCAAGCTCCCTTTTGCGGCCCCCAAGGTGCAACCATGGTTTTTGCTCGCCAGAAGGGAGCCGACGAAGAAACCATTGCTCAATTAGAATTGAAAATGCAACATCTGGCCGAATTGATGAAAAAATCGACAGGCATCGATGTGGCAACCATGCCGGGAGCAGGAGCTGCCGGAGGTCTCGGCGGGGCATTCGCAGCATGTCTTGGCGCACGGTTACTGCCCGGCATATCCACCATCCTCGATGTCCTTGATTTTGACAGAGCCCTTGATGGCACAAACCTTGTAATCACCGGCGAAGGCTCTATCGACAGCCAGTCGCTAATGGGTAAAGCTACTGTAGGTGTACTCGAACGAGCAAACAAAAAAAACATACCAACAATAGCAATAGCAGGTCGTGTCGAAGACCGCGCCATACTGCTTGCGGCAGGCTTTGCCGATGTAATTCAGATTACTCCTCTCACAACAAGCCACACCCAAAACCTGACCCTGACAGTCAAAAATATGCTATTGAAGAAATATAATCAATATTGGAGATAGATGAAGGGGACGAGTTCGCTCTGGCGTGTCTGGACTACGATGAAAACGATGGCTGCAAGAATAACGGCCTGGAAAACAAGGGGCATGCCCTTATAAGCCTTACATGTTACGTCAGTCCAGATACGTGGTGTCATGTGGGCAATATAAGCAGTGAGCAACGCAATAACTATCATCATGTAGCTCTGCACAAACTGGGCAGCAACACCAAGATGGAAGTTATTGAAAATCTGATAGAAAATATCGTGAGCGACATCCAAGGACGGAGCTCGAAAAAAAGTGAAACCAACAACGATAAGCGCAAAGGTAAGGGCAACATTGAGCACTCTCACTTCGGGACGTCCCTTCAAGACCTCCGGCAGATGCCAAATTTGCTTAATGGCCTTGTGCGCAATGAGCAGAAAGCCGTGATATGCGCCCCAGATAACGTACATCCACGATGCTCCATGCCACAAGCCACCAATAACCATAGTAATGAATTGGTTGAAATAGGCTCTGGCCTTGCCTTTGCGATTTCCGCCAAGCGGAATGTAGATATAATCGCGCAGCCATGTGGATAACGAAATGTGCCACCGATGCCAAAACTCCGTTGGTGATTGGCTCTTGAAAGGAGCCGCAAAGTTGTCCTTGAATCTATAGCCCAAGAGCAACGCAAGGCCTATGGCCATATCGGAATAGCCCGAGAAGTCGCAGTAGAGCTGGATGGTAAAACCTATGCATCCCATCAGGTTTTCAAAGCCCGAATATAGCATTGGGTTGTCAAAGATTCGGTCCACAAAGTTGCCGCTGATATAGTCGGCAATCACAACTTTCTTCAAAAGACCGGTAATAATCAAAAACAAACCTTCGGAAATCATCTGCGGGCTGACAGGCTGCGGATTCTCAACTTGTGGGAGCATATCCTTGGCCCTTACAACAGGCCCAGCAAGAAGCGGAGGGAAGAAAGTGAGATAAAAACTATAGTTAAGAAGGTTGTGACATGGCTCAAGCTGCCCACGATAAATGTCCACCATATAGCTGATGGAGCGAAATGTGAAAAATGATATGCCTGCTGGCAGAATGATATCCCACGGCTCAAAAGAGGATGAAAAAATTGAGCTCAAAGCCGTGGCAAGCAAATTGAAATACTTGAAATAGACCAACATGCCCACATTGAGCACCACGTTGAGTGCCACTATCAAGCGGCGACCAAGGTTGCTATGTGTCCGCCCCAAAAGTAGTCCAAGAAAATAATCGCTAAGGCAAACTCCTGCAAGAATAAAAACGCACCACTCGCTGGATTTATAGTAGAAATAGAGCGAAAAAGCAATGACAAACAGCATTTTAAGCTTTGTGTGATGCTTTATAGCCTGATAGATGATGATGAACAGAATGAACAACACCATGAACAGCCCGGTGTTGAAAAGCATCGGACTTTCCGGGTGATAAGCAAGGAGGTCGGAAAGGCGTCGAAAAAATTCTTGCATTTTCGTGTCAATTTTCGGGCAGCAAAGTTACGTAAATTTGCCGAAGTTTCATAATTTTGCAGTAAGACTTTAACAGCGTATGAAAAAAATAGAAAAGTGGAAGACTTTGTCTTCGGAATATCTCTTCAAACGCCCGTGGCTCACGGCACGCCGCGACACTGTGGAACTGCCCGACGGACGCATCAACAACGAATATTATGTGCTCGAATACCCCCGATGGGTCAACATGATAGCAATTACTGACGACGGAAATTTTGTAATGGTTGAGCAATATCGACACGGTCTGGGCGAAATTCTGGTGGAGCTTTGTGCCGGCGTTGTAGAGGAAGGAGAAACCACCGAAGAAGGAGCCCGCCGTGAACTTCTGGAAGAAACCGGTTTTGCCGGTGGCACCTGCGAGCTTATGAGCACATTCAGCGCCAATGCCGGTTCTACCAACAATCTCACCTATGGTTACCTGCTGAGGGGTGTGAAAAAGGTAGATACAAAACAACACCTCGATGCCACCGAGGATATAGCAGTGCGCATCCTCAGCCGCGACGAGGTGTTCGACATGCTCATGCACGACCAAATCAAGCAGGCCACCATGGCGGCCATGCTTTGGAAATATTTCGCCGTGCTCGAGAATTAGATAAGCATAGCGAGGAACTGTTCCTCATTGATTATTGGTATGCCCAGTTTGCGGGCTTTCTCCAACTTGGCGGGGCCCATATTTTCGCCGGCAAGAACGTAGTTTGTTTTGCTCGATATCGAGCCAACGTTCTTGCCGCCGTTTTGTTCTATCATTGTTTTATATTCATCGCGCGAATGAAGCGCAAACACGCCGCTTATTACAAACGACTTGCCGGCTAATATATTGCTTTTTGGCGCAGCCTCGTCGGCTTGTGGCATAGAAAGAACAACACCGGCAGCACGAAGACGTTCAACAATACTACGGTTTTCAGGGTCGGCAAAAAATTCGGCTATAGATGTGGCTGTTCCTGGACCTACGTCCTCAATGGCCTGGAGCTGTTCAACGGACATCGACATCAGGGTGTCGACCGAACCTACGACACGTGCGATTTTCTTTGCCGTGGTTTCTCCAACGAATGGTATAGACAAGGCATAAAGTGTGCGCTCAAACGGCACTTGCTTGCTTGCTTCGATGCCGTCGAGCACGCGAAGGGCGCTTTTCTCTGCAAAACCCTCTATAGTGAGCAGTTGCGAAACTGTAAGATCGTAGAGGTCGGCGACATTACGCACATAACCATGACGGAAGAGGGCAGCAGCTGTTTCGGCACCTATGCCATCTATGTTCATCATTCGGCGCCCCACAAAGTGCTCTATGCGCCCCACAATCTGCGGCTCGCAGCCATATTTGTTGGGGCATATCCATGCAGCCTCGCCCTCGATGCGCACCAGCCGGGTGCCGCATGCCGGACAGTGGCTGACAAAAGTCACTTTCTCAGCCCCCGGCAATCGGTCCTCTTCTACCACCCCTACAATTTTGGGAATAATTTCGCCACCTTTTTCCACCAAAAGCATGTCGCCCTGATAGATGTCGAGGGCTTGCATAATATCATCGTTGTGGAGCGAGGCACGCTTTACGATGGTGCCCGACAGAGGCACCGGTTCAAGATTGGCAACGGGCGTGATATATCCCAGCCGGCCAATATCGAACGATACAAAACGCAAACGTGTCGCAGCCTGTTCGGCTGCGAATTTATATGCCACGGCCCATCTTGGCGACTTGGCAGTAAACCCGAGATTGAGCTGCTGACGGAAAGAATTTACTTTGAACACAAGTCCGTCGGTGGCCACTGGCAGCTCGCGACGCAGGCTGTCACAGCGGGTAATGAAACGGTCTACCTCGCCAAGTCCGTGGAGAAGTGTCATAATATCCGACACTTTGAAGCCCCACGAGCGCACGGCCGTCATGGCTTCGAAATGGTTTGAATAGGGCAGATTTTCGCCCAGAAGATAATAGAAATAAGCATCAAGGCCGCGACGGCTCACTTCGGCGGGATTGAGAAGTTTAAGAGTGCCCGCGGCGGCATTGCGCGGATTGGCAAACGGTGCTTCGCCGGCAGCGGCACGTTCGGCGTTAAGACGTTCAAATGCAGCCCGCGGCAGAACAATCTCACCTCTTATTTCAAAAAAATCGGGCCAGCCCTGCCCTACAAGTTGCAAAGGAATACTGCGGATTGTCCTTACGTTGTCAGTCACATCGTCGCCGCGTGTCCCATCGCCGCGAGTAACGGCACGAAGCAGGCGGCCGTGTTCGTAAATAAGCGAAATACCGGTGCCGTCAAATTTCATTTCGCCCACAATTTCCACCTTCTGGCCGGCCAAAGCCTCTTCGATGCGCTGCACCCATGCATCGACATCATCAATTGAGTATGAGTTGGCCAGCGAAAGCATGGGGTAGATGTGCTCCACCTGTTCAAAGCCTGTGTTTATGTCGGAGCCTACACGTTTAGTCGGAGAATTAGGATCGTCAAACTCGGGGTGCTCCCGTTCAAGTTCTTCGAGTTCCTTGAGAAGCATGTCGAAATCGTAGTCGCTGATTTCGGGCTCATTTTTCACATAATAATTATAGTTGTGCCGATGTATCTCGCGGCGCAATGTGTCGATACGTTCTTGATCGGTCATAGTTTTACACGTTGAGGATTTTTTGCAATAAAGTCTTTCCACGACGAAGTTCCGTTGGCGGGCAGCGGTCGTTGCGATTCATAGAAATGACAGAGGGCGGCAGCCATCGCATCGGTAGCATCGAGTTTGGAGAGTATGCTTTCGGGAGCAATATTGAGGATGCGCCGTAGCATCTCACACACTTGCTCTTTCGAAGCCGCGCCATTGCCGGTTATTGCCTGTTTAATTTTTCGGGGTTCATATTCTGTTATGGCAAGTTTATGAGCAAGAGCAGCTGCCATGGCAACGCCCTGAGCACGCCCTAACTTGAGCATCGACTGCACATTTTTGCCATAGAACGGAGCTTCAATCGAGAGTTCATCGGGCTGATAGTGCTCAATGAGCATGCTCACTCGCTCAAATATACGCCCCAGGCGTGTATAGTGGTCGCCGAGTTTGTGCAATTCTATCAGCCCCATGGCAACCATCTCCGGCTTGCCGCTGCGGACAGCGAGCAGCCCGTAGCCCATGGTGTTTGTCCCGGGGTCTATGCCCAGTATTATATGGTCTTTTGGCTGTTGTCGGCGTTCCATCGCGTTTGGTCGTGAATTATATCGAGAGTTGTATCGAACATGACAACTTGCATGGGCCATTGTTTGCGTATATCCTCAGCAAGCAATGGCAGAAGTTGGGCCTTGAAGCTGTCAACAACCGATTGCGATGGAGCTCGCATTTGCAGGGCTACAGATGATACATTTTCACCATAGAGTTCTTCCTGGGCTTCGCCCTGACGGACAGAAGTGAGAAGATGGCTGTGCAATCCCATATTTTCCGAGGCAGGGATTATGGTTGTAATCAGATAATCGACAAAAGGTTTCGAAATATTGTTGTCGATGCCGAATGTGATATTATAGAGTATCATTTTAGATGTTCGCGTTTGAACCACCGCAGGGCAAAACCCACGTGGCGAAGAATTGTAGGCATGGTGCCATAGTAATAACACATGATTTTGAATCGCTCCATCAGCGACTTTCGGCGATTGGCAGTGGTCAAACCCTCGCTAAGGTAGTCGATAAGTACGGTATCGGTAAGACCAACGTTTTTGCGCGAGTGCTGAAGACAACGTATACACCAGTCGTAATCGGCTGAAAAACGGTAACGCAAATTATAGCCTCCAACAATATTGCGGTTTGCCACAAATGCCTGATGGCAGACAAGCATGCCTCGCGAAAAATCTTTGAGCGTCAGACCTGCAGGTGCCGAGAGGTGCCGAGGACCTATCAGGCGGCCATTATCGTCTACGAGCACGGTCTGCCCGTAGACAATGCCCGGATGGCCATTCTTCTCAATCGCTTGGGCAAGAACCTGCAGCGTGTCGGCCGAATGGAACTTGTCGCCTGCATTGAGAAAAATCACATATTGCCCACTCGCAGTAGCAAGCCCTTTATTCATTGCGTCGTAGAGCCCACGGTCCGGCTCGCTGACGATTTTGCGACGAGGGTCGTAGATGCTGCGGACAATTTTCAGTGTGTCGTCTTTCGATGCTCCGTCGACGATGATGTGTTCATAGTCTTTGAAGGTTTGCCCCACAATGCTGCGCACTGTTCGTTCGATGGTGGGTGCGGCATTGTAAGTGGCTGTTATTATCGAGAAAAGTGGTTGCATAGTCAGAATGCTGGAGCACATCGTTTTACAAGTTCGTTAAGTTTGTACTCTGCTCCTGGAGTATCTTCTTTCACTCTCATAGTGAACCCAAAACGTTTGGAGCCCAACTTCTCGGCAAAGCTGTCGGAAAAATTGCTGATAGCCGTCTCGTCGGTAATTTCGTATGCAACCGTGTGGTGGTTCGGTGCATCGTGTATGCGTTTGGGCGTTGAGGTGAGATGGGCATTATCTATTAACGACAGGCGTGTTATGCGTTGCGACAAAGCCGCCCCACTATCTGCACCCACGCATGCCAGGGCATCGTTGCGCCCGGCAAGTGCGGCGAAAAGCAAATGATAGTCAGTATTATAGCGAACGGGCGTCCAGGCTTGTTCCACAATTTCGTGCATTGGTATTTTCAGCACACGCTCGCCCTCGTATGCCAGCAGAAGATAACCCTTGGACAGTTCATGAGGCACAACAAGAGCCAGACGGTTATCGTCTTTGTCGTCCATATACAGGTCATACTGCGAGAAAAGCAGAGTGTCTTCACCATTGAAGTAAAGGTAGCCAAAAGGTTCGTTATAGCCCATTTCGTAGTCGTGAAGCACGTTTGGACGCCAACCCGATGAGGCTATGGTCGGTTTTTGCAGAGTTGCCGATGTTGGTTGGGTTGGTTGGGCCGCTTGTTCGGCTTCTTTGGCTTTAGGTTCGGACAGCTGTTCCGTCGGCAACGATATCCGTGCTGCGGCTTGTTCCTTCTTGTGCTGCGCCACAAGGTGCTGATGCTCGGCAAGAAGGTCTTCGCGCTCCCTCACAAATTCTTCAATGGCTTCGCCATGGTATTCGCGTGTGGCCTGTCCGCTTTGGCGCACAAACAGACGCCCGTCGAGGAACACAGGCTCAAGCGATTGTTCAATATCGAAGAGAATCACGCCTTTTACAGCTTCTTCATCGACCGACACTGATATCTTACGCGAAATTTTAGGTTCGAAAGTCTGATTGATAAGTTCTTCGAGAAAAACAGTAAGGTTGTCGAGATTGGAAATCTTGAACTGGAAGTTCTTGACCATGGCCTTGTGACGCTCAAAGTACTTGAAGTCGTCGTGCAGCCCCACTTCGAAACCTTCGTTGTTCACACCCAGATAAAGGCGGCCGCCATTGGCATTGAGAAAACCGGCAATGCGGCTGAGAATGTGGAATTGCTGTTCCAAAGGGTTTTCGCGCATCTCTTCGCCGGGAGCTGTGGCCGGAAAGACAATTGATGTTTTGAATTCGAGATATTTCGATTCACTACCATAGTACTTGCCGGGACGGGTTTCGTTGTTGACGTTAAGGCGCGCCATGATTTTTTGTTTGATATCGGCCGAAATCGACGAATTGCCCTCATCATTACCTTGCAGCATGTTGTAGGCAAGCACCATGCGGGCAATGCTGGCTTCGAAATCGCCCTGCGGCTCGCGAACTGTTTGGTAGAGTTCACTGTCGTGTTCCGTTTTGCCAAGCCACGACACCATTTTGAGACGATGGTGAAGAATGGCCAGAAAAGGATCGGCAACAGCCCTCGGCTGAAGCTTCTCAAGGAGCTCGGCATCGATGCGGCTGTTGGTGGCAAAGAACTGGTGCATAGTCAGCAAGGCGGCATGAGTTTCAAGGCGTTCGACCAGACTTTGGTTATCCATTGCCTTTGCCAGCAAAAGCGCGAGATTAATATAGTCGTAAGCCTTGATGAGGTCGTTCTCGCAGATGGCTTTGAAACGAATAATTTCCACAAGCTCATGCATCTGGTCGAGAGTCATAAACTCGTCCATGTCCGCCACCATGTCGTCGGGCTGCGTCTCATCGGTTTCGCCTATTGCATCCATGAGTGTGCGGAAGGCTTCGTTCTTATCGAATGCCTCAATCTCGGGGTCGAGGGTAGCGGTTATGTAGCCGCGCAACTTTCCTTGTACTCCCTTTTGAGAGAGGCGGAACGACACAAAATCGCCAATCTCATGATTTTCAGCTCCACGACGTTCGAGGAACAGCCCGATGCCGACACTGGAAATAACGCTGTAGTCGTTCTCGTTTATTCCTGTAATTACTGCCTTGTATTCGCTATCGTAGTTGAAGACATCGTCAATATAGCTATCCACTGTCTCGGCAAGCGAAAAAAAGTAGGAAGAGCCCTCTTTGTCATAGACAGTTGCAAGGAAGCCACGCACGCTGCCGTTGGCATTTTTGAAAGCCTGCATCGGCGGCTGGCGCAGTTTGTAGCCGACAATGCTGTCGCAGCGCAATGTGCCCCATGCTTCGTTGAATTCCGGGTCATCGATATGACATGCAAAAACGGCTGTTTCGCCATCGTAATGATCAATGCCGTCGACAACGATATATACCCGGTCGTCGATATCGGCATCATGCCGTGTCAGTTCTTCGTCAGGACGAAATTGCTGCTCGTAGATGCTCTGCTCCAAAGAATGCCACCAGATATTGTGCTCGTTGAGGTTACGCAAGCGGTTGCCGCTGAGGCCCCTCACACCGTTGACCCTGATCTGAGGGTCGAGCCATGGCATCAGACCGTCGGGTATGGCACGCTCGGTTATATCATTGCGCCCCGAGGGTCTGATTTCAAGCCCGTTGCGCGAAATTGCAATATCCATGCCTCCGCCGCTGAAACGGTGAGTAGTATCGATAGTTGCAAAAATGTTGTGAGCCGGCACTATGGTGGCCTGCGTCATCATCATCATTGGCTCCTTAAGCTGGCTGTAGGTAAGGCGCGACGACACATCGCCACCCATAAGGCTGACATAGGCTTTGGAGAGCAGCAACTCGGTGTGTAATGGTCTGAGCAGTGCAACATAGCGGTAGAAGAGTGAAGAAATCAGCGACAAGTCGGCATCTTTTTCCGACAGAAGAATCTGCAGGGCTATAGCTGTAATAACCATTTCGATACGGGCTTTCTGCGAACGGTTTTCGGCCACAGGCAAACTATCTATGTCGTTGCGTGCATGGCGGACATAGATTTCGAACTGCTCCACGAATGCGCTGCGGAATGGCTCGCGCTTCCAGTTTTCGAGGTCACGGCCAAAGATGCTGTCGAAAATACGGTTGAGGTAGTTGCCCACTTTGTCGGTGTTGAGGCGGAATATGAGCATCAGCACAGCAAACTGCCGGGCGGGATGGTAGAGATAGCCCGATTTCTGAAGCTTGTCCAAAAGACCTTCCACAAAAGCATCCTCGCCGTTGCGGGCTATTATGCCAAGTGTCATTTCATAAGGCTCAAGGGCATCGACCATGTCGGTGAGCTGCTGCTGCATGGAGCGCCGCTGCTCGGTGGGGGCTGCGTTGAGATAGTTGGAGCCTTCGAGAAGATAGAGCATGATTGAACGCAACGACTGCAGGAGTGCGGTATAGAGATTGATGTGCTCCCTGAGCCGTGCATGAAGAAACCATTCCGACATCTGACGCAAGGCTGTGCGGCAAGCGGTAAGCACCCACAGAGAATTATATGCTTTGGCTTCGACTCGTGCTGTCGACATGTCGTCCAGAGTGTCGAAAAGATGAAGAAGCACGCCTCGGCAGTGGTCTTCAAGGTCGCAATTATCTAAAATTTGTACCGGAGTAAAATAGACAAACCGAGTGCCCTCATCGGCACGTGTAAGTTCATAATAACGAGAGGTGAGCTTTGTCATCCTCATTTTCACCTTCTGTCCCTTGCCAAGCAGACCTTCGCTGTCTTTGATACGAAAATAAATACCATTTTCATCACAAATAGTGCAAGCCTCGGTTGGAGACGAAGGCACCGACACTACCGTACATTCAAAACTCTCGTTGTTTAGAAACTGTCGCTCATAGAGTGTGTTGACATAACTAATGATATTTGGTTTTAGAACAGGAAGTCCACACTCGTCAAAACCCTTGATACGGCAATTCAATGTGTCGGGGCATACATAATCTTTCTGTCGCTGAAACGGCAATTTTTTAAATGGAATGGTAGTCTGTCCCGTTGGTGATTCAACCTCAAGAAGAAAAAACTCATCGGAAGGCTCGGTGCCTCCCACCACGTTCAAATCGTAGAACTGGTCAATTTCGTAACTCATAGAAAAGTGTTTAAATTAATCTTCTGCAAATGTAGCAATTTTCGTCCAACAATTCGTAATTTTGTATTATCATTTACACTTTTTATAACTCAATTTCTATGTCAAAGGAAAGAAAACGCTACATTCTCGACGAGGACCAAATTCCCCGCGAATGGTATAATATCCAGGCAGAAATGCCCGTAAAACCTTTGCCGGCGCTCGATCCGGCAACAAAGAAGCCGCTGCACGCTTCCGACCTCTTCCATTTGTTTGCAAAAGAGCTGTGCGAGCAGGAATTTAACCAGACAGACCCCTGGATTAAAATTCCCGAACCGGTAAGGGACATGTATAAATTCTATAGGAGTACGCCGCTTGTCAGAGCATACGGTCTTGAAAAAGCTCTCGGCACATCGGCACACATCTATTTTAAAAACGAGAGTGTCAGCCCCATGGGCTCTCACAAACTCAACTCTGCCATACCTCAGGCATACTATTGCAAGAAAGAAGGCGTGACCAATATCACTACCGAGACAGGTGCCGGACAGTGGGGTGCATCACTGGCCTACGCCGCCCGTCTTTTCGGCCTTGAAGCCGCTGTCTACCAAGTGCGTGTAAGCTACGAGCAGAAGCCATACCGCAAGAGCATTATGCAAACTTTCGGGGCGCAAGTAACGCCCTCGCCATCAATGTCGACACGCGCCGGCAAGGACATCCTCACCGCCACACCAAATCATCCCGGCTCGCTGGGCACTGCCATTTCCGAAGCTGTTGAACTTGCACGCACCACCCCAAACTGCAAATATACTCTTGGTTCGGTGCTCAGCCACGTAAGTCTTCATCAAACTGTGATAGGTCTCGAAGCCGAAAAGCAGATGGAAATGGCCGGCGAATATCCCGACATTGTCGTGGCATGCTTTGGCGGCGGCTCAAACTTCAGCGGTATTGCCTTCCCTTTCATGCGCCACAACTTTACCGGCGAGCGCAAGACACGATTCATTGCCGCCGAACCGGCCTCGTGCCCCAAACTCACCCGAGGCAGATTTATCTACGACTTCGGCGACGAGGCCGGCTACACTCCCCTGCTCCCCATGTTCAGCCTTGGCCACAACTTCACGCCGCCAAACGTCCATGCCGGCGGTCTCCGCTACCATGGAGCCGGTGTCATTGTGTCGCAGCTGCTCAAAGACGGATGGATGGAAGCTGTCGACATCGAACAACTCGAATCGTTCGAAGCCGGTCTGCTTTTTGCTCGCACCGAGGGCATTATCCCTGCTCCTGAATCGTGCCACGCCATTGCAGCAACCATCCGCGAAGCCAATAGATGTAAAGAAACAGGCGAAGAAAAAGTAATACTTTTCAACCTTTCCGGCCATGGTCTCATCGACATGGCAGCCTACGACCAATATCTCTCCGGCAGCCTCACAAACTTCCATGTTGATGATGCGACAATAGAGAAAAACATCCGCCAAATCGAACATTAACAGTTCCTTTGGCGTTGAGAGAGTATGCTTCGCCCATATTTTAGTCAGTTGACCAATTAGCTGTTGACAGCGTATGAGCAAAACATACTCTTATTTTTCACTCTATGAAAACTAACATAAAAAGACTTGTCACACCCATTGCCATCACATGCGCAATTGTGCTTCTTGCAGTGGTGGGTTTTGCCCGTAAATGCCAACAGAGCAAATCGTCGCTGGCCTACAGCTATATGCGTCCCGGCGGCGACACGCTGTCAATAGCCATAGAAATGTCGGCTCTCACCTACAACTTGCGAAACGACACTGCCGATGGTTTTGACTACCAAATTCTTTGCAACATCGGCCGACAACATGGAGTGCAGATGGTGTTTCATCCCTTCAATGAGCTCGAAAATGCTTTTGCCGGTCTCTACGATGGCACATACGATATTGTGGTGGCTTCGATGGCATCTACTTCCGCTCTCAAAGAGGTATTTCCTCTCACCGACGCAGTCTATATCGATAAGCAAGTGCTTGTACAGCGAGGCGATTCGGTGCATAAACAAATCAAGGAAACGCATCAATTGCGAGGCGATACTGTGTGGATTGTCGAAGGTTCTCCGTCGGCAACACGCATTCAGAACCTGGCATCCGAACTCGGCGACACCATCTACATTGCAAGCATACCTGGATATTCTGCCGAACAGCTCGCTATTATGACTGCAATAGGAGAAGTGCCGCGTGCCGTTGTCAACGAAGCCATGGTCAGGCAGATCGCTACAGAATTTCCAACGCTCGACATTTCTACTCCCATATCTCTTAACCAGTTCCAGTGCTGGGCAGTAGCTCCAGGCGATAGCTCATTGACAGATTCGCTCAACAGCTGGCTACAAAGCTTCAAGCAAACTGCCGCCTTCGACAGCCTCATGCAGCAATACCTCATCGCCCCCGAAGCCAGAAAATAAATATAAATAAACATTGAGGACCGGTTCCACTGTTATCAGTAGAACCGGTTCTCATTATTTGCGCCGAATGATGCCGTGGCGGTCGGCAACGACAAAATCTACCGGTATGTCGTGCTCCTCCGTTTCGAAGTCGTCGAAGAGCTGGAAGTCATAGCACACACCAATCGTTGTCAGCTGGCGGCGGGCGCGGCTCAAAAGACGGTCGTAGTAGCCTTTTCCACGACCCACACGAGCACAACTGCGGCTGTAAGCCACTGCAGGGACAATAACAAGGTCTATGTCGTTGATATCGACAGTATCGTCGCCGTCGGGTTCCTCGATGCGGAAAGCTCCGAGATGCATGCGTGTGCGGTCGTAGGGCAAGATCTCAAGATCTATCCCATTGACACGCGGCAGATAGAATTTTTTGCGACCGGCCCATGACTCAATAAACCGTCTTGTCGAAAGCTCGTCGGGCAAAGAATTATACATCAACACCTTGTCAGCCAAGATGAAAGCGGCCATGCCGGCCACTGTATCGAACACACGCTCGGCGGCAGCGTTGCGTTCGCTGTCGTCGAGCATTTTTTTGCAGGCGCTAACATGTCGCCTGACAGAATATTTGTCCATAGTATTGTCAGTCAATCAGATTATTTCGAATCGGTAAGAGGGAAGTCGGCATCACCGGCTGCCAGGCTTTTAAGAGCTTGATTCACCACAGGGTCGTTTGCGTTGATGGTTTCGAAATAACCATCCATACCCACGATGTCGCGGGCTATCAAAGCCTTTATCTGATTAACAATCAAAGGGGCAGAAATGTTGATGTAGTACCATCTCGGGGCAATATTGCCTTTGGTATGAGCATAGTTGACAAACGACTGCAGCAGTACATTGTCGGCCGGCAGCTTTTGGATGAGCTCGGCGGTGCTCATGCTTTCGGATAGCTGTTCACGGTTGAGATCGGCATATTCGTAGGCAAACTTGCGGAGCAACCCAGCGTTGGCCACGCGCAGATAATAGTTTGTAACGCCCGTTGTATCGGACGGCACAAAGACATCGGGCACAATGCCTCCGCCACCATACACCAAACGGCCGGTTCCTGTCTCGAAAATCAAGGTGCTGTCCACCTGCACGCTGTCGGCCGAAAAAATTTCGCCACGGTCGTAGCGGTCTATGATTTCGTTCTCATATTCGTTGATGTGTCCTGGCTTGTAAGTTTTCTGTATGCAACGACCCGACGGCGTATAGTAGCGCTGAACCGTTAGGCGGAATTCGCTTGAATCTTCAAGTTCAAACGGTCGCTGAACGAGTCCCTTGCCGAAAGAACGACGACCGACAATCAGACCGCGGTCGTTGTCCTGGATGGAACCGGCAAATATCTCGCTCGACGAAGCTGTAAATTCATCGATGAGAACCACAAGTTTAGCCTCGGTGAATGTACCTGTGCCATCGGCTTGCATCACAGAGTTGTCGCTCAACGAACGCCCCTTTGTCATTACAATAATATCGCCGGCATCGAGGAACTCATTGGCTGTCAGCACGGCCGGGCCCATGTAGCCACCGGTGTTTCCTCGTAAGTCTATTACATAAGCACGAGCACCGTCATAGGCCAATTGAGCCATTGTGGTGAGAAATTCCTGATAGGTATTGTCGGCGAATTTGCCAAGACGGATATAGCCCACGGTATCATTGAGCAGATAAGCAGCATCAATTGGCGAAGAGGTGATTTCAGCGCGTACTATGTCGAATGTCAAAGGCTGAGAGCGTTGACGTTTGACTTTGACCTTAACATGTGTGTCCTTGGGGCCACGCAACATGCCGAAAATTTTTTCCTGGTCGATGTTCACACCTGCCACATTCTCGCCATCAACTTCAATGATGCGGTCACCGGCATGGAGGCCCGCTTCATCGGCCGGCGAGCCGTTGATTACTTCAATGACATACAAAGTGTCGTTCATCATCTGGAACTGGATGCCAATTCCATAGAACGACCCTTCGAGATCGCGGTTTGCCATCACTCTGCTATCGGCCGGAATATATGCCGAATGGGGGTCGAGATTATGCAGCAATTCGGGCAATGTAAGTTCTACAAGGCTGTCGAAGTCCACCGGGTCGACATAGCTGTCGCGAATAATGTCGAACACCTGGTCGAGCTTGTGGCGGGCAGCGCCTTGATGGCTGTTGCTGGACAGAGCCACGCCCATCCAGATGCCTATCACTAACGACAAGGCTGCAACAATGGGCAGCCATAGCATATATTTTTTTTGCATTTATTTTGAAAAAAATTATGGTTCGGGGATATGGTCACATTCTATTCCGGCACGCTGCATAAGTTCAAGACCATCGACAAGTCGATAGAGATCGCGAAATACCACTCGTTTAATGCCGGCCTGAATGATGAGCTTGGCGCATTCCAGACATGGCGAAGCTGTGACGTAGAGAGTTGAGCCCTCGCTGGAATTATTGCTTCGCGCCACTTTGGTAATGGCATTTGCTTCGGCATGAAGCACATATGGCTTTGTAATGCCGTTTTCGTCTTCGCACACATTTTCGAAGCCTGCCGGCGTGCCATTGAATCCATCGGAAATAATCATTTGGTTTTTGACCAGTAAGGCTCCCACTTTACGTCGTTCGCAGTAGGAATTTTCTGCCCATATCGAAGCCATTCGAAGATAACGGCGGTCTAAAGTTTCTTTTTTTGTTATCATTATTTCTTTCAAAGAGAGGTCAGAATAGAAGTGCCAGTTTGTAGACAGCAAAAGCAATAATCCATGCAACGGCAGTATTATAGACAATGCTGAAGGCAGCATAATGCCACGAGCCTGTTTCGCGTGAAATGGCCGCAATCGAGGCAATGCACGGGCAGTAAAGAAGGATAAACACCATAAAGGAGAGAGCTTCGGCTGGGCCGAAGTCGGGTTTGCCGTTCACCGGCGATGGTGCTTCAAGGCGCTGCCCCAGGCGTTGGTCGCTCACTTCCTCGTCGTTGGTATAGAGCACGCCAAGAGTGGACACTACGATTTCCTTGGCCGGAACACCGGCCAGAGCAGCCACCGTCGAACGCCATGTAAAGCCTAAGGGTTCCATCACCGGATTTATAGCTTTGCCGGCCATTTCGAGATAAGAATCGCGAGAAGTGTCGATTTTGCTGTCGTCCATTGTCAATGCAGCAGTGCTGACCACTGCCTGGGGCTTATGAAGTGGAAAATAATTCAAGGCCCAGACAATGATGCTGGCAAAAAGGATGATACCGCCCATTTTTTTGAGATACTGCTTACCTTTGGCCCAGGTGTGCGAGAACATTGCTTTAGCTGTCGGCATACGGTAGGGAGGAAGCTCCATTACAAATGGCGTTTCATCTTTCTTGAACATGAAACGACGCAGTAAGCGAGCCGTAATCACAGCCACGACGATACCTCCAAGATACAGGCTGCCAAAAACGAGCGTTGCATGCGAAGGGAAGAAGGTTCCTATCATCAATACATAGATTGGCAGACGTGCCGAGCAGCTCATAAAAGGATTGATAAGCACAGTGATTATACGGCTCGAACGGCTCTCGATACTACGCGAAGCCAAAATTGCAGGCACGTTGCAGCCAAACCCCATTACCAATGGGATGAACGATTTGCCATGGAGGCCTATGCAGTGCATCACTTTATCCATGATAAAGGCAGCTCTGGCCATATAGCCGCTGTCCTCCATCAGGGAAATGCAAAAAAAGAGAATCAGGATGTTGGGGAGGAATACTATCACGCCGCCCACACCTCCAATGATGCCGTCGGCTACAAGGTCCTTGAGAGGTCCGGCGGGCATAAGCAGCTGAACAACATCGCTCAGCCACCCAATAGCTGTCTCAATCCAGCCCATAGGGTAGCTACCGAGAGCAAACGTGGCCCAAAAGATGACAAACATCAAGGCGAAGAAAATGGGGAAACCCAGCACTTTGTTTGTTGCCAGAGAATCGATAAAACGTGTGGCACCGTTTTTCTTCGCTTTACCGGCTATAAAAGTCTCGGCTAAGGCACCGTCGACAAAACCGTATTTTTCGGCTGCGACAATCGACGATATGTCCTCATCTCGAATATTTTCTATGTGGGCGCGAAGTTTGTCGCGTTCAATGATTATTTTGGTGTTTGTTTTGCCGTCCTCAATTTCATCCTCAATCTGGTGGTCTCCTTCCAGCAGTTTGATTGCCAGATAACGTGGCGAGAAATGTTTGGCCATTGTAGGAGTAGCCTTGATACTGTCCACAAGCTTTCGGACAGCCCTTTCGATGTCGCTGCCAAGATTCACATGGATATGACGCACGCTGTCGTCGTGGCCTTCATACACAGCAATAACATGGTCGAAGAGATTGTTAAGGCCTTCGCCGGTCTTCGACACAACGGGCACCATGGGCACACCAATCATCCGGCCTAATGTTTTATAGTCGAGCTTGGCACCTGAACGACGCAGTTCGTCGAACATGTTCAGGGCAATGACCATGGAATAGTCCATGTCGATGAGTTCCGTTGTCAAATAGAGATTACGCTCCAGATTGGAGCTGTCAACCACATTAATAATGACATCGGGAGTGTTTTCGCGGAGATATTCGCGCACGTACAATTCCTCAGGCGAATAACACGCCAGCGAATAAGTGCCCGGCAGGTCAACGATTGAGAATGTATAGTCGCCATAACGGAAAGTTTCACCCTTTGCATCGACTGTCACGCCGCTGTAGTTGCCCACATGCTCCTTTGCGCCGGACGCGGCATTGAAAAGCGATGTTTTGCCGCAATTGGGATTGCCGATAAGGGCCACGGTAATGTGATGACTGCGATGGTGGAAATCTTTATGTGCCTTAAGGTTCTCGCCTTCGGATGGAGTTACACACTCTGCAAAGTGAGTCATGGCTGAAAGTTCGGCTCCGTCGACAGGCACAACATCTATCATTGATGCTTCCGAGGCCCGGAGTGAAATCTCATAGCCCATTATACTATAGTTAATCGGGTCTTGCAAGGGGGCATGTAGCACCACTTTCACCGCATGGCCTTTGACAAAGCCCATCTCCATGACGCGCTTTCGGAACGCCCCATGTCCGTGTACTTTGACAACAACAGCTGTCTGTCCTGTACTAAGCTCCGATAGTTTCATCTTGTTTAATATTCAATCGACAAATTTCGCAATTTTTGTCCGATTAGCCAAACTTTTAAACAAATATAACGAAAAAAGCCCTGAAGGAGTGTTCTATAATGCAACAAAGAGAAGACCGACAATGGTCCTCTCTTTGTCATGTAGTTCGCCCGACATGGGCATAATCTAACGGGTGCAAGTCCCGAGCGCGCCCC
>CAJUAR010000061.1 GCA_910584495.1 uncultured Muribaculaceae bacterium
AACCCGTTGCTTTAGCAACATAACCTTCAAGTGAAGCTTGCGAAACTTGAATCAAATAAGGATACTCGTTTCAAGCGACTGTTCAAGGCAATGAAAGATGTCGGAGAAATGAAGTTATTGGAGTCCATTTTGACCTATCTTGTCAGCACCACCTACAATGCCGAAAATAATAAGCTTATTTCTTTCTTTCCCGGCTAATTGGAACCTCGGACGGTGTAGGAACTTAGACTGTTGATGTTAAAAAGTGTGCTTGCGGGGCAAAAGCCATATTTTTTGCTTATTTTTGCAGCAACTAACGCCCTGTGGGCAAGAAAAAACTAACAATGACTTCAGAGACAAACAAACAGAGCATGGCCGAAGATTTCAAGAGCCGTATTCGTGCCGTCAAAACGACACGCTGGATCCGCTTTGCTGTGGTAATGCTCGTTTTCCTCCTTTGGGTGGTGTGGATGCGCTCGTGGTGGCTCCTCATCTTTGCCCTGCTGCTGTTCGACATCTATATTACCGGCTATATACCTTTCACATGGTGGAAGAAGAGCAAATCGCCTGTGACGCGGACCGTCATGAGCTGGGTCGATGCCATTGTCTATGCCCTTGTACTGGTATATTTTGTCTTTGCTTTCGTAGGGCAGAACTATCAGATTCCCTCGTCGTCGCTCGAAAAGACACTTCTCACCGGCGACTATCTGTGGGTGAACAAAATGGTCTACGGCCCTCGTGTGCCCATGACTCCTGTGCATTTCCCCTTGGTGCACAACAAGATTTTCGGTATTAATTCCTACCTCGACCATCCGTCGAACGAATACCGTCGCCTCAAGGGCTTGCGAAACATTGAGGAAGGCGATATTGTGGTCTTCAACTTCCCAGCCGGCGACACTGTGGCCGCAAAATATGAAGAGACACCGATGTACTACGACCTCCTTGTCGACCAGTATGGCTGGAACGAGGTCAATACAAACAAGGCCCAGTTCGGCGAGATTATCTATCGTCCTGTCGACCGCCGGCAGAACTTTGTCAAACGATGCGTCGGCTTGCCCGGACAGAGGCTGAAAATCAGCAACGACACCATGTATATCGACGGCCAGGCTCGGCCCTTTCCTGAAAATGTGCAGTATAACTACATATTCACCACTACGCGCCCGCTCACAAGCGATGATTTCTACGACCTTGGCATCACCGAAAGCGATGTCTTTGTCTACGAACCCATGTCGGCCGCACGGCAGAATCTGCAACCCTTCCTGAGTGCTTCGCAGCCCGGCTCGTATGCCTATATGGCACCGCTCACGCAGCAGATGATTGCCGACATGAAGGACGCGGGTACAATGTCCGATCTTGTGAAGTTCAGCCGTGTGGCCCCCCTCTTCGGAATGGATCTTACAAGCTTCGTTTTCCCCTTCGGCGCCAACTCCAACTGGACACTTTCCAACTACGGCGGTGAAAACGGGCTTTATATCCCCAAAAAGGGCGACACCATCAAGCTCGACAAGGCTGCTTGGGACACCTATCAACGTTGTATCCGTAACTATGAAGGCCACAAGGCTTTCTACAACAGTGCCGAAGGAAAGGTTTACATCGACGGCAAGGCTGCCGACAGCTATACATTTGCAATGGACTATTACTTTATGATGGGCGACAACCGCGACAACTCTCAGGATTCGCGCTTCTGGGGCTTTGTGCCTGAGGACCATGTTGTTGGCACGCCGATGATTGTGCTTGCTTCGTTCGACCGCGACCGCGGGCTCTTCGACGGCAAGATTCGCTGGAACCGTATCCTCCGATCGGCAAATCCCGACAAGAAGTGAGCTGTCCGCTGCTCTGTCATCCCGACAAGGTGGTGCTTCTGCCGCCAGTGCTTTTCCCATGCACCGACTACTACCGCTGCATGGCGAAGTATGGCCGTGCGGTCATCGACACAAGCATGCGCTACGACAAACGCCGCAAGGAAGTGCACCGCTACGACATTGCCGACACTCGCGGCCGACTGTCGCTGACAGTTCCTGTCAGCCGCCCTGCCGGTGCTTTCGTCGCCGGAAATCTGTGTTGGAACCAAGTGACAGTGTCTGATCATGGCCGATGGTGGGAGGTGCATCGCATCGCCTTGGAATCGGCATATGGTCGAACACCGTTTTTCGAATTTTATATCGACCGCTTTGCGCCGCTGTTCAGCCCCGAGCCACGGCCTGTCACCGACATGGTTGTTGAAGCCGATGTCCTGATACGCGACATTCTCGGCCTGGAAGTGCAAATGCTCGCCGATGTGCCGGAGGGATGTGTTACAGACGATTTCCGGCGGCAGCTGCCTGTTTTCGACGAACGGCCTTACTGGCAGGTGCGGCAGCAACAGCTCGGATTCGTCTCCGGGCTGTCGGTTCTCGACCTTATTTTCAATCTCGGGCCGGAAGCCCCGCTGTTTCTATTTTGAGCCTTTCAGCAGGGCATTGTAGCGTTCGGGGTCGTTGATGAGCCGCAGGGCCTCGTTGAATTCATTGGAGAATTTGGTGAGGTGGCGGTAATAGGACGCGTTTTCATAGAGGTCGCGGCCCATAAGACCGGTCATAATTGCTTCAATCATAGGCTTGGACCGTTCCCAGTCATCGGGGCGGAATTCAATGCCATCATCGAGGGCTCGCGACACAAGTCGGTTGAGGAGCTCTTCGGGCATTGTGAAGTTTTGGACAAATGCCTCTTCGTTCGGATATTTCTGCTTGAGCTGTGCACGGTTTGCATCCACATAGTTCATTACAGTCTTGTTGACGATGCCCTTGGCAATGAGGTCGCGGTAGTAAGTGCTGTATTTGGTAGTATCAACCGGTACGAATACGTCGGGGATGATGCCTCCGCCGCCATATACGGGACGGTGGTTTTTGAGTGTTTCGTAGCGCAGCGAATCGACACGAGGAATGCTGTCGGCATGGAAGAGCTCGGCTGCTTTGTAGCGGTTGTAAAGTTCGAGGTAATATTCCTCGCTGTGGCCTTTCTCATATGGTTTCTGGATGCAGCGACCGGAGGGGGTATAGTAGCGCGACACAGTGAGACGTATCATAGAACCGTCGGGGAATGGAAATGGTCTCTGCACCAGTCCTTTGCCAAATGTGCGACGGCCCACAATGAGGCCGCGGTCGTTGTCCTGCACGGCACCGGAAAGAATTTCAGAGGCCGAGGCCGAGTTCTGGTTGGCAATCACCACCAGACGGCCGTCGAGGAAGTCGCCGGAATGTTCGGTAACATAGCTGTTGTCGGGCATGGCACGACCTTTTGTGCTCACCACGGGAGTGCCGAAGGGCAGAAACTCGCCGGCCATTTCGAAAGCAGCCCCGAGCAGGCCGCCGCCATTGTCGCTAAGGTCGAGAATAAGGTTTTGCATGCCTTGTGCTTTTAGCTTGGCTATTGCATCTTTCAGCTCGCGAGGAGTGTCTTCGGCAAAGCGTGTGATGCGGATGTAGCCCGTGCTTGGGTC
Source organism: uncultured Muribaculaceae bacterium (assembly GCA_910584495.1). Taxonomy (GTDB): domain Bacteria; phylum Bacteroidota; class Bacteroidia; order Bacteroidales; family Muribaculaceae; genus CAG-873. The sequence goes on from CAJUAR010000061.1 coordinate 3,458, forward strand.
GGCCATAAAGGTTTCGTCAATGCTGTAGATAGGAATGTCATCGCGTGTAACCATGAAGTCGATCATTTCGGGGCCGCGCTTAACACCTAATTTCACCACCGAGCCTTTGGGGCCTCGCAGATATTTCATCACCTTGGTGTTGACAAGTTTCTTGCCTGCAATCACGGTGTCGTTGGCACTGACAATGCGGTCGCCGGGCAGAATACCCACCTTTTCTGACGGGCCGCCCGAAACGGTCTGTATTACATAGACAGTGTCTTCGAGCATATTGAACTGAATTCCTATGCCGCTGAACTTGCCCTCCATAGGTTCGGTAAATTCTTTGGTCTCCTGCGGAGTGGTATAGGCCGAATGAGGGTCGAGGGCCGACAGCATAGCCTTTATGGCTTCGGTGACAAGTGTGTCGTTGTCGACATCTTCCACATAGAATCGGTCGATAACAGCCTGTGCCGTCCTGAGCTTGACTTCGGGGGTAAATTCGTTTCGTTGTGCCGAAGCTCCGAACGGCAATAATAAAAGGAGAGCGAGCAGAGCAGGAAATATTTGTTGCATAGAGATGAAGATGAGAGAGTTCTGATTATTTTGGTAAAAAAGGTTCAACGTTCTCGCCGAAAGCTTCAAGCTCGCGGACAAGCGACGACGAAACAGCCCCGAGTTCGGGTCTGCAAAATAATATAACGGATTCGATGCCGGAAAGTTGGGCGTTGACTTGGGCCATGTCGCGTTCGTATTCAAAATCTTTGACCGACCGCACGCCGCGTACAATGAATTTCGCTCCCCTCTGTCGTGCCAGTTGCACGGTTAGGGTAGAGTAGGCCACGACCTCTATACGGCTTTCGCCGGCATAGAGGCGGCGTATTGTGTCGGCCGCTGCTTCAGCAGCTGTTTCGTCGCCGGGTTTTGAACGGTTTATTCCCACGGCTACAATGACTTTGTCGAAGAGCTGCAGTGCGCGCTCCACAATGTCGGCATGCCCTATGGTGAAAGGGCGGAAAGAGCCCGGAAAGAGGGCCACGCGTTCGTTATTCGATTGCATATTCCTGGTCGATGTGGCTGTCGTCTTCCACAATCAGATTTTTGATAATGAATTCCTGGCGTTCGAGGGTGTTTTTGCCCATGTAGAATTCGAGAACTTCGGCCACGCCGTCTTCCTTTCGGAGCGACACACGGTCGATTCGCATGTCTTCGCCAATGAATCCTCGGAATTCGTCGGGTGAAATCTCGCCCAGACCTTTGAATCGTGTTATTTCGGCATTTGCGCCGAATTTTGCAATGGCATCGATGCGTTCTTGGTCGGAATAGCAGTAGATGGTGTCGTCGGGCGTGTCGCCGCTGCGCACACGCCCCGACCTCTTGGCTGTCTTTTTGTTGCGAACACGGAAGAGAGGTGTCTGCAGCACATAGACGTGTCCTTTCTTGATAAGGTCAGGGAAGAACTGGAGGAAGAAGGTGAGCATGAGCAGACGGATGTGCATGCCGTCGACATCGGCATCGGTGGCGATAATCACCTTGTTATAGCGAAGATTGTCGATGCCTTCCTCGATGTTGAGAGCAGCTTGCAGCAGACTGAATTCTTCGTTGGTATACAGTTCTTTCTGTGTAGCACCGTAGCTGTTGAGGGGTTTGCCCCGTAGTTTGAACACGGCCTGGGTCTCGACATTGCGCACTTTTTCGATGGAGCCTCCGGCACTATCGCCCTCGGTGATGAAGATGGACGAGGCTTGTTTCTTGTCCTCATCTCCGCGTGCGTCATTGAGGTGCACGCGACAGTCGTTGAGCTTGCGGTTGTAGAGGCTCACTTTCTTTGCAGTTTCGCGAGCCTTCTTTGCCACGCCGGCCATTGCCTTGCGGTCGCGCTCCGAAGCCTGAACTTTCTTGAGGATTACTTCGGCCACATCGAGTTCGCGGTGCAGGTAGTTGTCCAGCTCCTTGCGGATGAAGTCGCCTATAAATTTTGCAATTGTAACGCCGTCGCGGCTCATCTCGCGCGAGCCAAGACGAGTTTTGGTTTGCGATTCAAACACAGGGTCTTCCACCTTGATTGCCACAGCGGCGACCATGCCGTTACGAATGTCGGAGTACTCGAAATTACGGTTGAAATAATCCTTGAGAGTGCGGCTCACAGCCTCTTTGAATGCAGTGAGGTGTGTCCCTCCCTGTGTGGTGTGCTGGCCGTTGACAAAGCTGTAGTATTCTTCTCCGTATTGGTTGACGTGCGTTATGGCCACCTCGATGTCAGTGCCCTTGAGATGGATGATGGGATAGAGGGGCGTGTCGGTCATGTTGGCATTGAGCAGGTCGAGCAAGCCGTGGCGCGACACGAACGAACGGCCGTTGAATATAATTTTCAGGCCGGTATTGAGGTAGGTATAGTTGCGCAGGAGAGGTTCGATAAACTCGTCGCGGAACGAGTAGCCCTTGAAGATGTCGGCCGACGGTGTGAAGCGGACTAGGGTGCCGTTGGGTTCGTCGGTCGGCTCTATGGGACTTTCTTCCACCAGATGACCCATGCTGAAGTGAGCTTTCTTGCATTGGCCTTCGCGGAAGGCAGTAATCTCGAAGTCGGTAGACAGGGCATTGACAGCCTTGATGCCCACGCCGTTGAGACCTACCGATTTTTTGAAAGCTGCAGAATCGTACTTTGCGCCGGTGTTCATCTTGGAGCACACGTCGACAAGTTTGCCCAGGGGAATGCCACGGCCAAAGTCGCGCACACTCACGCTTTCGGCATCGACAGTCACATCGATGTGGTTGCCGAAGCCCATCATATATTCGTCGACAGAGTTGTCGAGCACTTCTTTGAGCAGGACATATATGCCGTCGTCGCTCGTAGAGCCGTCGCCGAGCTTGCCTATATACATGCCCGGGCGTCGCTGTATATGTTCTTCCCACGACAGCGTCTGGATGTCGTTTTCGTTATATTCAGCAGTTCCTAACGGCTGCTGTTCAAAAATATCGTCGTTTTCCATAGTCATCTACTCCAGTTAATTGCCATTTCGTGTATTTTGTCGAGCCACTCCATTTCGTTGCCGACATTCAAGGCAGCTTCGTGGACTTTGTCAAAAAATTCGCGCACTTTTTCGGGTTCAGGTCTATATGATGAATAACGTGCATTCTCCAACATTTTCCTGAAATAAGGTAATGATAAAGGAACTGCTTTGGACACTCCGCCGTAGTATGATATGTTTATGCGATGAAGCGCATAGAAGAAAGCGACCACGGCAGGGTTGATTGTCGGGGCAACAAGCAGACAGTAATGCGGCTTGTTTGTCTCTGTTACCAATTTGCCGGTGTGACGCATCACCGATTCGCCTTCGGCTTCAAATTGCCGCTGGCGGTTAGTCATGGTCACTTCAACAGCCACTCCGAAAGAACCATAATCTGCAATAATATCTGCCGTGTTCGACGGAGCTGTGCTCATTGGCTGACCATAATCGTCAAACTTGAGAGATGCCTTTATAGAACCTCCATCGAGCATTGTCATAGCACGCCAAGTGTTCCATTCGAGAAGCAAGGGTGCATCGTAGAGTTGTCGGTCGTGCTGTATTAGGTCGAATATGTTCTGAACATCATCATAGTTCCGAAACTCTTTAAGTTCAGAGATTTGTGTGTCAATGGCGTTTTTCCGTTGAGTCTCTATGAGATGTGAGAGTTCCTTTTTCAGCAATTTGGCATCGCCCTTTTTGTTGATTTCTACTTTCTTTTTCGGCCTTAATATTTCTATGCGCCGTTTCAGATATGCAATGTCATCGTTGAGCAATGTCGGTGTGTCGGCATTGCCGAGATAGTTTATATAGCTGTCGACTGTGGCGAAATGAATTGGTTCACGTTCGATGTTCCGCAGAATATAATCTACTTCTTCCTGTCTGTCTTTAGCTATCGACAAAGAGCGACCGCTGAAAGAAATTACGACAAGGCCAGTGGCCCTTAGATAGCGGAACAACGCATCGGTGTAATCTCTGAGATTGCTGAGTTTGGTGTCGATGAATTTTTTCTCACTCTGTTCGGCACTTTCCCGTGTGTGGGTTGCTCCTCGTGCAATTTCTTCTGCGTATATTTGTTTGACTATTTTTCGCTTTTCCTCAAGTATATATGTTTTGCTTGTCTTGTTAAAGTGAAGAAGTCGGTCCCTGTAATCCTCAATCTTGGATACAATGATGTCAAAGTCTGTATAATCTACCAGTTGAAGTCCGAAGAGTTGAATTTCATCGAAACGGAGAGACCCGAAATGGCTTATAAGCCTCAACATTTCAAGGTATGGCTTAATCCTGTAGACAGTACCTCCTTTGACTAAAGTATGATATGGAGACGGTAACTGAAACTTTAACAATTGGCGCAGCAATACATCAGCAATATCGTGATTGTTGATAAGCTCTTGTCCGGCCGGAGTAATACCAATAGTCTGTTCGAGTCTCACGAAGCCCAAGGCTTTTGGCGCGCGATTAATACGGTCGCGAGCTGAAAAATCGGGGTTGTTTAAGCTACCGCCCTCAAAATAATCGCTTGCGGCAAGTTGGCGTGAGAAATCGGTCTGTGTAGTTTTGTCCCACTTTTTGCCAGTGAATTCATCGGCAAGCAGACGTATCTCCGGCACCATCTTCTCCGGTGAACGTGGCGAAGTTGTGAAAAATAGTGTTTTCCCTGTCAGTCTTGCCATTGGTTTTCCGGTTGTGCAAAAAGGTTAGCGCTTCCAATTTCATAGTTTGCCACAAGTATGTGACGTGCTGTTGATTTGAAGCGGTTGCGGATATTCACAGAGTAGGATTTCCCATACTCATCCACAATGAAATCTCGATATAACTCTTCGGTTAAAGGCGTTCGACCAATGACCATCAGCCAGCGGCATGGGAGGGCCATCACCCTTTTGGCAAGCTGTTCGTGATGAGTACGATTGAAGCCTTCTCTGTACTCTTCATTTCCGTAGTCTGAAAAAATGCAGTCGTAAGGAGGATCGAGAAACATGAAATCATCGGGCGCAGCCAAGTCGAAAATTTCGGAGTAATCACCGGTATGGATTTCGGCAGTGTGCAAAAGGTCGGAATGAGCTGTCGTTACAAGATTCGTGTTTAGATTCGGATAACGTCCATAGGGGACATTGAACTCCATACGTGAATTATAACGAATCATACCCGAGTACGCCGTTTTATTGATGAAATAATATACTGCAGGGTTGGAATAGTCACATTCGGTAAGTCCGTTGAAAGCGTCTCTGAGCAAATAATAAAAATCCTCGTTTGCATCAGCAATCTTTTCATCCGGCATTTTTGCTTTGCGTCGTTCGTAGTCAGCCCTGTTTGCTGTATATATCCGTTCTATGTCGTCAAGCTCACGGCGTAAGGCATCATAATTATTACCCACAGCCCGATAGAACTCCATAAGTTTGCTGTTTATGTCATTTATAATGGCGTTATGGGGTTCTATTGCAAAGTACACTGCCCCACCTCCGAAGAATGGTTCGATATATCGGCCTTCAATCTTCGGAATCAGAGGCAAAATATGAGGAAGTTCTCGAGTTTTGCCTCCACGATATTTGAGCAGTGTCTTCATTCTGTTGACAAGAATGTTTACTCCCGGATGAAGCGGCGGGCGGTTTCGATGTCGGCGGCATGGTCGACATCTATAATTTTGCTGAAGGGGCAGGCTTTGAGACGGAGGCCGTCAGCGACAAGGGCACGTTGGTAGTTGCGCATTCGGCTCACACCCTGCGCCATGCACTGTTCAAGCACCTTCAGGGCCGGGGCTGTCAAGCCATAGATACCTCCTGAAATATAGCGGTCGCTCCCCGAGGGCGCATCGCGGAATGCTGTGATGAAGCCATTGCAGTCGGTGTCGATGTAAAGCGGCTTTTCATCGTCGATAAAATCAGTTACACCCATATATCCGTCGGCGGTGTTGTCGGCGGCAAACGCAAGAGCGTATTTTTCGAAATCATCGCGGCGGAAGATGGTGTCGACGGTGGTGAGGATGAATTTGCCGGCAGTGAACCCGCGCGATACTTCATAGAAACTGTGCATTGAGCTTGGTGTGGTTTTCACTGTCAGACGAAGTTCGAATGGAAGCTCGCCGCTTATGCTTTCGAGGTAGCGGCGAACTTCGGTCATGTGCTCGTTGACGATGATGCTGAGCGATTCGGCCTGGCAAGAGGCAAAGATGTCGATGAGGCGGCGAATCATCGGGCGCCCGTCGAGGTCGACAAGCGGTTTGGGGAGTGCAACCCCTTCTTGTACCAGGCGAGAGCCTTCGCCTGCGGCAATTATAGCGTAATGCATGGTCTGTGAGTTTTTATTCGGCGCGTGAATCGTCGCGTTTTTCTTTTTCAGTACTCTGTCGGCGGAGAGGATGGCTGCATGCATGGTCGTAGTCGGTACGGCGGCGGAAGATGTCGATGGCCATAAAGATGGCTGCACGCATCGAATCGGGCGAAGCCTCGTTTTTTCCGACAATGTCGTAGCCCGTTCCGTGGTCGGGCGATGTGCGCACCACCGGTAGACCGGCAGTGAAATTCACACCGCTATCCATGGCCAGAGTCTTGAAGGGGGTAAGTCCCTGGTCGTGATACATAGCCAGGATTCCGTCGAAGGCCTTGTAGCTGCCGCTGCCGAAGAACCCGTCGGAGGCATAGGGGCCGAAAGCCAGGATGCCTTTTGCACGAGCATCCTCGAGGGCCGGAACGACAATTTCCTTTTCCTCGTTGCCGAGCAAACCTTCTTCGCCGGCATGAGGATTGATGGATAGCACACCTATGCGGGGCGAATAAATTCCAAAATCCCGTTTGAGCGACTGGTTGAACTGCTCCAGACGCTCAAGTATAAGCTCCTTTGTTACTGTTTGTGCCACACAGGCAAGGGGCGTATGTGCAGTGACCAAAGCCACACGCATATAGTCGGTGCACATCACCATGAGAGCTTTTGCTTCGTCGGTGTTTTCTCCATCCTGTCGGCCGAACGATGCTTCGAGATATTCGGTGTGCCCGGGAAAATGGAACGACGAGCTCTGGATGGTGTGTTTATTGATGGGAGCGGTAACAAGCACGTCGATGTTGCCCTTGCGCAGGTCGGCAACGGCGGCTTCAAGGGCTGCCAGGGCTGCTGCTCCGGCAGCTTCCGTCGGCTGTCCGGGTTCAATTTTGAGGTCTTCGCCTACAACGTTGACAATGTTACAGGCTCCGTCGCGGGCTTCGGAAGCATCGTTGATGCGGTTGAGCTGCACAGGTTCCAGTTCCATCGCTTTGCGGTAGAACGAAGCCACCTTTGCCGAGCCATAAATTACAGGCGTGCACAGCTCGACCATTCGTTCGTCGGCCAGTGCTTTGAGAATGACCTCGTAGCCAATGCCGTTAGTGTCGCCATGGGTGATACCCACCCTTATGATGTTGTTCATTCTGATTCTTGTTTTTTTGTGGCATCATTGGCCCCGGCCAGCATGCCGCAAGCGGCCATGATGTCCTCGCCGCGCGAGGCACGGATTGTTGCCGTAATGCCGTTATCGTTGAGGCAGTCGCGAAAACGTTCCATCACCGTCTGGCTCGACGGTCGGCCGTCGAAACCGGGAGTTCGGTGGAAGCGGATAAGGTTGACACGGGCATCGGTGCCGCGGAGCAGACGTGCCAGGGCGCGGGCATGACGCAGGTCGTCGTTGAGGCCTTCGAACATGGTATATTCCATCGACAGACGTCGCTGGTGGGCAAAGTCGTGCTGTCGCAGAGTGGCAATTACATCTGTCAGCGGATAGGCACGTTCCACGGGCATAATGCTTCCGCGTTCGTCGGCAAAAGGTGAATGGAGGCTCAGGGCCATGTTCACATTTGTCTCGGCGAGGAGGCGGTCCATGCCGGGTTGTTTGCCTATGGTCGACACAGTGATGCGGCGCGGGCTCCATGCCATGCCCCAGGGGGCGGTGATTATGTCTATGGCGGCAAGGACGGCATCGATATTGTCGGTGGGTTCTCCCATGCCCATAAACACCAGGTTGGTGAGCGTCTCGCTCTTGGGGATGGAGAAAATCTGGTTTATTATGTCGCCGGCATCGAGGTTGCCTTGCCATCCGCCTTGCCCTGTCATGCAGAAACGGCACCCCATGCGGCATCCTGCCTGGGATGAAATGCATAGGGTTGCACGTTCGCGATCGGGGATGTAGACGGCTTCTATGGAGCGACCTCCACGACCGTCGAAGAGAAATTTGGCAGTACCGTCGCGGCTCACAGCCTCGGCAATGGGAGTATGTCGGCCCACGGAGTAGCCTTGCTCCGAGAGTTCGGCACGCGCCCGTTTTGGCAGGTCGGTCATCTGCTCAATGTCGGTCACACGCTTATCGTAGAGCCATTTGGCCATCTGACGAGCAGCGAAAGGCCGCAGCCCGACGGCTGCAGCCACTTCGCCAAGTTCCGTGAGGTTGAGGCCTAAGAGCTTTTTCACTTTTCCTCCTTGGTCTCTGTCTCTTCTTTATCTTCGGTCTGAGCCTTTTTCTCGGGGCGCATCTGCGGGAAGAGAAGCACTTCCTGAATAGCTGTCTGACCTGTCATGAGCATCACCAGACGGTCCATGCCAATGCCCATACCCGATGTGGGAGGCATGCCATATTCGAGGGCGCGGATAAAGTCGCCGTCGATAATCATGGCCTCGTCATCGCCCTTTTCGCCAAGTCGCATTTGCTCCACGAAGCGTTCGTACTGGTCGATAGGGTCGTTGAGCTCGGAGTAGGCGTTTGCAAGTTCTTTGCCGTTGACCATCAGCTCGAAACGCTCGGTCAGCTCGGGGTTGTTGCGGTGGCGCTTGGTGAGAGGCGACATCTCAATTGGGTAGTCGGTGATGAAGGTGGGCTGGATATACGTGCCTTCGCAGGTCTCGCCGAATATTTCGTCGATGAGTTTGCCCTTGCCCATGGTGTTGTCCACTTCCACACCCAGACGTTTTGCGGCATCGCGGAGCTGGTCTTCGTCCATGCCCTCGATGTCCACGCCGGTGTGTTCCTTGATGGCCTGTGCCATGGTCACACGGGGGAATGGGGCTTTGAAGCTGATGGTGTTGTCGCCAACCTTCACCTCGGTGGTGCCGTTCACGTCCATGCATATTTTTTCGAGCATGTGTTCGGTGAAGGTCATCATCCAGTTGTAGTCCTTGTAGGCTACATAGATTTCCATGCATGTGAATTCGGGGTTGTGGGTGCGGTCCATGCCCTCGTTGCGGAAGTTCTTGGAGAACTCATATACACCTTCGAAACCGCCCACGATGAGGCGTTTCAGATAGAGCTCGTCGGCAATGCGGAGGTAGAGGGGAATGTCGAGCGCATTGTGGTGAGTGATGAACGGACGGGCTGCAGCCCCGCCGGGAATCGATTGCAGAATGGGCGTTTCGACCTCGATGTATCCTGCCTGGTTGAAGTATTCACGCATCGAGTTGTAGACCTTGGTGCGTTTGAGGAAGATTTCCTTCACATGCTCGTTTACAACAAGGTCGACATAGCGGCGGCGGTAGCGCAGTTCGGGGTCGTCGAAGCCGTCGTAGCGCACGCCGTCCTTCATCTTGACGATGGGCAGGGGGCGCAGGCTTTTGCTCAGCACCGTCAGCGACTGGGCGTGGATGGAGATTTCGCCGGTCTGGGTTCGGAACACATAGCCGCACACACCGATAAAGTCGCCAATGTCGAGCAGTTTTTTGAACACCACATTATAGAGGTCCTTGTTCTCGCCCGGGCAGATTTCGTCGCGGGAGATATAGAGCTGTATGCGGCCCTTGCTGTCCTGAAGCTCGGCAAAAGAAGCTTTGCCCATGATGCGGCGGCTCATGATACGCCCGGCCACGCACACCTGGCGTTTGGGCTCGAGGTCGTCGGAGAAATTTGCTTTGATTTCGTCGCTGTGCGCATCCACCGGATATTCGGCAGCGGGGTAAGGCTCAATGCCAAGTCGCCGCATCTCGGCCATGCTCTGGCGGCGAATTATTTCCTGTTCGCTCAATTCTTGAGGATTCATGTGTCTGTTTTTTTGCTCTGTTCTGTTAGTTTGGGTACTATTACCCAAAATTTACGGCAAAAATACGAAAAAACAAGCGAATTTCCAAATTGAGCCGAAAGCGTGTCTCGGCGTAAAGTTGGTTAAACGATGTCAATGTTTATTCTGTCAAAGACCCGCGGCGAACATTGAACTGACGACGACTAATCCGAGTTAATTCCGAGTTCATTCACACGATTTCCTGCGAAATCCTTGCATATTCCAAGGATTCTGACGAAATTTGCGATGAAGTTGCGCATAAGCAGAGCAATAGTTCTTAGTAGTTTGGGTATCACTAATTTACTAATAATCTGCAATTTGTGCAACTTTTTCATTTGTAAATAATTAGAAATTTAATTCAACCAACGAGTGCGGAGTAGTATTATTGTTTTACAAGCGAGATGAAGTCTATCGCGGGTATGACCGAGGTGTCGTGGCCTATGCGTATGGTGTTGAAGCCGGGCTCTAGGCTGATTTTCAGCTTGTCGGCCGCCGAGTCGGCTTCGTGCAGGCTGCCGTTGACACGGATCTGCAGGGGACACTCCGGTGTGGCCTTGATGTTGAGTGAATAGCGTCCGCCTTTTTCAGAGTATACGTTGGTCCATTCGATGTAGTTCTCGGGCGAGGCACCGAGGAATTCGACTTTCATGCAGCCGGACGATGACGCATCGTAGGTATACTTCACGTTGTTGCGTCCGATGTTGTCGAACATCTGAAGATAGCCCCATTCGGCCTCGTAGACCGACGGCTCGAGACGCCGGGTGCCATCCACAGCGTAGACGATGGCTCCGTGAGCGGGAATTTCCGCCGTGAACTTATCTTTGAAGACTCCCATGTCACGTCTGTTCGACAGGTCGCGGACTTTCACTTTGCCGCCCAGATCTATGTCGCGGAACCGCAGCACCATCGATTTGGCCGTGTCCGTAGGATTATATAGTGCCACTGCCCGCGTGAGTCCGTTGCGCCTTACGATGTCCTTGACGAAAACGCCCGAACCGTCGGCCTCGCGGACAGCCGGATAGGCCTGAAGCGCGAGCGGGTCCTGGTTGACGGCGATGAGTTCGGGATTCTTCAGAATCTCAAGCGAGGACGCAGGTATCTTTTCGAGGTCGCATCCGATGAGCAGCGGCGACGACATGATGCACCACATGCCGAACTGTGCCGATTCCTCGGTATGGTCAAGGCCGTCGCCTGTCAGTGAGGTATTCTCGCGCAGACCGATGGTGAGCATATCCATGTCGTTGTAGTGGCCGTTGCGGCAGTATGCGGACAGAGGCGCGTTGAGGTCGACGATGCTTTTTATGGACTCCCAGTCGTTCATTATGTCCTGGCTGATTCTCCATGATTCGGCGATATCCTCCGCCCATGTGCCAGGGAAGCGCCATCGGCAGATATTGAGGGCTATTCCGGGACGTACGCGGTCGAGAGCCTGACGTATCTTCGTGTATTGTTCCTGCTCGACGAGTCCGTCACATTCGGCTCCGCAGTAGTCTATCTTGATGAAGTCGAAGTTCCAGTCGCCGAAGGCGGTGGCGGCATCGATATCCTCGTGTTCGTACATACCGGCGTTGATGCCTATGGTGTCGTTGTTCCACATCGAGCCGCAGGTATTGTGGCCGGCATCCGAGTAAGTTCCTGCTTTATAGCCCTTCGAGTGGATGTAGTCGACCACGTGCTTCATGCCGTTAGGGAAGCGCACGGGATGGGGCTGCATACGGCCCGTCGAATCGCGGTGGCCGAAGAATCCGTCATCGATATTCACCTGACGGTAGCCGGCGTCGGCGAGCCCCAGTTCGCCTAACAGATCGGTCTGGCGCATGATGAGAGAATCGGAAATGTCGACGAAGAAAGCATTCCACGAGCTCCAGCCCATAAGGGGTGCTTTCGGTGCGGCCTGAGCCGATATGGCTGCGGCGATGGCCGGGATAAAGAGACTGAGTCGGTGTAGTTTCATGATTGGATTTCAGTTATTTTTCCGGTTGATATTCAAAAGACAGTTTTAGGGTCTTGTCAGAGCTGCCGCCTACCATCACGTCGAACAGACCTACTTCGGCGACATAGTCAAGGTCGTAATTGTAGAACTTGAGCATCTCAGGCGTGATGTCGAACGTCACACGGCGGCTTTCGCCGGCTTTCAGCGATATGCGTCTGAACCCTTTGAGTTCCATTACCGGCGGAGCTGTCGAGCGCGCTACGTCGCGGATATAGAGCTGTACGATTTCATCGGCGTCGCGGGTTCCGGTATTTGTCACATCGACGGAAACGGTGACATCGCTGTGGTCCGTCATTTTTACTGCCGAGATAGTCATGCCGCTGTAAGCGAATGTGGTGTAGCTCAGACCGAAGCCGAAGGGGTAGAGGGGCGTGTTCGATATGTCGATATAGTTCGATATATACTTGATATAGTCGTCTTTGTCGGCCGGCTGCGGCCGGCCGGTGTTCATGTGATTGTAGTAAAGAGGAATCTGTCCGACGGTACGCGGGAATGTCATTGTGGTTTTGCCCGAAGGACACACGTCGCCGAACAGCACGTCGGCTATGGCAGCGGCCATGCCTGAGCCGCCGAACCATACGTTGAGTATTGCGTCGAGGTTTTCATCTTCCCACGACAGGACGTTGGGGCGCCCGGCGAAGTTGAGCATCACTATCGGCTTGCCTGTCGCCTTCAGCGCTTTGAGCAGGTTTTGCTGGGAGGCCTGAAGCTCGATATCGGCCATGCTGGCGCCTTCGCCGCTGAAATCGTAGGCTTCGCCCACGGCAGCGACTATCACGTCGGCATCGCGTGCCGCGTCAAGGGCCTCGGACAGAAGCTCGTCGGCCGTCCTGCCGTCACGAAGCCTTTCTTCGAGGGCTGCGACAGGGCTGACCGTGCGGGGATTGTCGCTGAAATGTGCGCCCTGTGCGTAAATCACGTTTTCGGCTCCGGCCACACGGCGGATTTCTTCAAGCAGGGTAGGGCATGCGCTCATGTCGCCCGTTCCGGCCCACGGGCCGCGCAGGTTTTCGCGGGTGTCGGCGCACGGACCCACAACGGCGATTCTGAGCCCGCGTTTCTTCAGCGGCAGTATGTCGCCGTCGTTTTTGAGAAGCACGAATGATTCTGCCGCAGCGCGTCGGCTCACGGCCAGGGCCTCGGAAGTATGTATGTCGGTGGCGGCACGGTTGCTGTCGAGGCGAAGATACGGGTCCTTGAAAAGACCGAGTTTGTATTTGGCCTCAAGGATTCGGCGCACTGCCGCATCGATATCCGCCATATCGACCTCGCCTTTGTCGAGAGCCTGCGGCAGTTCGTTGATGAAAGCCTCGCTCACCATGTCCATATCGGTGCCGGCCTTGATGGCACCGACAGCGCATTGGCTTATATTGCCCATGCCGTGTGTCACCATCTCGGCGATAGAGGCATAGTCCGTCACGACAAAACCTTTGAAGCCCCACTGTTTGCGCAGGACGTCGGTGATAAGCCATTTGTTGGCCGTCGCTGGAACGAAGTCGACGAGATTGAACGAACTCATGAAACTGCCTGCACCGGCTTTTGCGGCAGCGCGGTAAGGCGGCAGATAATAATTGTACATCATCTGACGGCTCATATCGACGGTATTGTAGTCGCGGCCGGCCTCTGCAGCACCATAGCATGCGAAGTGTTTGACGCACGCCATGAGCCGCTCTTTGTCGGCGAGATTCTTGCCCTGATATCCGCGGATGTATGCTTCAGCAATGCGTGAGCCGAGGTAGGGGTCCTCGCCGCCGCTTTCGGCCACACGGCCCCAGCGCGGGTCGCGGCAGATGTCGACCATAGGGCTGAAGTCCCAGTCCAGGCCGTCGGCTGTCGCTTCCTTTGCCGTCAGCCGTGCGGTTTCCTCGATGAGCCCCATGTCCCATGTGCATGACAGTGCCAGGGGACATGGAAATATGGTGTTGTAGCCGTGTATCATATCGAAGCCGAATATCATCGGAATGCCGAGTCTTGATTTTGTCACGGCTGCCTCTTGGAGCGGACGTATGTTGTCCACTCCCCTGATATTGAGCATAGCTCCGCACTGCCCGGATGCGATTTTCTTTTCGACATCCGCATTGAAGGTCGGCCCGGTCATCACCTGACCGCTTGTGAGCAGATTGAGCTGTCCGAGCTTTTCTTCCGTCGTCATGCGGTTCATCAGGTCGGAGACAAATGCGTCCATGACAGGGTCGGTGGCCGACACGGCGTCGACACCGTCGAAAGTCATCTTCACAGGCTTGATTTTGCCAGATTTGTCGAAGTACATCCGGTCGATGCAGGTCACGCGGTTGTTGCCGTCCGTGGCCCCGAGGGGATGGCGGTGATATACGATGTAATATTCGTCGTCGTCGCCTTGCAGCACGGAGTGATGTCCGGCGCCTGTGGCCACCTGCGGGTCAGACTCGAGAATCACACCTTCGCGGCGAAACGGGCCGAACGGACTGTCGGCTATCGCGTATGCGACGCGATAGTCGTCTTTTGTCCAGTTGCCTTCCGACCACATGAAGATGTATTTGCCGCCGCGCATGAACATGAACGGCCCTTCGACGTAGTTCTTCGGAGTGACTTCCTTGTAGTACTGCCCGTCGTCGAAAGGCTCGAGGCTGAGGAAATCGGGCGACAGTTTCACCATATTGCAGTGGCTCCAGCCGCCGTAGTACATATAGTACTGACCGTCGACGTCGCGGAATACGAACTGGTCGATGGGCTGGGCTCCGTTTACGATTTCACCGATAAGCGGCCGCCCTAAGGCATCGGAGAACGGCCCTGCGGGATTGTCGGACACGGCAACGCCGATACCACCGACTTCGCCCTCGTGGACGTCGTTCGCGCTGAAGAACATATAGTACTTGCCGTTGGCCTCGACGACGGCCGGTGCCCACATGGCTTGCCTGGCCCAGGAGACGCTGTCGGCGGTCAGGATACGCGGATGCCGCTCCCAGTCCCTGAGAGCCGGTTCGACAATATCTGTTAATCACCAGGCGGTCACTCGCCGTGCAGATT
>CAJUAR010000062.1 GCA_910584495.1 uncultured Muribaculaceae bacterium
TGAATGTCAAAAAGATTCGCCGGCCCCAAAATTTTATTCTGTCAAAGACCCGAGTGATACATAGATTGATAGAGAAAAAAATGATTTGCGATATTGGAGAAAAATCAGTAATTTTGCCCCAATTTAGGGTTTTTGTGCCCTGCAAAGCACTATAATGACACGTCGCCGCACTCATCATATATCAACACTTGGTTCGCGTTTGACCTCTATGGCCAGCGTGATGCTTGTGCTGTTACTAATTGGTATAGCCTGTCTTGCCGGCGTGGTGGCCACCGGCGTTCAGAACGACATCCGCCGCAACTTGGGATTTGTAGTGGTTATGCAGCGCGACAGCGACAACGACCAGCAGAACATAGTGAAACGTTTTCTGCTTGCCAACAAAGGGGTTGAAAGCTTCGACTTTAAGTCGGCCGACAACATTTTGGCACAAGAATCGGAACTTATGGGCGAAGACATTGCAGCCATGGCCGGAGGCAACCCCTTCACTGCCGAATTTTCCGTACGTCTCAAGCCTGGTTTTGCCACCGTCGATAGTCTGACGGCCGTAAGCGACATTGCAGCCACACTGCCCGGCGTTGAAGAAGTGGTGAGCGAAAGTGAGATTATTTCCGGCATCGACACCACCATGCGACGTGCCGGCCTTGTGCTTGGCGGTCTGGGGCTTTTCATGCTCGTGGTATCTGTAGCTTTAATCAACAACACCGTGAGCCTGTCAATTTATGGGCGGCGCTTTGTGATTCACACCATGCGCCTCGTCGGGGCCACGAATGGCTTTATCCGCCGCCCATTCGTGAGGTCTGCATGTGCATCCGGACTTGTGTCGGGCTTCGTTGCCGGACTACTGCTCCTTGCCGCGCGCTATTATCTGCCTACGTTGGATGCCACGTTCAACCGTCTTGTGACATGGACCGACGTTGTAGTCATCTCGGCCTCCATGCCCTTGGCCGGAGCATTGCTTTGCTCGCTCACTGCATGTGTGGCAGCAAACCGCTATCTCCGAGCATCATACGATGAAATGTTTATGAAATAAAAATATACGAACAACAAATGTCGACAAAAACAAGCAACACCGACAAACAGCGGGCGCAGTTTGAAGAACTGAGCGAAAGCACCAAACCGCTTGAACGCTTCAATTTCATAGGTATGGCCATAGCCGGAGCACTCATCGTGCTTGGATTTTTACTTATGCTCGGAGGCAGCTCCACCATGGAAGAATTCAACCCCGACATTTTCAGCACTCGTCGCATTGTGGTTGGGCCTTGCATTGCATTCCTTGGTTTTGTTGCCATGGGTGCAGCAATAATCATCGACCCCTCTCGATTTCAAAAAAAGAACAAATAGAAAATAGGTATGGACATTATCGACGCTTTTTGGCTTGGACTTGTACAAGGACTTGCTGAATATCTGCCCATCAGCTCATCGGGCCACCTTGAAATATTCCGAGAAATTCTTGGCATAGACCTCAATGGAGCCGACAGCCTCCAATTCGATGTGATGCTTCACGTGGCCACGGTGCTGAGCACCATTGTTGTGCTCTGGCGCGAATTTTGGCCTCTGTGTCAGTCGTTTTTCACCTTCAAGCGTGACAGTAGTTTCTGGTACGTGTGCAAGATATTGGTTTCCTGCATTCCCGTGGCCATTGTCGGTCTGTGTTTCAAAGATGTTATTGAAACCTTTTTCGGCCAGGAGCTTACACTGGTGGGATTCTGCCTGTGTGTAACGGCTGCATTGCTGTCGTTCTCCTATTTTTTCCGCACGCGCCCATTAATTCTTAGTCCTAAGGGCAGCTACAAACCACGCGACATCACATATTTAGACGCATTTATCATAGGCTGTGCACAGGCCGTAGCCGTTCTTCCGGGTCTTTCGCGCTCGGGCACCACAATTGCCACCGGCATCCTCTTGGGCGACAAACGCGAACAGGTTGCCCAGTTCTCGTTCCTGATGGTGATCATCCCCATCCTTGGCGAGGCCCTTCTCGACATCAAACACTTTTTTGGCACAGAAGCCGTCGATGCCGCCACCGGAATGGCCGAACAGACCATTGGTGCCGGCGCACTCATCGTAGGCTTCATCACATCTTTCATTGTGGGCTGCCTGGCATGCAAGTGGATGTTGGCTCTTGTGAAGAAAGGCAAACTCGTGTGGTTTGCACTCTACTGTCTCATAGTTGGTCTCGTCTGCATAGCAAAAGGTTATGGTTTGTTCTGATAGAGCGATGAACTTTATCGAAGGAGAAATATTATATATCGACAAGCCGCTGGGCTGGACATCATTTGATGCAGTGAAACGACTGCGCAGTGCCTTGGTACGCCGCATGCACATCAAAAAGCTGAAAGTGGGGCATGCCGGCACCCTCGACCCCCTTGCCACGGGAGTGATGGTTCTCTGCACAGGCCGCGCAACAAAGAAAATCGACAGCATCCAGGCAGGTGTCAAAGAATATGTGGCCACAATAGCACTCGGAGCTACCACACCCTCGTTCGATTTGGAAACTGAAATCGACGCAACCTATCCTACCGAACACATCACACGCCCGTTAGTGGAAGAAACGCTCCAAACATTCAAAGGACGCATCGAACAGATTCCGCCTGCGTTCTCGGCATGCAAAATCAACGGTGAACGCGCCTACCAAAAGGCACGCAAAGGCGAAGACGTAGAACTAAAGCCCAAAGAGCTGGTAATCGACGAAATCGAACTGCTCGACTATTCACCCACACAGATTTCAATCAGAGTGGTTTGCAGCAAAGGAACATATATCCGTGCCTTGGCTCGCGACATAGGGCAAGCTCTCCGCTCGGGAGGGCACCTCACTGCCCTGAGGCGAACACGCGTAGGCAATGTGGGCATAGACATGTGTCTTACCATCGAACAAGCTTCGGAACTTATACAAAGCGTCGAAATCGAAATGCCGTCCGACAACGGACATAATAACAATAAAACACAACAGCATAAAGCTCAAACAACAATATGAAACTTTCGCAATTCAAATTCAATCTTCCCGAAGAACTGATAGCCAGTCGTCCTACAGAAGAACGCGACGAATGCCGGTTGATGGTGCTCAACCGTAAGACAGGCGAAATTTCTCACCATATATTCAAAGAAATTATCGATTATTTCAACGATGGCGACGTGATGGTGTTCAACGACACCCAGGTGTTTCCCGCTTT
Organism: uncultured Muribaculaceae bacterium; assembly: GCA_910584495.1. Lineage (GTDB taxonomy): Bacteria > Bacteroidota > Bacteroidia > Bacteroidales > Muribaculaceae > CAG-873. The sequence goes on from CAJUAR010000062.1 coordinate 3,171, forward strand.
GCTATGGGGAAACAAAGAAAAAACCGGAGCCAAAATCGAAGTGTTCCTTCTCCGCGAACTAAATGCCGAAAACAAATTCTGGGACGTGCTTGTCGAACCAGCTCGCAAAATCCGCATTGGCAACAAGCTATATTTCGGAGACGATGAATCGATGGTTGCCGAAGTTATAGACAATACCACATCTCGCGGCCGCACACTGCGATTCCTCTACGACGGTCCGCACGATGAATTCAAAAAAGCCCTATTCGCCCTTGGCAAGACTCCCCTCCCCCCATACATTAAACGCGAGCCCGATGAAAAAGATGCCACCGACTACCAGTGTATCTTTGCCGATAAAGAAGGTGCAGTTGTTGCCCCTGCCGCCGGCCTGCATTTCTCGCGAAGCCTTATAACACGCCTCAAAATCAAAGGTGTCAAAGAGGCGTTTATCACCGTTCACAGCGGTCTGGGGGCCTTCCGCGAAATCGATGTCGAAGACCTTACAAAGCACCGCATGGATTCCGAACAGATGGAAGCCAGCGAAGAACTTGTCGACACTGTCAATGCTGCAAAAGATGCCGGTCATGGCGTGTGCGCCATCGGAACATCCGTGCTTCGCGCAATAGCCACCGCCGACAGCATGGGAGGACACATGAAAACATACTCCGGATGGACTAACAAGTTCATATTCCCGCCCTATGATTTCAGCGTGTGCTCCAGCCTTGTCACAAACTTCCACATGCCTTACAGCACCATGCTCATGATGGTTGCTGCCTTCGGCGGCTACGATCTTGTTATGAAGGCATATAAGGAGGCTGTGGAACAGAAGTATCGCTTCGGCTGCTATGGCGATGCGATGCTCATCATCTAAAAAATGTAAAATGCTCACCTACAACAACCAACTCAAACAACTTGCGTTGCCCGAATACGGCCGCAACATACAGAACATGGTCGACTACTGCCTCACCATCGAAGACCGCGACGAACGCACAGCATGTGCCTCGGAGATAGTTGAGACCATGGTCACCCTGTTCCCTCCTCAAGGCGGCGACCTCGATGCTTACAGACAGAAGCTATGGGACCATGTGGTGATTATGAGCAATTTCCAGCTCGATGTCGATTTTCCCTACGAGCGTACCGACCCTACAATATATGCCGAGAAGCCCGAGCCGGTGCCACCATCGCGACCCGGGGCAAAACCTTTCCGGCACTACGGGAGCCTCATTCCCCGACTGATTGAGACAGCAAGCCAAATGGAGGAAGGTGACGAACGCGACGCCCTTGTCAACCTCATCGCCAACCAAATGAAAAAAACTCTCATGGAGGCCAAACTCGAAAGTGCCAGCGATCATCGCATTCTAAGCGACCTTAGACAAATGTCGCACGGAGCCCTTGGAGAAGACCCCGAAAAAATTCGCATACTCGATTTCAAACAAGCTCCCACCCCTTCGGGCCGCAAAAAACGCAAAAAATGAAAATCCCAGGAGATTTCGACACTTGCCCCGTGGGCACTTTTGGCAAGTCGCACGGCCTCAAAGGCGAAATTGTGCTCAACATCGACAATGATGCATTCACTCCCGAGACAGGACACTTTATCTTTGCCCTCGTCGACGGCGGCCTCCAAGTGCCATACCGCATTGCCGGCGTGCGCACCATAAAAGGCGACGTTGTGGTGCTCAACCTCGACAATGTGAAGCACGACGACACAGCAGCTTTTTGCGGCTTGACAGCCACAGCTCCTGTGGCCGATTGTCCGGAAGAAATCTCCGACGACGACGTATTTTACCTCGAAGACCTCGAAGGTTTCAAGGCTTTTGACGGCGACAAACCACTCGGCACTATCACCGACATTGACGACAGCACCATGAACGTGCTCATCAACATAGCCACACCCGATGGCCGCACTATCATCGTGCCTGCCGCAGAAGAACTAATAAACGAACTCGACACGGAAAATAAAACCGTGGTTTTCGACCTCCCCCATGGTCTGACAGACCTTAATTAATATCAAACGTCTAAACCTCAAACCTCGCTATGAAAGAATATGACGAAGAGGCTGCCATGAAGCAGATGATATTGGCTCCAGGATGCAGCAGTGTCGACGACAACACTGCTGCCGAAGTGCTCGACCTCATTTTTGACTACTACGAAGAAAACGGCGACCTCGACATTTCTTCGGCTTTCGATGATGATGTCGACGACGTGGAAAATGATATTGCCGAAATGGTAGCTTTTGTGCATAAATACCTCCAGAAGAACTCCGGCACCAACCTCACCGATGCACAGATAGAGGCAATGATTCGTGCCGAATTAGACTACGAGGAGAGCCTTCTGTGAAAAAAGCTTGTAAAACACTCTGCTCTCTCCTTGTGGGTATAGCAGCATTGCTCGGACCGGCGACAACATCGGCCCAGAGCGATTTCGACCCTTTGTCGGCTAATATTGAAGAAAATATTGCAAAGCCTGAAGTTAATCCTAAACACAGCGAAGCCGTCAAGACTGCCATAAAGCAGCTGGTCTCGGCCCTAAGGCAGGCAGGCTACGATGTTACTACAGTGCGAAAAGGCGAAGTGGCAATGGTCACACTGCCTTGCTCAGCCCTTTTCCAGCCCAACAGCACGCAACTGCGCGACGCGGCGGCAAAAAAACTGTCGCCTATGGCTCCATACATCAGTCGACACGACAACTACAAAGTGATTCTCGCTGTCCATTCCGATGATACCGGCGATTCGCAGCATGCCGACAACATCACAGCCAACCGCGCCAACGCCATCGACGAATTCTACTACAAGCTGGGAAGCGATGCCGAAACAGGAATCATTCCCTACGGACTTGGGAGCGACGAACCAGTTGCTCCCAACACCGGTGTGGCCAACCGAGCAAAAAACCGTCGTGTCGAAATATATTTTGTGCCTACTGAAGAATTTATAAAAAAGGCTCGAAAATCTAAATGACAATGGACACATCTTCCAAAGAAAACCGCACATACCGTCGACCATCACAAACACCTGAAATTGCCGGCCGTCTCGTCCCCAGGGCAACAGATATGGAAGCCGCTGTTCTGGGTGCGTTGATGCTGGAGAAAGATGCGTTCTCGCAAGTGTGCGACCTTCTGACTCCTGAAAGTTTCTACGAGCCTCGACATGTGGCTGTCTACCAAGCCATTCAAAACCTCGGTCTTGCCCAGGAACCTATCGACATGGTGACAGTCATCAACGAACTTCGCAAAGAAGACAATCTCGACAAAGTGGGAGGCCCGGCTTTCATCACCGGTCTCACCGCTAACGTTGCCTCTGCCGCCCATATCGAGTTCCACGCCCGCATAGTTGCACAGAAATATCTCGCCCGCCAGCTCATCAGTTTCGCGACCACAGTAGAAAACGAAGCTTTCGACGAAAGCAACGATGTCGACGACCTGCTGCAAGAAGCCGAAGCCAACCTTTTCGAAATTTCACAGCGCAACCTCAAAGGCGAAGCCATACAGATCAACCCGCTCCTGGGCAGAGCCATCGAACAGATGCAGACGGCATCAAAACGACAGTCAGGCCTTAGCGGGCTTGCAACAGGCTTCCACAATCTCGACAAAGAAACATCAGGCTGGCAAAAATCCGACCTTATTATCATTGCCGCCCGCCCTGCAATGGGTAAAACGGCTTTTGTCCTCTCCATGGCTCTTAACATTGCCATGAGCAACAATCCTGTAGCGGTATTCTCGCTGGAAATGAGCAACCTGCAGCTCGTCAACCGTTTAATTTCCAACGCTTGTGAAATTCCGGGCAACAAAATAAAGTCGGGACAGCTTTCCGACATTGAATGGACGCAGCTCCTCAGCCGCATGCCTCGCCTGCAGGACATTCCTCTCTATGTCGACGACACCTCGGGGCTGTCGATGATGGAACTCCGCACCAAAGCCCGACGTCTGGTGCGCGAACACGGAGTGCAGCTCATTGTCATTGACTACTTACAGCTTATGACCGCCGGCATCAAACTCGGATCGCGCGAACAGGAAGTGAGCACAATCTCTCGCTCGCTCAAACAACTGGCCAAAGAACTCGACATTCCCATCATCGCACTTTCGCAGCTCAACCGAAAGCTCGAGGACCGAGGCAACAAAGACAAACGTCCTCAGCTTAGCGACTTGCGCGAATCGGGTGCCATCGAACAAGATGCCGACATTGTCTGCTTCATCCACCGTCCTGAGTATTATACCAAAACCACTGTCGACGAAAACGGCAACAACATCCAGGGAAAAGTGGAATTTATCATTGCTAAGCATCGCAGCGGCGGCACAGGCTCTGTCGACATGTTCTTCCGCAAAGAATATGTTCGCTTCGAGAACTGGGACAGCAGCTCCAATGCCGATTTTGGCATGAGAGCCGCCAGCGACAACGAAGCAACAGCTATCCCATTGCAAGATGCCGAACAGGCAGCATCCGATGCCGAAGCTCTTGGGCTGGGACAAAGCACCCCAACCGACGATGTAGCCTTTTAAAGTCGGCTCCACAATGTTAATATTATCTAACAGGACATATTAAATTCATCTCAACTTTAAGATTTTTTGTGAAAAAAGTCTTAACTTTGCAACGTTATAGCTATCACACCATTCAATCACATGAACCTAAAGCTAAATAAAGGTTTAACGCTCAACATAGCCGGAGCGTTACCCCAAGATGCCCGATTGCAAAAAGTGAACACAAGTCTTTGTGCCATAGTTCCTGACGATTTTCCCGGATTTATACCGAAACTATGTGTCAAAGAAGGAGACGCAGTCAACGCAGGTACACCCATACTCTACAACAAGGCTGACGAAGCTCTGAAAATCACATCGCCTATTGCAGGAACTGTCAAAGCCATTGTGCGCGGCGAACGCCGCAAAATTTTGCGCATCGAGATAGAAGCCGGCCACACCCAGGCCCCTAAGCCGGCATTTGAAAAGAACGACACCATTGGAATGCTGGCACAGAGCGGCTTGCTTGCCTTGCTCCGCCAACGCCCCTTCGACATTGTCGTTGACACTCATACCACAGTTCGCGATATTTTCATCACAGCTTACGACCCCGCGCCACTCGCACCGTCGCCCGTAGCATTCGACGCCATTTTCACCGCCGACGACTACCGTGCCGGTGTTGCCGCACTCGCCAAGCTCACCGAAGGCAAAGTGTATCTTTGCCATGGAGCAGACTGGAAAGCCGGCAACATTGCCGGGGCCGAAATGGTGACAGTCCAAGGTCCGTTCCCTGCCGGCAATGCAGGAGTACAGATTGCAAACATCGCCCCGGTCAACAAAGGCGAAACGGTATGGACACTCGACCTGCCCACATTGGGTCGCATAGGCCGTCTCACCGGCAAAGGCGAGCTGTGCTGGGACACTATAGTGGCAGTCACCGGCCCTGAAGTGGCAAAGCCGGCACTCAGACAAACCATCATCGGCAGTGCCATTGCGCCACTCATCGACGGATGTTTGGACTCGGCAGAGCATCATCGACGCATTATCAGCGGAAACGTTCTTGTAGGCCAAGCTATTGGCTTCGATGGTTTCCTGCGCTTCCCTTACCGCCAAATCTCCGTCATCGCCGAAGGCGACGACAAAAACGAATTTATGGGATGGGCATCGTTCTCCCCCGGAAAAATGAGCGAGAGCCGCACCTTCCCTGGCCATTTCCTGAACCGTCTTTTCCGCCCCGACGCACGCCTCAACGGAGGACGCCGTGCCATGATTATGAGCGGCGAGTACGACAAGATGATGCCCATGGACATCCTGCCCGAATATCTGCTCAAAGCCATACTCTCCGACAACATCGAAGACATGGAAAAACTCGGAATCTACGAAGTTGCCCCAGAAGACTTTGCAGCAGCCGAATACGCCGACACTTCGAAACTGCCTCTGCAGCAAATTGTTCGCGACGGGCTGAACAAACTTCGCAAAGAATTGATGTAAACTGAATTACGAACAATCGAAAAAATTATAATATTTTGGCAAGTCTACGAAATTTTCTCGACAAGGTAAAGCCCAACTTTGAGCCTGGCGGCAAGCTACACGCCTTCCGCTCGGTTTTCGACGGCTTCGAGACCTTCCTCTACACGCCAACCACCACATCGGCAAGCACAAGCAGCGTCCATGTCCACGACAGCATCGATTCCAAACGAACCATGATCATCGTGGTGTGCGCCCTCATTCCATGCTTCCTATTTGGCATGTACAACACCGGCTACCAGCATTGGCTGGCACTCGGCGAAACCTCGTTCCCATTCTGGCAATTAATGCTATATGGCTTCCTGACAATATTGCCGCGTGTCCTGGTGGCATATATCGTGGGCCTCGGCATTGAATTTGCCGCCGCACAAATCAAAGGCGATGAAATCCAGGAAGGCTTTCTGGTCACCGGCATCTTGGTGCCGATGATATGCCCGGCAGAAGTGTCGCTGTGGATGCTCGCCGTTGCGGTGGCTTTTGCAGTGATATTTGCAAAAGAAGTCTTTGGCGGCACAGGATACAATGTGCTCAACGTGGCCCTGGTCACTCGCGCATTTCTATTCTTTGCCTATCCGGCCCAAATGTCGGGCGACCATGTGTGGGTTGCCTCGGGCACTCCCTTTGGTTATGGAACAGCCCTTCCCGATGCCTTTGCCGGAGCCACACCACTGGGACAGCTTGCCTCGCAAAGCGGACCCGACCTGACTCTCGTTGGCATCAATGGCGCACCCATCGATACCTGGCAAGCTTTTCTTGGCCTGATTCCCGGTTCGTTTGGCGAAACTTCCACTCTTTGCATCCTCATCGGTGCTATAATTCTCCTTGTCTCGGGAATAGCCTCGTGGCGAATCATGCTTTCGGTGTTTGTCGGCGGTGCTGTTATGAGCTTCGTAGCTCACACATTCTCCAGCGAGCTCTATCCCGCATCATATCTTGGTGTTGCCGACCAGCTGATGCTCGGAGGATTCGCATTTGCGGCTGTATTCATGGCCACCGACCCCGTTACTGCCGCACGGACAACCACCGGCAAATACATCTATGGATTCCTGGTAGGTGTCATTGCCATTCTCATCCGCACCTATAACACCGGATACCCCGAAGGGGCCATGCTTGCCGTGCTGCTGATGAACTGCTTCGCACCTCTTATTGACTATTGTGTGGTTCAAGCCAACATCCGTCGCCGCCAAAATCGTCTCAACGCTAAAACAGCACGCTCATGAACAAGCAAAGCAACACCTACACCATTATTTATATCATAGTTCTGGTGATTATTGTGGGCGCAGCACTGGCTTTCACATCAATTTCGCTCAAAGACCGACAACAGGCCAACGCCGATGCCGACAAAATGCGACAAATCCTTGCCAGCGTCCGTATAGAAGTGCCCGATGCACAAGTGACAGAAACTTACAGCAAATACATTACCGGGTCCATGGTTGTCAATGCCTCAGGCAATGTCGACACTTCAGCCCCAAAAGCTTTCGACATAAGCATTGCAGCACAAGTCAAAGAACCTGCCGACAAACGCCTTCTGCCAGTTTATGAATGTAAGCTCGATGACGGCTCTCTGAAATATATTCTGCCAATGTACGGTGCAGGTCTTTGGGGACCGATATGGGGATATGTGTCGGTCGACAGCGACGGCAGCACAGTCTATGGCGCCTACTTCGCCCACCAGGGCGAAACACCCGGCCTCGGTGCCGAAATCGAAAAGCCTCACTTCTGCCAGCAGTTCTACGGAAAACGACTGATGCTCGACGGCAAATTTGCACCAATAGCTGTGGTAAAAAAAGGCATGCCGACACCCGATGGTCAAGACTACGTCGACGGCATATCGGGAGGCACAATCACCAGCAAAGGCGTGGGCTCTATGATCGACAACTCGCTCGCGCCCTATGCCGATTTTCTGAAATCACTGGCAAATAATTAACAGTCAACAACGTGTAACAATGGAAAAGATATCGAACAAAAGCGTTTTCTTCAATCCGTTCTCCAAGAACAACCCCGTTCTTGTGCAGATTCTCGGCATCTGCTCGGTGTTGGCCGTCACAGTCAAACTGGAGCCGGCGATGGTAATGGGTCTTTCGGTAATCGCCGTTCTTGCTTTCAGCAACGTCATCATATCGCTGTTGCGCAACACCATACCCACCAACATCCGCATCATTGTCCAGCTTGTGGTTGTGGCAGGATTAGTGGTTATAGTCTCGCAACTCCTCGAAGCCTACGCCTACAATGTGAGCAAACAATTGTCGGTGTTCATCGGCTTGATAATCACCAACTGTATCCTCATGGGTCGCCTCGAAGCTTTTGCAATGGCAAATCGTCCCTGGCCCTCGTTCCTCGACGGGGTGGGCAACGGAATTGGCTATGCAATCATTCTTATCATAGTAGGCTTCTTCCGCGAACTGCTCGGTTCGGGAACACTCTTCGGTTTCCAAGTCGTTCCCCAGTGCTTCTACGATGCCGGCTATGTCAACAACGGCTTGATGATTCTGCCCCCCATGGCCCTCATCGTCGTGGCATGCATCATCTGGGTTCACCGAAGCATCAACAAAGACCTCCAGGACAAGTAGTGGTATAATCATCATATAGCACAGAATTATGGACAATCTCAATCTGTTTATCCGGTCGATTTTCATCGACAACATGATATTTGCCTACTTCTTAGGCATGTGCTCCTTTATTGCAGTGAGCAAAAATGTCAAGACTGCTTTCGGCCTCGGCATAGCCGTAACTTTTATGCTCACCATCACCTTGCCAATCAACTACCTCCTCGAGACTTATGTGCTCAAAGCAGGGGCTTTGAAATGGCTGGGAGCAGAATATGCCGATGTCGACCTCAGCTTCCTTTCACTCATTGTATTCATCGCTGTCATCGCATCTATGACACAACTTGTCGAAATGGTGGTCGAAAAATACGCTCCTGCACTCTATTCGTCGCTGGGCATATTCCTGCCGCTTATTGCCGTTAACTGCGCAATCCTCGGCGGTTCGCTCTTCATGCAGCAGCGCGACTTCCCCGGCATTGGCACCGCTGTTTGCGCCGGGCTTGGATGGGGATTAGGATGGCTGCTGGCCATTACAGCCGTGGCCGCCGTCCGCGAACGAATTGCGCAATATTCCAAAATTCCCGGCCCGCTGCGCGGCGTTGGCATCACTTTCATAATCACAGCCCTCATGGGTATCGCCTTCATGAGCTTTCTCGGCATCAAAATCTAAAGAACTATGATAGAAGCAAACATACTATGTCAGACCTCGGCTGCCACACTCACAGTGCTTGCCGGCGTTGGATTCTTCCTGGGTGTGACCCTTCTGTTGGTCATAGTCCTTCTTGTAGCCAAACGCTATCTCGTACAGAGCGGCCCCGTCGAAATTCGCATCAACGACGATAAAACAGTCTCTACAGCAGCTGGCAAATCGCTGCTATCCACAATGGCCGACAACAACATATTCCTGCCATCGGCATGTGGCGGAAAGGGCAGCTGCGGACAATGCCGTGTGCAAGTAATGCAAGGAGGAGGCGACCCTCTTCCAACCGAAGCCGTACACTTCACACGCAAGGAAATGAAAGAGCACTGGCGCCTGGCATGCCAAGTGAAAGTGAAAAACAACCTCGACATCAAAGTTCCGGCTTCGGCCCTCAATGTCAAAGAATGGGAGTGCGAGGTGATTTCCAACCGAAACGTGGCAACATTCATCAAAGAATTCATCGTAGCACTGCCTCCGGGCGAACACATGGACTTTCTTCCCGGTTCATACGCCCAGATCAAAATACCGCCCTACTCCATGGACTATGCCACCGACATAGACCGCGGCCTCATAGGCGAACAATATCTGCCGGCTTGGGAAAAATTCGGCCTCTTCACCCTAAAGTCCGTCAACAAGGAAGCTACCGTCCGAGCATACTCCATGGCAAACTATCCTGCCGAAGGCGACAGAATAATGCTCACCGTGAGAATCGCCACGCCACCCTTCAAACCCAAACCACAAGTCGGATTTCAAGACGTGCCCACCGGCATTGCTTCGAGCTATATCTTCTCGCTCAAGCCTGGAGACAAAGTGACAATGAGCGGCCCATACGGAGATTTTCACCCTATTTTCGACAGCACCAACGAAATGATGTGGGTTGGCGGCGGCGCAGGCATGGCTCCTCTGCGTGCCCAAATCATGCACATGACAAAGACGCTGAAAACCACAAATCGCAAGATGAATTTCTTCTACGGTGCACGCGCTCTCAACGAAGTCTTCTACCTCGACGACTTCCTAAAACTCGAAAAAGAATTCCCCAATTTCAAATTCCATCTTGCCCTCGACCGCCCCGACCCAGCGGCCGATGCTGCCGGGGTTAAATACACTGCCGGGTTTGTTCATCAGGTGATGTACGACACATATCTCAAAGACCACGACAGCCCAGAGGACATCGAATACTATATGTGCGGCCCCGGACCAATGAGCAAAGCAGTAACAGGCATGCTCGACAGCCTCGGTGTTGATACAGCCAACATTCACTACGACAATTTTGGTGGCTGACCCCTTCCTCCCATAGAATGATAAAAGCCGATGCAATTCTTCCGCATCGGCTTTTTTAATCTCTCATTATGCATGTAGAATATCTGTTACACAACTTGTTAGAACTCTTAGTGACACATAAAGGGACACATAAAGGAACGCAGAAAGAAAAATAATTGATTAAAAAAGTATCAAAAAATTTGCATAGTCCAAAAAAAGACACTAACTTTGCACCGCAAAACGGAAATAACCGCAAGCTAATGACTCCGTAGCTCAGTTGGTAGAGCAACTGACTCTTAATCAGTGGGTCGAGAGTTCGAGCCTCTCCGGGGTCACAAGACAAAATGGCAAATCGCCGCAAATCGCTGAAACTAAGACGGTTTCAGCGATTTTTGTAATGTCCCTATCCGGCAGAATTGTGAACCTATTTTTACCTATTTTTAGTCAACACGCACCTTTTATTGGATAAAAAATACACTATTTTATCCAGTACGGTGGATTTATTGGATAAAATTGATTATCTTTGCAGTCTAATACGACTACGGAATGAAAAATATAATCCTCAATCAAAGGGCAGAGCGTGATGAGCTGATGGCTCGTCCCTATCAGCAGCGAGACACCAGATATGATTTTGATGAGTTACTCGCAAATCCGTTAATCAAATTGATTACGGGTCCTCGTCGCGTCGGTAAGTCAGTATTCGCACTGCTCATGTTGCAGGGTAAGAACTTCGCATATCTCAATTTTGATGACAACCTTCTGCTTGAAAACTGGAATGAGGATTTGGTAATGCAGATGCTTGACGATGTATATCCTGGCTATGCATACATGTTGCTTGATGAAATACAGAATCTGCCTGATTGGGATTTGTGGGTCAATAAACTATACCGTCGGGGCAAAAATTTGATTATTACCGGAAGTAACGCCAAGATGTTGAGCAGTGAAATGGCAACTGTTTTGACAGGGCGGTATCTACAGATCGAGATGCTACCTTTTAGCCTTGAGGAAACGATGCGTTGGAAGAATGTCAATCCCAATCTTGAAGAACAGTCGGCTAAGGCTATCGTTGTTGCTGATGATTATTTGCGCAACGGAGGCTATCCCGAAACTATTCAGGCTCGCAACATCACAAAAAGCTATCTATCGACTTTGTTCGACTCAATTCTGTTGAAAGACGTTGCCAAACGCCATAAGGTCAGGAATACGACCGATTTATACAATCTTGCCACTTACCTACTCTCCAACTTTTGCAATCCTATCTCAGCGAATGACCTTGCTACGGAGTTGGGACTATCAAGCGTGACGACGACAAAAAAATTCTGTGACTATCTGGCAGAACCTTACCTGTTCTTCTATCTTCCACGCTTCAACAACAAGATGAAACTGATGAAGAAAGCACCGAGTAAAGTTTATGTCGTTGACAATGGTTTCGTGCAAAGCACAGCTTTCAACCTGAGTGAGAACCTCGGCAGACTGTTGGAGAACCAAGTGTTTGTAGAGCTGTTACGTCGCGGATATATTCCCGGCAAAACACTTTTCTACTATCGCACACGCAATGATAAGGAGATTGATTTCGTAACCCGAAAAGGTACTAAAGTGGAGCAGCTAATTCAAGTGTGCTACGATATGTCCTCCGAGAAAACTCGTAAACGCGAACTCGATGCCCTCGTCGAAGCTGCCGAAGAACTCCACTGCGATAATCTCCTACTGGTCACAAAATCTGAAATTAAAGAATATATAGAATATTTAGCAAACAAAACAATTTCTATAATTCCTGTTTCAAATAATATGAACTATGAATATAACAACTATTGAAGGTAATACTCCAGCATTATTTGTAAATTCAATTAATTTTAATAATGGAGAAACCATAAGACTCAACAAGAATGACATTGTAGTATTTGTTGGTCCTAACAATGCTGGTAAAAGTCAGTCATTAAAAGATATTTATGCTTGTATAAAGAATCAGCATCGCAAAATTGTTGTTAAGGATGTCAATCTTACATTTCAGAATTCAGAGAATGATGTGGCGTTTATTGAGAGTTGCTCTGTCCAATCAAAAGATCCGAATAGTGGCTATATTTATTCGGGTATGAATTATTATATATGGCCTTATCATCTTGAAAGCAACAAATTAACCAGCGGATACATCAATGATTTTAATTCTTTTTTTATTACTGAGCTTAGAACAGATAATAGACTCTCTATAGTAAATCCTCCAACGATATTAAAAGAAAATGACGCGCCGACTCATCCAATTCATATTGTTAAGGCATTTCCTCCTGTGAGAGAGATGCTTTCTAATTTTTTTCATAAGGCTTTTGGTCAATCTTTGATTCCTGGATTCGACTCCATGAATATCCCCCTTCATATAGGGTCCCCCATAAAACTTGAAGGAGATTTCGTAGATGAGCAAACTAGACAAGAAGAATTCAAAAGAAGATTACAACAACTTCCTGTTCTCCATGAACAAGGTGATGGTATGAGAAGTTTTACAGGAATACTCCTACATCTACTCTTACCTAATTACTCATGTTTCATCATTGATGAACCTGAGTCATTCTTGCATCCACCACAAGCACGAATACTTGGTCAGATATTTAGCGAGGCATTATCTAATGATAAACAGGCTTTTATTTCTACTCATAGCCAAGATTTTCTTAAAGGATTAATAAATAGCTGTCCTGATAGGGTAAAGATTATTCGTGTCACTCGTAATGGTGATACTAATATGATAAAAATGTTAGACAATGAGAAATTAAATAATATTTGGAAAGACTCGCTATTGCGTTATTCAAATATAATGGATTCAGTGTTCCATGAAACTACTGTAGTTTGTGAAAGTGATTCTGATTGCAGACTGTATTCAATAATACTTGATTACCTTAAAGCGGAAGAAGGTAAGCCAAATTCTACGCTATTTATTCATTGTGGTGGTAAACAACGCTTACCGTTAGTTGCCACTGCTCTTAAAACATTAGGTGTCAATTTTAGAATCATACCAGATCTTGACGTTTTAAACGACTCAAATTTAATTAAATCTCTGTATGAAATTTGTGGAGGGCAATGGCCAACAATAGAGAAAAGATATAATGTTGTCGCTGCTGGTGCAAAATCTCTAGATAAACCTACATTACTCAAAGATCAGCGTGAGAGAATTGTAGAAACTCTTTCTGAATTTGAAAAAGACGGCATAAAAGACCTTAATAAAAAGCAATTAGATAAACTTAAGAAAACAATTTTTGAACATAAGGGTTGGTCTTTGATTAAGAAATCTGGAATTAGGGCATTGCCCAATGGCGATCCTCAAGAAGCCATTGGAGACCTTAATACGGCATTGAATCAAGTCGGCATACATCTTCCCTTAGTGGGAGAATTGGAAAATTTTATTCCTACAGTTGGCGGTCATGGCCCGTCATGGGTGGAAGATGTAATTAACAAATATCCTGATTTGAATAATGCAGTTTATGAAGATGTTAAAAGATTCGTTAAAACCTTGGATTTGTAACATAATGCATTGTTGATATTCATATTTTTTGTATCTTTGTAATCCCAATGGAAACAATGGGGAAGAACATTGAAATTGTGCCATGTACAATTCGTGAACAACGGAAAGTGCAGCATTACAATATTCAGAATACTACTTAGTTACAACGATATTATTCGACCCCACCGGGGTCACAAAAGGGTCTATCAGACCGACGAATTCCTCTGAAAATCAATGATTTTCAGAGGTTTTGTTCTTTTTACGGTGCATGGGAAGCGAGAGCTGCCTTGTCACCATGACGCACCTTGGCAAACATATTGCGTTTCAGATGTGTACGCAGTCCACAAACACAAGCGGGTAATATTCCTCCACTCCTCTTTCAAGCCACTCGTTGACTTGCGTGCGTACACATTCAACCATACGGCTGATGCTCGCTTTAGAGTAATGCTGACCGTATATCTGGTCGAAGACATCACCTACCTGTTCCTGTGTAAGTCCCTTGGTATAAAGAACTCCTGCGAGTCTGTCACATTCTTCCTCCTGGTCTCGCAATATGGCGAGTATCTGAGGATGGAAGTTGCCGTATCGGTCGCGCGATATGCGGAACTCCAGTTTTCTGCCATGTCCATAAGTGGAGCCCGGAAGATAGCCATTACCCTTATTGTCCGGATTATCAGCCAGAAACTCGTCGCGTTCAGCAACCATCAAACTCTCGATCATGATCTCCATCAGGTCGTGCAAAGTTAATAAATTTCTTCCAACATCCAATGCCTCAGAGTGTTAAAAGTACTTAGGTTCGTAAACTGAGGTCATAGAGTTCAAGGCCTCTTTTTACATAGAGCAACGAATTAGGGCGTCGACAATAAGAGTCACATGTGACACTCGTTGTCATTTGGTTGTTCTTCTGCATGCCCACATGTCATTTGATCTATGTAGGTGTTTATTCGTTCATTTCCGAGCATTCATTTCAAATGCCATACAAGAAATCACGATTAAGGGGATCGACAGGTATAAATTTTTGCGATTATAACCGCAATTTTTACAAAAAACCTTAAATTCGCAGCTTAATTACTTGTTATAAATGCAAGTCCTTGACAAAC
>CAJUAR010000063.1 GCA_910584495.1 uncultured Muribaculaceae bacterium
ACCAGTTTGCTAAACTGACGTAGGAGTTATCCTACCACGAGTTCGAATCTCGTCCTCTCCGCCAAAATGAGGTTAAAACGCTGATAATCAACGAGTTATCAGCGTTTTGATTTTAAGGGGTCGGACACTATTCGGACACTGATTAGAACGACCTACATCACCGGATGTCTCACTGTTACATTCTTTATAGCCAAAGAATGTTAAAAAATGTGCGCTACCCGCAAAATTTTTCTCCCAAGAGTGAAGTCCTCGGCTTCACATATTCCAAGCTCCACACAGGAAAATCGTGGTACGTCGACTTCTTTTCGCTCGACCCGGCAACGAGGACGATGCGCCGCAAAAAGTACATGCTCGACAGCATCGGCAAGGTGACCGAGCGCAGGAAAAGAGCTCTGGAGCTGATCGAATCACTCCTTAAACTCCTACGCTCCGGATGGTCGCCGTGGGTCCACGTGGAGGACAACCGAGGCTACACTTTGTTAGAGGAGGCCTTGGAAAAATACGAGAAATCATTAGAGAAACTGCCTAAGTTAAAAACTCGGCAAAGCTACAGTTCTCGCTTGAATGTACTTCGGGAGTATATCAAGAGCCGTGTGATCCCTCCGAAATATGTTTACCAATTCGACACCTCCTTTGTCAGCGACTTCCTCGATTGGCAAATAGGCTCAAGCCGAAATTCCGGTTATTATTCAAGCAGTCCTATTGACTTTGCCAATCGGCATGCTTCGTGAGTGTTTTTTACCTGAAGTTTTCCGACAATTTCCTGCCTGTGGCGACTGACAGTATGGATACTGATGTTCAGCTGAACTGCGATTTCCGCACTTTTCATTCCTGTATCTATCATCGCAAGAATCTGACGCTCCCTACGACTGAGGATTGAATCGTTTCCGGAAGCAGTCAGTTCCTCTTTTATTCCGGTTAACGAATTGACAGCAAAACACTTTCCCTTGAAATCAAAAGGGAGCGGGCCATAAATGCAAATCGCAAATCTCAGTTCTTCACCATTCTCATCATATATATAGTACATCCGATGCAGGACATCGTGAATGTTTCCGTCGGCAAAACGGAACCGAAGTTTTGATATAAGAAAATAATCCCTCTTTTTGCTTTTGGGCAGATGCCTCAGAAAATGAAAGAAACGCAGTTCTGCGATATATTTTTCCTCTTGTTCTTCAGGCGACATCAGAGAAAGGATTTTGCTTTCCCAGATTGAATTTTCATGCTGATACTCGCCAATGTCAAGATTTCGTGCGAAGCCACCGGCAATGATATGGCTTTTGCCTTCAGCCATATCGCTGATGACAATCAGAACATTCTCGACTCTCGCCCAGAAACGCATGTTATCTATAGTATCCGCCAAAGGGATACCTCCGTCTGCCTTGTTTTCAGAACGGAACAATTTGTCGAGTGTTTCCCTATTTTCTGTAAAATGGTTATTTCTGACCATTGCAGATTATTGTTTAGCTTGTTAACTTTGCAAAGTTAATCAAACGAATGGTTATATACAAGTATGACAGAAAAGGACATTCCTTCTTATTCTCTTGCGTTCTCTTGCTGTATTAAATCCTTATAAAGTTTAAAAACAATAAATCGCTGAATATGAAAAAGAAAATAAGCGTTGTATTATTCGCAATTCTATCCGGGCTTTCAGTATACGCCCAGACCCTCGAAAAGATGAACTGGTTCAATGAGCCAGACAACTGGCAAATCAATGGTGGCACACTGACGTTAGATGTCACACCCAACAGTGACTACTGGCGAATATCCCATTATGGCTTCACTGTCGATGACGCTCCATTCTATTACGCCGAATATGGTGGCGAGTTCGAGGCCAAGGTTAAAATCTCCGGCGACTACCAGGTAAGATTCGACCAGGCAGGAATGATGATTCGTCTCGATCATGAGAACTATATCAAGACAGGTATAGAGTTTGTGGACGGCAAATACAATCTTAGCACGGTAGTAACACACAAGACATCCGACTGGAGCGTCATTGCCCTCGACCGCCCGGTGGATTATGTATGGATTAAGGCTGTGCGCCGCCTTGATGCCGTTGAAATTTTCTATTCTTTCGATGACAAGGAATATCACATGATGCGCAACGCATGGGTTGAGGCAAACCATCCTGTTAAAATTGGAATGTTCGCAGCCTGTCCCGACGGCAATGGCTTCAAGGTGTCATTCTCTGATTTCAAAGTGACGCATCTTCCTGACAAAGTCCGTAGCGAGTGGCTGAAAAATAACGCAGCAAACAACAAATAACTTTCGGCATAAAGTACTAAGGGAAATATTCCCGTTGTCGCCATCGTAAATGTCCCAAACTCCGCGACGCATTCCTTTAAGCCCTGATTTGGCAGGGCTTAAAGCATTCTAAAAAGATCGTGGATTTTGAGATTTTAACATTGAGTTTGCCAGCGGTCGGGCAATAATGCCCGTCTGGCGAGGTCATCGAGCGGTTTGCCAAGCTTGCGGAGCAGGTCAACGAGATAGTCGTATGGGTTCTTTCCGTTCATCCGGCAGCTCTCCACGAGCGAGTGCATGAAGGCGGCTCGCTCGGCGGCTTCCTCGCTTCCTATGTTCTGGCAGTTCTTCATATCAAGTTTTATCGGCTTCATCCGTTGCTCGCAGTAATTGTTTGAGAGTTCGGCTTTGCCGTCGAGAAGGAAGTTGCGGAGGCTCTCTTTCTGATTTATCATGTAGTTTACCGCTTTCTTCAGGAGATCCTTTCCCATCAGTGTAGCGTCCCGGGCTATGCGCTCGGCCTTGTCGAAGATGCGGTTGACGATCGGTCGTGACAGTGCCATCTGTTTCTTGCGGCGACTTTCGCTGTCAAGGCCGTTGAAAAGGCTTTCGTTGACAAAGAGACTCTGGATTATCTCAAGCAGTTTATTGCATACATCCGTAGCCACGCCAAGGCTTTCGAGCACCTTTCTTCTGACGTGCGCCCAGCAGCCGCAGTGAAGTATGTCCGGATGTGCATCGGTGTCAAAGATACGGTATGCCTCGTATCCGTCGGTTGATATGGTGCCTTTGAAGTCTTTGAGCATATCTGTCACGACTTTGCGTGCGCGACTCCCATTCTCGTAAAGATACATCACTGTTGAGGCCACAGGATTATGGAAGGCCCATAGGTAACGTTTGCGGTATTCGGGTATGCCAGTCTCAGGATTGATGACTCCGACGAGCTCGCAGGTCTCGTCTATCATCAGATATGTGCTGTCCGTGAAGCAGCTTCTCAATGTGCCTCCGAGCATATCAAGCAGCGCCGAAGCGGCAAGTCCGTAATATCTTACAAACGTGGACTTGGAGAATACGGCCCCATCTCGCGAAGTTTCCGCTTTATGCGGTTCTTGGGTGTGTGGTACGCATATTTCTCCTCGAGTATGAAGGCGAGCATCTCGGCACTGAACGGACACCCTTTGACAGGATTGTCGCGCTCTTCGGCGGGCAATGTGTTGTGTATGTCCCCGATACTGTCCTGATAACTGGCCGTGACCCATACGTGCTTTACCACACGGCCCGTATGAACTCGTAGGATACATATTCGTGAGTCTCGACCTGTCCGTTTCGGGTCTTGAAGACCGCTCCCTCGGGCAGACTGAAGTAATCGTCGAGTTCATGACGCACCACTTCATCGCAGCCATAGTCCTCTAGTGATGTCTTGCGGCCTTCGAATCTCTTCTTCTTTCTTTTCGGCGGTTCTGGCTTGGGACTGCTGTCGTTTCCTGTATCTGCCGGAGTGGAACTTCCGCCTGCCGGAGGAGTGCCGTCGAAGTCATCCTTCTCATCGGCACGCCTGTCGGAGCGGTCCTTGCCTGTCAGCGACATCTTCTCCGAACTCGGGGCAAAGCACTTGCCACGTCCCAGGCGCACGGCCGCCATCGCATTGCCCAGTTCTTTCTGGAGTGAGAGGATACGGTGCATCAGTTCCCTTATCTCGGCATCTTTCTTTGCCATATCCTCACGGTATCTCTTTTCCGACTCCTCACGACCTCCAAGCTGTTGGCCCAACTTGACAAGCTCTGCTCTCAACGCGCGGTTTTCTTCCAGGATCTGCCTTGTCTCCTCCTCCCTTGACTTCCGTTTTCTCCAGATGATGTGAAGTTTGTCTCCTGCAAAATCGACCATCATTTCCCTGCCACCTTGGCGATGCTCCGTCAGTACCGCTGTCGGAGGAGTAGACGCCTTCGTATGCTGGGCTATATGAAAACAGAACTGAGAGTAGCCGTAGGGATTGGTGACAGCGGCGCGATATTCCTCATACAGCAGCTGCAGAGTCATGTGCGGACGTTTGAGTTCTTCCAGATAATAGTCCATCCGTTCCGTCATGTAAGCGAACCGCTCGTCGCTATATGCGGCGGAACCCGGACACAGCCTTCTCTCCAATGTTTTTTTGCAGACATATCTCAGCGTATTTTTAGGATTACGGCATAAATTTAAGTCATATCCGTCAAGACTGGGTGGTCATGCTCCGGAGCATGCACACATTCACCATTTTTTCAGCGAATAACTAAATAATAACGGAGAATAAACATTAATTTTGCATCGTTTTCTGAGACCTACAGGCCGAGTGTGCCTTCGCCTCAGATACACTCAACAAAACAGTATCCTACGCAATGTATTTGCAGCCTAAAGTATGAATATTATAACTAAAAAGTATGAATCGCCATGCGGCACACTATTGCTTGGCTCTTTTGGCGACAGTCTTTGCCTTTGCGACTGGCAGGTGGAGAAACACCGCACCCTTGTGGACAAACGCTTGCGCCGCATGCTTCATGCCGAGTTTGTGGACGGAACATCGGCGGTAATAGCTCGAGCCGTTGCCCAACTTGATGAATATTTTGCCATGGCCAGGCATAATTTCGACATTCCCCTCCTCTTTGCCGGGACAGATTTTCAAAAGAAAGTTTGGGAGACACTGCTCACCATACCCATTGGGATAACAATTTCCTATGGTGAATTTTCCCGACAGATTGGCATGCCCGGTGCAGTTAGAGCCGTTGCCAACGCAAACGGAGCCAATGCTATATCCATTTTTGCTCCTTGTCATCGAGTGATAGGAATCGACGGCTCGCTGACCGGCTATGCCGGCGGTCTTGCAGCCAAAGAATATCTTCTGAATCTGGAATTACGCATGACTCAGTCAACGAAGGAGGAAGTAGAGAACGACGACAAAGTGGTATGCGAACCTCTGTCAGAGGGCGAAAGTATGTGAAGTTGCAGGAGATTCAACAACAAGTTCCGCAGAAATTTTGAAAAAAATTGGGCAAAGATTTGCACAGTCCAAAAAATCTCCTTAACTTTGCACCGCAAAACAGAAATGGTATCCATAGTTCAGTTGGTTAGAATGTCGGATTGTGGTTCCGAAGGTCGTGGGTTCGAATCCCACTGGATACCCCAAAGAGGGCGGACATCGAAAGATGCCCGCCCTTAATTTATTCAGCCACAGCAGGCTGAGATTCATTGCCGTAGCCATCGTAGGCACAAACAGCAAACCAATGGCCGTTGAGGTATTTCTCGGGAATTA
This sequence comes from uncultured Muribaculaceae bacterium, assembly GCA_910584495.1. Taxonomy (GTDB): domain Bacteria; phylum Bacteroidota; class Bacteroidia; order Bacteroidales; family Muribaculaceae; genus CAG-873. Next base: position 5,528 of record CAJUAR010000063.1, read on the forward strand.
CAAAAAAGTGATTATAGCACACTCCGAGAAGATATTTGCTGTCGATACCATCTCCATCGGCATTGTTTGCCTTTTCAGGTTTAACGCTTCGAGGAATTGCATAGATAGTGAAACGCACAATGGGGTCGCAGCCCTTTGCCGCCTGCCCTTTGCCCCACGACAGTTTGTTGCCATTGCGCTTAAGGCGTGGTTTTTCAGGCCGCGGTGCCTCTTTCCAGTCTATGATTGGCACCAAAGCCTTATGTTGATAGCTCCTTTCCTGAAGATATGTACCCCACCCTTTGCATGCCGGACCGTCCATATATTTTGCGCTGTACATGATTTGCCCTGGAGCTCCGGCACCAGCTTCTCGGCACAGGTCGATTTGCAAAGCCATGTCGGCCCAATGACGGCTGTTGTTGCTTTGGGTTCGTTTGCCTTGGATATTGTCGGTGAAGCAATATGGAGCCAAACTCACATATAAATGTCTTCCGCATTTTTGTGCCACTTGCCCCCACCAGGCTGCGAGGTCGCGGAAAGAGACATTCTTAGAGTAGCGACTCAGTCCCTCGGTCACGTTCCAATAGATTTGCGGCGACACAAAATCGAGACAGCCCTCAGCGAGCCATGCCAAAGGGTCAGAAAAAATGTCGTCGTACTGCCAGTCCCGTGCGTTGCCGATGAACGGCGGCAGCTCCAACTCCTGAGGGCAATCTTTGAGGCCTTTGCCGGCAACACCTGCAGGACTGATGCCGAAACGCATGTCGGGACGGTCGTCCTGAATCTGCTCATAAAGTTCACGAATAAACGAATTAACATTATGACGCCTCCAGTCTCCAATCGAGGCAAAACCTTCACCATTCTTTGCAAATAGCGAAGCGTCGGCAGCTTGTGGCCCAATTCGGTTGGGATAGAAATAATCGTCGAAGAGAATGCCATCAATTCGGTAGTTGGAGTAAATTTCCTTGACAACTTTCTTTATGTGCTCGCGGGCGCCCTTGACGGCCGGGTTAAAAACAGAATATTTTCCGGACGTAAGCACCCAGCCATTCTTCCGCCATTGGCGGTCTTGCACAGTGTTTCGCGCCTGAGTGCCGTTGACAATACGGAATGGATTAATCCATGCATAGCACTCCAATCCACGGCGGTGACACTCCTCGACAGCGAAAGCCAGCGGGTCCCATGTCGGCTCCTTGCCTCGCTCGCCTGTCAGATATTCGCTCCAAGGTTCATAGCTCGAATGATAGAGGGCATCGGCAGCGGTTCGCACATGGAAACAGATGCCTGTAAAATTGCGACGTGCGTGGTCGTCGATATATTTGCACAAATCTTTTTTCTGCTGCTCCTCGATGTCTTTGCCCACTCCCTTCTGTCGTGGCCAGTCAATGCAGTAGTAGGCAGCCAGCCACGCTGAGCGGAACTCTCGTTTCGGGGATTTCGCACCTGCCTCGAGGCCAAGCAAGAACATCAGCAATAAAAGTATAATCTTCATGTGTATAATTGAAAAAACTGCGGACACAGCTATGCCCGCAGTTTTATATTGATTGTTTTGAAAAATCAATGACGGTGCTCGTATTTGAGTGTCATCGAAGGCTGATCACAGACTTCAGCAGGGCCAAAGTACTGAATTGGGCCGGGGTAGATGTAGCACGTGTTGTGAGCCCAGTCATCGCGCTGCGAGGCAAACTTCTGGAATGGAGCGCCATCGAGACGAACTAAAGCTTTTTGGATAACAGGTTTATCCTCGGCGTTACGGCGTTCGATGTTCATCATCATGGTGATTGGAATACCGCCGGGAATCCATTGAACAGCGGGTTTTACAAGGTTACGAATCGACGACATATAGCCTGTCACACCGGCGTTGATGAGCGCAGATGCGTTGAAGCCCAGCGAGTAGCAATAGTCAGCGTCGAAGTTCGAGGGGTCGGCGCAACGACCTTCGTAACCGAAGAAGTGGTGGAGCGACGAGAACTTGCCCCCGCAGGCGGCAAACGAAGGAGTGGCCTCCAGACGAGCGGCAACGAGGCCACTGAGGAGTTTTTCGGTTTCGATGAGAGACACCTGCACGTTGCCGTGGGGGTCGCGGTCGAGCATAAGCTGGCGTGCTACCGATTCGGGAAGCTTCTTCAGGGCAGCGACATTGTCGGCCGAGAGGTTGGTCATAATGAATTCGGTGAGCTGTGCGTTGTCCATGCCGGCAACCTTGTCTTTGTTAGCACCGAGAAGCTCGTTGAGCTCGCTGATGAGGCGCTTGAATTCAGGAATGAATTCGATGAGGCCTTCGGGAATGAGGACTGTACCAAAGTTGTTGCCATCGGCGGCACGGCTTGCAACGATGTCGGCAATGTAAGCCACGATGTCGTCGAGGCTCATGTTCTTAGCTTCGATTTCCTCAGAGATGAGGCAGACATTGGGCTGGCACTGCAGTGCACATTCGAGAGCGATGTGACTTGCCGAACGACCCATCAGTTTGATGAAGTGCCAATATTTCTTGGCCGAGTTACAGTCGCGCTGGATATTGCCGATAACTTCGGAGTAGACCTTCGTGGCAGTGTCAAAACCAAAAGAAGTCTCGATAACATCGTTCTTGAGGTCACCGTCGATGGTTTTGGGGCAACCGATAACCTGGATGCCGGCACCAATCGACTTGTAGTATTCGGCCAGGATGGCAGCATTTGTATTGGAATCGTCGCCACCGATGATAACGAGAGCGGAGATGTTGAGTTCTCGCAGGATTTCGAGACCCTTGTCGAACTGATCTTTCTTCTCGAGCTTGGTACGGCCTGATCCAATGATGTCGAAACCGCCGGTGTTGCGGTATTCGTCGATGATGGGAGCTGTCAGCTCGATGTAACGATGCTCAACAAGCCCCTGAGGACCCATGAGGAAACCGAACAGACGGCTTTCTTTGTGAATTTTCTTGATACCGTCGAAAAGACCGCAGATTACATTATGGCCACCGGGAGCCTGGCCGCCGGAGAGGATGACACCCACATTGACAGGCTTGCCGGGTGTGGCTGTGGGATTCTTTTCAAAACGGATTTCGGGTAGACCGTAAGTGTTGGGGAACAGAGCCTTGATTGCTTCCTGATCGGCTACTGACTGTGTGGCATGGCCTTCAACCACCTTCACAGCTCCTGCAAGGGCAATTGGGAGCTTGGGCTGATAGGAGGCGCGGGCTTTTTGTAATGCACTTTTTTTCATTGTAATATGTAGAACGTTAACGTTATTGTTTTCAGAGTGCAAAAATAGCTCATTTTTCTCGAATTATACGCCTTTTAATTGTGAATAAGTGTTGATTGAGCTTTTCAATAAAAGCAATGCTGTCACTATCGACAATAATGTTTCCTATCTGACAGTGTCCGCTCAATATCATTACATATCAACATATTATCAATTAGAAACCACGACAGAATATCAACAAGTAGTTGCCATTACAAAATTTATGTGCTCTTTTCTTAAATAATGTTTACAGACATGATTTTACCTATATAATAATTTTGTCCTTATTAATAATTGAACTAAATTTGTGGTCGCATGCGAAAGCTTGTAACATTTATCACAAACACTACAACACATCTATCAGCTTAACACATCTACCATGAACGCTAACCGAGTGCTTGCCACCATCATAGGGCTTTCGCTTTCAGCTTCACCTTTATATGCCGGAGATCAAGAAGAAGCCATAACCGACATATTACGCGGCTACCTTCCGCCTACAGCCGCTATTGGAAAAGTGAAGACACAAAGTGTGAAAATTAACAATAAAAAACGGACCGTCATTGTTGAATTCACCAAAAACGCGTCATATATTCCTCTGACCTCCAAAGAGGTGAAGGACATCAAAGCCAAATGCCTCAACACACTGGGTAAAAAATATGCAAAATATAAGATTGAACTTGTGAGCAACAACAAGAGTTTCGACCAGCTGGCAATCAACACCATCCGACACTCAGGGCCTAAGGAAAAAACACCATTTGTCCACAAGTTTGAAGCCCCGGCCGCTCCTCAAGGCCTCGACGGTACAAACATAGCCATGTGGCAAAGCCATGGCTGGTATTTCGAGCCAAAGCTCAACCGTTGGGAGTGGCAGCGAGCACGAGTGATGCAGACTGTTGAAGACCTCTATACTCAGAGCTACGTGCTACCCTTTCTCACCCCAATGCTCCAAAATGCGGGAGCTTATGTTCTCCTGCCACGCGAACGTGATACGAGCCGCACCGAAATTATTATCGACAACGATGCTGACGGCCAGGTGACTACCGAAGGTACATGGAAATGCTCGGGCAAAGCTGGTTTTGCTTATAATTTCGAACCTCTCAAAAACGGCGACCATCCCTTTGCCGCCGGTACGTCGATAATCTCCGAAAGCAAAAACGCCAAGGCAAAATGGCAAGCCCCTGTTCCGGCCAAAGGCACCTATGCAGTCTATGTGGGATATACCACCGAGCACAATAGCACAGATAAAGCTTTTTACACCATCAATGCAGCCGATGGCAAACACCAAGTGGCCGTCAACCAGCAAATGGGCGGAGGCACATGGGTGTATCTCGGACACTATCCATTCGATGCCTCGACACGTCCTGCAACACTCGTTGAAGTAACAAACCAGGGCAACAAAGGCACGGTGCTCAGCGCCGATGCGGTGAAGATTGGCGGCGGCATGGGCAATGTGGCCCGAATTGTGAAAGAACCACTCGACGACATTGAATACGAGTATATTACAAGCGGTTATCCGCGATTCACCGAAGGCGCACGCTACTTCCTGCAGTGGGCCGGAGCTCCCGACAGCGTCTTCACTCCTTCGGACTATGTCAACGACTATACCGACGACTACCGTTCGCGCGGACTATGGGTCAACTGGCTCGCCGGAGGTTCGTCAATGCTTCCCGACCGCGAAGGACTTAACATACCTGTCGATTTGAGTTTTGCCTTCCACAGCGATGCCGGCATGACACCCAACGACTCCATCATTGGCACGCTTGGCATTTACTGCACCAAAGGCGACAAGACAGGAAACGGCAGCCCACGCGCCGCCTCACGCGACCTCACAAACTTGGTGATGACCAATATTGTGGACGATATCCGCGCCACGATGGAACCGAATTGGTCGCGACGAGGAATGTGGGACGAATCCTACTTCGAGGCCCGGGCTCCCGAGGTTCCCGCCATGCTTCTCGAACTCCTCTCGCACCAAAACTTAGCCGATATGTCCTACGGTCTCGACCCGGCATTCCGCTTCGTGGTGTCGCGCGCCATATACAAAGGCATGCTCAAATTCCTTGCCGCGCGCGACGGACGCCCATATGTGGTTCAGCCGCTGCCCATTCGTGCATTTGCCATCAATTCCCAAGGGAACAACACATTCAGCCTGTCGTGGAAAGAGACCGTCGACACACTCGAAAAATCGGCGACCCCCACATATTATATAATTGAAGAACGCATAGGCGACGGACATTTCCGTCCGTTGGCCACAAGCAAGACTCCGACATTCAACGTTACCGTTACCGACGGTGCCATTCATTCCTATCGAATAATTGCTGCCAACGACGGCGGTGTGTCATTCCCTTCGGAAGTGCTGGCTCTGTGCGACAAGGGGGGAAAAATGGTAACGGTGGTCAATGGCTTTACTCGCGTAAGCGCGCCTGACCGTTTCGACTTTGGCGAAGTTGCCGGTTTCTACGACGAGCGCGACCACGGCGTGCCATATATTGAAGACATTTCCTATATCGGCAGCCAATATGAATACCGACGCATAGTACCATGGATGGACGACGATGCAGCTGGTTTTGGAGGCTCTCGCTCCAACTATGAGGACAAAGTGATTGCAGGAAACACTTTCGACTATGTCTACACTCATGGCAAAGCGATAGCCGATGCAGGCTATTCGTTCATCTCAAGCTCTGTCGAAGCCTTCACTCAGTCTCAGGACACACCCATGCTTGTCGATCTCATTTTGGGCAAACAAAAGGAAATCAAACAAGGCCGCGGGGCATACGGCACACGGTTCAAAGCATTTCCCTCGGCCCTGCAGCAACGCATGGCAGCCCTTGCCGACAACGGGTGCTCCTTCTTTGTGAGCGGTGCCTTTGTTGCTACCGACATGTGGGACAACCCCAATAGCACTCCGGAAGTAGCCGAAGCCGACAAGAAATTTGCCAACGAAGTGCTGGGTTATACCTGGCGCGTCGGCCAGGCATCAGTCACCGGCGAAGCCTACCAGGTGCCGACACGTTTCAAAGACTTCACCGGTGGTGAATATGCTTTCAGCAACAGTCTCAACAGCGAATGTTATGCTGTCGAATCGCCCGATTCGTTCTTTGCCACCAACAAAGACAACGGTTGCACACTGATGCGCTACAGCGAAAACAATCTTGTGGCCGGAATTGCATTCGACAGCGGAAAACACCGTAGCGTTGTCCTCGGTTTTCCTTTCGAAACCATCAAAGACGACAAAGCACGTTCAAGCCTTATGAAACAGACGCTTAATTTCTTCAACGACCCCTCGCCACGCCGTAGTATCAAAAAGTAAAAAAATAAAAACAATAAAATCAAACAGATATAATATGAATCCCTCAATACATTGCTTCCTCCCCTACGTCGACGAAGCTCAAGCACAATTCTCGGCCGAAAGCGTGCGCCAGTGCCCCATGGTGAACCGTGTCACTTTTCTTGCCACCGATGGTCGAAAAGGCGAAATCTTTGGCTGCGACGTACTGAATATCGACTCGTTCAAGTCATCGGCTGCGATGATTGCCATTGCCGAGCATACCGATGCCGACTATACCCTGCTCTACAACAAACCCAGCACACTCGACTGCGGCTATTTTGCCATTGAGCGCATGGTGCGCATTGCCCGTGACTCTAATGCGGGCATGTTATATGCCGACCACTACACCGTTGCCGACGGCAAGAAAAGCCAGGCTCCGGTCATCGACTACCAGTTCGGCTCTCTGCGCGATGATTTCGATTTCGGACCGCTTGTCATGTTCGATTCGGTAGTTTTCAAAAAAGCCGCTTCGGAAATCGACCCCAAGTTTAAAGCTGCCGGCTTCTATGCCCTGCGCCTGGGAGTGAGCCGCCAATCACAAATTGTTCACATCAACGAATACCTCTATAGCGATGTCGCAACGGCCACACAGCGCAACGGCGAAGCTATTTTCGACTATGTCGACCCTCGCAACCGCCAGTCGCAGATTGAGATGGAAGAAGCTTGCACCGCACATCTCAAAGCCATAGGCGGCTATCTGCCGCCGGTCTTCGACCACATAAATTTCGATGAGGGAGCATTTCCGGTCGAAGCTTCAGTCATCATTCCTGTACGCAACCGCGTGCGCACCATCCGCGATGCCATCCGCAGCGTGCTTAACCAAGACACCGACTTCCTGTTCAACCTCATCATTGTCGACAACCATTCGACCGACGGCACAAGCGAAGCTATTGAAGAATTCAGCGCCGATCCTCGTGTGATTCACATCATTCCTTCGCGCGACGACCTTGGCATAGGCGGCTGCTGGAACATAGGTGCCAACGATGAACGCGCCGGCAAATTCTGCGTACAACTCGACAGCGACGATGTCTACTCCGATGAGCACACCCTTGCCAAGATTGTAAAAGCATTCTACGACAACAATTGCGCAATGGTGGTGGGCACATACAAACTGACCGACATCAACCTGGGCACTCTGCCCCCCGGCATCATCGACCACCGCGAATGGACACCTGAAAATGGCCGCAACAATGCCCTGCGCATCAACGGACTGGGCGCACCTCGTGCTTTCTATACTCCTCTGCTCCGCGAAATCAAAGTACCCAACACAAGCTATGGCGAAGACTATGCCCTTGGCCTCGCATTCTCGCGCCATTACCAGATTGGGCGTGTCTACGACGTGCTCTATTTCTGCCGTCGCTGGGAAGATAACTCCGACCATGCGTTGGACATTTTCAAAACCAATGCCAACAACCTCTATAAAGACCGCATCCGCACATGGGAACTGGAGGCTCGCGTGGCTATGAACAAAGATTGCCAAAATGTCTGAACAACCCAACATAGAGCAGTTCTTTTGCAAGCAGCTGAAGGTATGGCCAATGGCCTCTGCCAATTTTGACGCTCTGAAAGGAGTGGAGGTCAAAGACTTGGTTGTTGACGGGATGAATATCAAAGTGCAGTTCAACCCTGCAAGGGCCATATCGTCGGCTGCAAAAGTCGATGCTGCCTCGCTCAAAGCGCGTCCATGCTTCCTGTGTTCCCAAAATCGTCCGTCCGAACAATGCGGCATCGACTGGGCTGAGAAATATACAATCCTTGTCAACCCCTTCCCTATATTTCCGCGTCATCTCACCATTCCTTGCAAACAACATGTGCCGCAAGCTGTGGAAGGCGCCATGGCCGACATGTTAAGACTGGCCTCGATGCTCAAAGACTACACCGTGTTCTACAACGGTCCGCGATGCGGGGCATCGGCTCCCGACCATTTTCACTTCCAGGCAGGCAACAGCGATTTCCTCACTATTGCCGATAATCTCGAAGGCGTGGAATTAAAAGTTGTTGCAACCGACAACGAGAGCACACTGAGCCTTGTCGACAGCCTTCCGCTGAAAATGTTTGTAATCGATGCTGCCACACCACAACAGGGCGAGCAGCTTTTCGACCGACTGATACGCGCCATGGATGTGCCCGAAGGCGACTACGAGCCAATGATGAACATCCTGGCATGGGCCACTCCTGCCGGGGTGCGCGTGGCTGTTGTGCCTCGCAAACGTCACCGTCCGTCGTTCTATGGCACCGAAGGCGACGGTTGCATGCTTCTCAGCCCGGCATCGGTGGACATGGGCGGGGTGTTCATCACTCCACGTGTTGTCGACTACGAACGCTTTGATGCCGACACAGTGCGCCGCGTTTACGACGAACTTTGCCTTTCTCAGTCCGAAATCGAACAAATAGCCGAAAAACTATGACAGCACCGTGTGTTTCGGTTGGCATCCTTCATGCCGACAAAATAACCATAGAGCTCAACACGCCCTACATGTTGCCGGATGGCAGCAATGTCGACGGTAGCCAGATGTTCACGCTCACCAATTCAAAAAAAATTGAATGGCACGGACAACTCTACGATTATGTGGAACTCACAACGCCCGGTTGTGACGGCACATTTGCGGTCGACGACGTGGTGATAGGCATAGGATTCCATTGGGAAAGAACAGAACGCCAGTCGTTCAAGGGCAACCTGCGGCTCATTATCGACGAAGGCACAATGTGCCTTGTCAACATTCTGCCTGTCGAGGACTATCTGCTCAGCGTCATCTCCTCGGAGATGAGTGCCACTGCCGGAGAGGAATTTCTCAAAGCTCACGCAGTGATTTCGCGCAGCTGGCTGCTGGCACAGATTAACAAGAGCAAGCAGGAACACTTGCCCATGCCCGAAGACACAGAGACAGAAATCGTACGATGGTACGACCGCGACGACCATCACAATTTCGATGTTTGTGCCGATGACCATTGCCAGCGTTATCAGGGAATTACACGCCAGACAACTGAAGCGGTGGCTCGCGCGGTGGAGGCTACCAAGGGCCAAGTGCTCATGGATGAAGAAGGACAATTGTGCGACACTCGCTTCTCGAAATGCTGCGGAGGTGTTTTCGAGGAATTTGAAAACTGCTGGGAACCAAGGCACTATCACTACCTTGTCGGCAAGCGCGATGCTGCCGACGGCCCATCCGTGCCGGACTTAAGCAGCGAAGAAGGTGCCCGCCTATGGATTTTGAGCCGGCCCGAAGCATTCTGCAACACTGCCGATAAAGAAATATTGGGGCAGGTGCTCAATGGCTACGACCAGGAAACTACCGATTTCTACCGATGGACCGTAACTTACGGCCAAGAAGAGCTGTCCCAACTCATCAAGGAACGCAGCGGCATAGACTTTGGCGGAATCAAAGCCCTCGAACCGCTGGCACGAGGCACGTCAGGCCGAATCTACCGCTTGCGCATCGTTGGCGAAAAACGCACACTCGTCATAGGCAAGGAACTCATTATCCGCCGATGGCTGTCGCCCTCTCATCTCTACAGCTCGGCTTTTGTTGTCGAAAACGGTACGGACAATACTCAAGGGCTTCCATCGTCGTTCACTCTGCGAGGTGCCGGATGGGGGCACGGAGTGGGTCTGTGCCAGATAGGCGCTGCGGTGATGGGTGCCGAAGGCTACGACTACGAACACATATTGTTACACTATTTCATAGGAGCCGCGCTCACAACATTATATTAGACCATGAAACACCAATCGAAACGTAATCCGTGGGCGTGGATACCTACGCTCTATTTTGCCCAAGGCCTTCCCTATGTGGCCGTGATGACAATTTCTGTCATCATGTACAAACGTCTTGGCATCAGCAACACCGACATAGCCCTCTACACAGGATGGCTCTATCTGCCATGGGTCATCAAACCTTTCTGGAGCCCGTTTGTAGACATTATCAAAACCAAACGTTGGTGGACACTCACCATGCAGTGGCTCATAGCCTTTGCTCTTGCCGGTATTGCTTTCACCATCCCGACTCCGTTCTTTTTCCAACTGACACTGGCCATATTCTGGCTTGTGGGCTTCACTTCGGCCACTCACGACATAGCTGCCGACGGATTCTATATGCTTGCACTAACCGAGCACGAGCAGTCACTATATGTGGGCATCCGTTCCACCTTCTACCGTGTGGCAACCGTGGCCGGCCAGGGCTTGCTTGTGATTGTTGCCGGCCTGATCGAAACCAATTCGGGCCTTGAACCGTTGCAAATCACCGTGAATGCCGATCCGGCTGTCGAATGGACGGCCCCGGACATGACTGCAATAGCTTCTGCTCCAGCCGACATGCAGGGCGAAATACAATTTTTCACCCCCGCGAACCAACTCACTGTCGCTACCGATGTTCCTCAGACAGTCGAAGTTGCAATGGGTGCCGACACCGTTGCAATGCCATTTAGAGAATACGCAACCATGATGCGCGATTCGGTCAAACACATGAACGAACGCAATGGCTTTGTCGCTCCGGCGGAAACAGCGGCGGTGACTGCTGTTGTTGCCACAACTGCCGATGGCCAGAGCCATGGCTTCACCGACTGGGTTCGCAACACTTTCGGCGAACAACCGCGTGTTTTTGCCGAACGCAACAACAATATAGCCCTTGTCGGTGTGAGGCTGTCGCAGAAACCCGCTCCGGGCGAAGAAATTATTCTCAACGTAACACACAAAAGCGGAGATCAAAGCATCAAACTCGAACAGGCAGCTCTGAGCACTCGTTTTGTTTTCAACGAAAACAATTGGGACAAGACGGCATGGCTCTACTATGAAATCGACCATAAACTCAGCCAAGCGGCAACGGCACACTTCGAAGGTGCATCGGGCAACATACCTCTGGCATGGATGGTGGTGTTCATTGTTCTGTCGGCCTTCTTCTTCATTGTTGCCGCCTATCACAGCTGGGTTCTCCCCTACCCTGTCCAGGATGGCATTAACAATAACGCCACAACAGCTGCCAGCATTTTCCGCGAATTTTTCGACACTTTCAAAACCTTCTTCCAGAAACCTCAAGTGTGGGTGGCAATAGCATTCATGCTGCTCTACCGTCTGCCCGAGGCGCAGCTTGTGAAGCTCATCAACCCATTCCTGCTCGACCCCGTGGATAAAGGAGGCCTGGGTCTCACAACAGGCCAGGTGGGTATTGTCTATGGAACAGTGGGCATCATTGGCCTTACTATAGGCGGCATCATAGGCGGCATCGTTGCTGCAAAAGGCGGCCTCAAACGCTGGCTGTGGCCAATGGCATGGAGCATGTCGCTCACCTGCCTCACATTCGTATATCTGAGCTATGCTTCGTCACCGTCGCTGCTCACTGTCAACATCTGCGTGTTCATCGAACAATTCGGCTACGGCTTTGGCTTTACAGCCTACATGCTCTACCTCATATATTTCAGCGAAGGACGCCACAAAACCGCACACTATGCCATCTGCACGGGCTTTATGGCGCTGGGCATGATGCTCCCCGGCATGGCTGCAGGCTGGCTGCAGGAAACCATAGGCTACCGCCACTTCTTCATCTGGACCATGATTTGCTGCGCCGCAACTATCGGCGTTTGCGCCTTCCTCAAAATAGACCCCAATTTCGGACGTAAAAAATAAACAATACTTCGGTTATTTTTAAGAGTTTGTTAACGGCTCCGAGGAGCCAAGTGTT
>CAJUAR010000064.1 GCA_910584495.1 uncultured Muribaculaceae bacterium
GCACGGCGAGTGACCGCCTGGTGATTAACAGATATTGTCGAACCGGCTCTTAACCTGAGCCAAAGGATCATAACCCTTTTAACCCCTTTAACCTAAGTTTTGCAAGCCTTAAAGCTTGCGAAACTTATAGCTTATGTTGCTAAAGCAACGGGTTATTATTTCTGAATGAATAATCCGAGCCAAAGACTCATAACCCATTTTTTGCCCACTAAATTTATGCAAGCTTAAACTTTAATTATTGATTAAAGTTTATGAAATATTCATGAAACATTTTCTCTGTTACTTTGCCTCGTAATAAAGTAACTTGAGAAAACAATGGATATACTTTTCCTTTGCGTGGTAATTTTTCTTTTCCTGCTGGCAATATTTGACTTGTCGGTAGGAGTCAGCAACGACGCTGTCAATTTTTTGAACTCTGCCATAGGATCGCGGGCAGCATCGTTCAAAAGAGTTCTGATAGTAGCTTCAATAGGTATTTTCATCGGGGCGGCGATGAGCAACGGCATGATGGATATTGCCCGGCACGGAATCTTCCGTCCCGAGCATTTTTCATTTTATGACCTTATCTGTATTTTTATGGCGGTGATGGTGACCGACATAATCCTGCTGGATGTTTTCAATTCGCTTGGAATGCCCACATCCACAACAGTTTCTATGGTATTCGAGCTTCTCGGGGCTTCATTTGTCGTGGCTTTGATAAAGATGGCCGGAGGTCTCGACCTGGGTCTTAACGACCTGCTCAACACCGAAAAAGCCCTGTCTGTAATACTTGGAATATTTCTCTCCGTAGCAATAGCGTTTTTCTTCGGCACTGTGGTGCAGTTCATTTCCAGAATGATCTTCACTTTCAACTACAAAAGCAGGCTGAAATGGAAAATCGGCATTTACGGGGGCATATGCGCTACAGCCATAGTTTATTTTCTCCTTATAAAGGGAGCTAAAGACCTCACATTCATGACACCGGAAGTTAAAAGCTGGATATCGGATCATACCGGACTGATTCTTCTCTCATGCATGGGAGGCTTCACGGTGTTGATGCAGTTGCTGCACCTGTGCAAGGTAAATGTGCTCAAAGTTATCGTGCTCATGGGAACATTCTCCCTCGCCATGGCTTTTGCCGGAAACGACCTTGTTAACTTTATAGGCGTGCCGCTTAGCGGATTTGCATCTTTTCAAGACTATGCTGCCAATGGAGGCGGCGATGCCACCGGTTACATGATGGGGGCACTCAACGGTCCGGCAAACACTCCAATCTATTTCCTCATCGGTTCGGGCCTGATAATGGTGGTATCGTTGGCTACATCGAAAAAGGCGAGGAATGTCACCAAAACCGAAATCGGCCTGGGATCTCAACAGGGAGGCGACGAGATGTTCGGCTCGTCGCGTATCAGCCGCCGCCTGGTGCGCTGGGCTCTCTCGTCTCTTTCGTGGGTGCGCAGCGTCACACCGCCGCGAATGCGCCGGTGGCTCAACAGTCGTTTCAATGTCGACGAAACAATCATGCCCCATGGAGCCTCATTCGACCTTATCCGAGGTTCGGTAAACCTTGTGCTTGCCGGTACTCTGATAGCCTTCGGCACCTCGCTCAAGCTGCCGCTGTCCACAACATTCGTCACCTTCATGGTGGCTATGGGAAGCTCGCTTGCCGACCGTGCCTGGGGGCGCGAGAGTGCGGTGTTCCGCATCACTGGTGTTATTTCCGTTATCGGTGGCTGGTTCCTTACAGCCGGCGCAGCCTTTATCGGTGCAGGAATCATAGTGGCGGCAATGCACTATGGCGGTCATACGGTTATGTTTTTGCTTGCTGCGCTGACCATCTTTCTGATTATTAGGAGCAACCGACGGTTTAGCAAAAAGAACGATGCAGAAAACGGCGGCGATGTTCTCTTCCAGACAATAATCGCCACTCAGGACAAGACACAGACCTGGCCGCTGCTTCTGATGTATATCACGGAGCAACAACAGAAATTTATGGCATACGCAGAAGAAAAATACCGCGATATCACATCTGCCTTCATCAGGGATAACGCCGGAGTACTCAACAAGGCAGAGACAAGCCTGGCGAAGCAGAAAAACGTGTTGAAAAATGCCCGACGCAAAGAAACTCTGTGCCTGCGCTGCCTCACACACGAGATGGCAATAGAAAAAAGTACATGGTTCTACCTGAGCAACAACTTGTGCATGAACATTCTATATAATCTGCGGCGCATCAACGAAGTTTGCAAGGAACATGTCGAAAACAATTTCAAGCCTCTTCCTCCTCACTATGCCGAAGAGTGCGAAATGCTGTGCACGCGCATTAGCACGCTGTTCAACGACACACTCGAGCTTATGAAATCTGGCGACATTACAGCCATAGGCACCCTTCGCCACAACTGCGAAGAAATCAAAGACATTGTGTCCGACACATACCATCGTGCCCACGACCAGTTGCGCGACGGCGACACTTCTGCAATGGCCGTGCTCTATGTCTACGTCAATATGCTTCAGGAAACACAGGAAATGGTATCATCGATCCGAAAATACCTGCGTGCCTTTGCAAAACTGCGCGATTCGGAGTTCAGAAGCCGCCCTGCCCTTTCTTAGAGAGTGTTTGAAATTGACTTATGTTAAGATTTAGAGAAGATTTCATAAAGTTAAATTCAAACACTCTCTTAGTTCAGTTAACTATCTGAGCGGGATAATGTTCATCAGGTAGCGGCGGAGTTCGCCCCAGGGGTAAATTGTGGCCAAATCGCCTTGACGAAGAGCGACGGGACGTTCGTTGACATCGACACGGACATAGTAACGCCCGCTTGCCTTTGCTTTGAAGAGGATGAACTGTATGTTTGCCGCCATGGGCACTATATCGAAGTCGCACCAGTGGCGTGCCACGGTGTCAAAATAGTTTGTCATGTAGAATGCTCCGGGAATGTGCATGAGCGAGAACAGCGGCATCAGCGTCTCGGCATGACCGAAACGCAGCACGGCACACGGCGAAGCCTCGGGATTGTTGATATAGTCATCGGTAGTCTCTATGATGTCCATCACCAGGTCGGCAGCAATCTCGGCAGGCACCGCCGATACCGTGCTTGCTGTCCGCTGAAGATACTGGCGCAGATTGAAGCAGCTCCACAAGGCGTTGGCCTCCTCGCGGGTGAAATAAGTGGCCATCTGCGACGGCAGTCCCATTGCCGACAGACCTGCAACAACATAATACTCAATCAAGGCAATGCGCTGTTTTTCATCGCTTGTCTCATCGAAAGGGAAACGAGTTCCAAGCACACGCTCTATGGCCGAAACAGGACAGACAGAGGCAAAATAGTCCTCATAGGCTGGTTCCCACATTTTCTCGCGTCTGAACTGCAGATAGTCCTCGCAGGTGTCGAAAGGGCGAAGGAGCGGACTGTTGCCACGTCCGGTATTGGTAGTGTATGTGTTGTGGTTATTGAGCTCGTCGAGCGTGTGAACGAAAGCATACATGCTCATCATGGCTCTGGGAACATAGGTCGATGTGGCACGGACAGTGCCTTTACGGCTAAACACTTCAGTAAAATTGAAAAACATGCGCCTGGCAATGCCCTGCTGCTCGGCAAAGCCAAGCGAATCGAGCTGTCCCCAGCGTCCGGTCGACAAACGGATAACTTCGGCATTGAGCACACGGAGCTTTTTGCCCAGCGGAGTGATGGTGCGCAACGAATCGGCAATGTCGAGCACGCGCTGCAAAGTCAGCGAATTTGCCGATGAGGCCGCATAGCGGGCTCCATGACGCCCCACATGGTTTATGAACACCGGCTGGAGCGAATCGGGATATTCGTAGGGATGCTCAGGTTCGACATAAGGCATCAGCGAACCTTCGCACTGGCCAAAGGTATAGTCGGTTTGCGGCGAAACAGACGGTTGTGCATTGACATTCAGCACAATAGTAATCATTAGAGCCGCGAGTGATATAAGTTTTGTTGTCATGATGTTGTGGTTTGTCAAGGGCAAATTTACTGCTTTTTGTTGATACTTCTTATTTATACAACAAATTTTCGTACCTTTGCGTTATAAAATATGAAAACATCGGTTTTACTTAGGTTCATTATCCTTGGCCTGCTATGGCTCGGACTTGTGATTTACATCATGTTGCATGCGCGCATGACGCTATATCTCGCATTTGTCATCGTTGCCTCGGGCATTATTGTCTTTGTGCCTATGTATAAAAAATATATCAAGAAAAAATGAGCGCGACCGACAACAAACACTGCGGCCCGCTGCTTGCGAGCATAAATAGTCCTGCCCAACTTAGAAAGCTCAGCGTGGGACAGCTGCCACAATTGTGTGCCGAAATCCGCGAGTTTCTCATCTATAATCTTTCCGAGCATCCGGGGCATTTTGCCTCAAGCATGGGTGCTGTGGAGCTGACAGTAGCCCTGCACTATGTGTTCGATACCCCCTACGACCGTCTTGTGTGGGACGTAGGACACCAGGCCTATGGTCACAAACTCCTCACGGGACGCCGCGACAAGTTCGACAGCAACCGTACCTTCGGGGGCCTGAGCGGCTTTCCCACGCCTGCCGAAAGCGAGTATGACACCTTCAGCGCCGGCCATGCCTCCAACTCCATCTCCGCAGCCCTGGGTATGGCTGTGGCCTCCCAGCTCAAACATGAGGAGCCACGACGCAATGTGGTGGCCATTGTAGGTGACGCGTCCATCAGCGGAGGTCTGGCCTTCGAAGGTCTCAACAACGCATCCAACACTCCAAACAACCTGCTCATTGTCCTCAACGACAACGACATGTCCATCGACGACAATGTTGGAGCCCTCAACTCATATCTGGCGCACCTCAACACTTCAAAATTCTACAACAACTTGCGCTACAAGGCTTTCCGTTTCTTCAAACGTCATAAGCTTGTTGGCGACAACGGCCGCGGAGCACTCATACGCTTCAACAACAGCCTCAAAGCCTTGCTCTCGCGACAGCAAAATCTGTTTGAAGGCCTCAACATACGCTACTTCGGCCCCTTCGACGGCCACGATGTCGGAAATCTGGTGAAAGTGCTCACCGACATTCGCGATATGAACGGTCCGCGCATCCTTCACCTGCGCACCGTCAAGGGAAAAGGCTTCGAACCGGCAGAAAAAGATCCCGCATCGTGGCATGCCCCGGGCAAATTCAACCCCCGAACAGGCGAGCGAGCTAAGAGCGACCCTTCAAAGCCTGCCAAATATCAGGACGTTTTTGGTGAAACACTCATTGAGCTTGCACAACAGAACCCGGCTATCGTAGGCATTACGGCAGCCATGCTTTCGGGCACATCGGTTTCGAAAATGCAAGCTGTCATGCCCGAGCGAGTGTTCGATGTCGGCATCTCCGAAGGGCACGCCGTGACTTTTGCCGGAGGGCTGGCAAAAGACGGCATGCGTCCGTTTGTGGCAATATATTCAAGCTTCCTGCAACGTGCCTATGACCATATAATCCACGACGTAGCCCTGCAAAAATTGCCCGTGACATTCTGTATCGACCGCGCCGGCCTGGTGGGCGAAGACGGGGCCACTCATCACGGGGCATTCGACCTTGCCTATCTGCGCACCATCCCTGACATGATTGTGGCCTCGGGACGCGACGAACTATGGCTCAGAAATCTCCTATATACTTCCCAACTAAAAAACTACGGGCCCTTTGCCATCCGTTATCCCCGTGGCGGCGGCATTGGCGTTGACTGGCACCGGCCTTTCGAAGCCGTGGAAATAGGCAAAGGACAATGCCTCACACGCGGACGACAGCTTGCCGTTCTCTCCATTGGCCCTGTTGCTTCCGATGCTGCTCAAGCCGTGGCTAAAGCCCGCAGCGAAGACATCGACGCAGCGCACTACGATATGATATTTCTCAAGCCTCTGGACCTTGACATCCTCAAAGAGGTTGCCGCATGCGGCTGTCCTGTCATAACTGTCGAGGACGGCACTGTCAACGGCGGCCTGGGCAGCGCGGTGGCCGAATGGTTTGCCGACCAAGGGCTATCAACAAAGATTACTCGACTGGGCTTGCCCGACCAATTCGTTCCGCAAGGCTCGCCTAAACAACTCCACCAGCTGTGCGGCATTGACAGCGAGGCTATTCTTAGTGCCATCCGCAAGGATGCCAACAAATCCTGAGTGCCATGAGAATAGTAATTGCCGGTGCCGGAGAAGTAGGTTCGCACCTCGCCAAGCTCCTGTCCAACGAAGAACAGGACATAACGCTGATCGACGCCAACGCCGAACGCCTTGCCGTGCTCGATGCCAACTACAACCTTATGACCGTTGTCGGAGAACCGACATCGTTCTCTGCTCTCAAAGAAGCCGGGGCATCCCAGGCCGACCTCTTCATTGCCGTCACACCCTACGAGAGCAACAACATCGTGGCATGCTCCATTGCAAAGAAGCTTGGTGCCGGAATCACCGTGGCGCGTATCGACACATACGAGTTTATGAATCCCGACTATACAGGATATGTGAAGAGCATGGGTGTGGACCGTGTCATCTACCCCGAATATCTTGCAGCTCAAGAAATTATCACAGCACTTAAACATACATGGGTGCGAAACTGGTTCGAGCTTCACGACGGCCAGATTATTCTGGCCGGGGTCAAGCTGCGTCCCGGAGCTCCATTGGTGGGTATGAAACTCAAAGATTTCTCCTTCACCAACAGGCACTTCCATGTGTCGGCCATAAAGCGGAACCACGAGACCATTATTCCTCGAGGCGACGACCACATGGACCAGGGCGACATCATGTACTTCACTACTACACGCGACCACATCGACGAACTATTGATGCTAACCGGCAAAAATGCCGGAAAGGTAAAAAAAGTGCTCATCAGCGGCGGTTCCAAAATTGCCATCAGGCTTGTCAACCTCGGTCACGACGAGTTCAAATTCAAAATCATAGAACCCGACCTCGAACGTTGCCATAAACTGCCCGCCAAATGTCCCGACTGCGAGATTATCCACGGCGATGCCAGCGATATCGACCTGCTGGCCGAAATAGGCATATCTGAGATGGATGCCTTTGTGGCTCTGACCGACAGCAGTGAATCGAATATTTTCACCTGTCTGACTGCCAAGGAATTGGGTGTAAAGAAAACGGTTGCCGATGTGGAAAACATCCAGTTCATATCGCAGGCCGAAAATCTGAACATAGGCACTGTCATCAACAAGAAACTCCTGGCATCGAGCACCATATTCCAGCTACTGCTCGACAGCGACCAATCAACGGCAAAATGCCTGGCTCTGGCCGATGCCGAAGTTGCCGAACTCGAAGCCCGAAAGGGTTCGCGCATTACCCGCGAACCTGTCAAAGACCTCAAACTGCCTCACGATGTGACACTTGCAGGGCTGATACGCAACAATAGCGGCATGCTGATTACGGGCAACACCCACATACAGCCAGGCGACCACGTGCTTGTGTTCTGCCTCGAAGGCTCGCTCCACAAAGTAGAACGTCTGTTCAACTAAACCACTGCCATGCGCCTCCATCTGCTCAACATAACCCAGCGACACCTCATCAACCTTCGCATGCTGGTGCGTATCATGGGATGGCTGCTGATCATCGAAGCTTTCTTTATGATCTTTCCGGCAATAACCAGCCTTATATTTGATGAAAGCGACTGGATAGTGTTTGCCTTCACTGCCTTGGGCACTGCGCTGACAGGGATTTTTCTTGCTGTTAAATCCCGGCCAAACAGCCCGCACATGGGCAAACGCGACGGTTATTTGCTCACTGCTATGGTTTGGGTGGTT
The DNA here is from genome assembly GCA_910584495.1 of uncultured Muribaculaceae bacterium. Lineage (GTDB taxonomy): Bacteria > Bacteroidota > Bacteroidia > Bacteroidales > Muribaculaceae > CAG-873. The sequence continues at coordinate 7,745 of CAJUAR010000064.1, forward strand.
TTTTCTCTATTCGGACTCATTCCGTTCCTTTTCTGCACAAACTCAATGAGTTATAGCGATGCATTTTTCGAGGCTATGTCGGGATTCACTACTACTGGTGCATCGGTCATAGCCGTCGCCTCCGACTTTAGTCACGGCATCCACATGTGGCGTGCCATGATGCAGTGGATCGGAGGTATGGGTATCATCCTTTTTACCCTTGCAGTCATCCCTATGCTCAACCATGCAGGCGGCATGCAGATGTTCAATGCCGAAGTGACAGGAATCACTCACGACAAAATACGGCCACGCATCAGCCAGACTGCCAAAAGCCTCTGGATAATCTACATCACTCTCACCATTACATTGATCGGCCTTCTGTGGCTTGGCCCCATGTCGCTTTTCGACAGCATCTGCCACGCTTTCGGATCTATAAGCACAGGCGGTTATTCATCGTCGGTCAACGGCATCGCCGAATGGCACGACTCCCTGTATACAAAGATTGTGCTGATAGTATTCATGTTCTTGGGCGGCGTGAATTTCAGCCTGATATACAAAAGTTCGCAAGGCAACTTGTCGGCACTGAAAAAAAATGACGTGTTCCGCGCCTACATCTTGTTGATATCAGTGATGTTGGTAATCTTTGCAATCACAATACTTGCCCAAGGCCAATACTCAGGGTGGCAAAGCATCACCGTGGATCCTTTGTTCCAAATCATTTCCACAATCACCTCGACGGGTTTCACGGTGGTGAATTTCGAGAACTGGGGACCGTTTGTTCTGGCTCTTACTTTTGTACTGATGTTTACAGGCAGCTGCGCCGGGAGCACCAGCGGCGGTGCAAAAATCGACCGCATGCTCTATCTGGTGAAAAACGTTCGAAACGAGCTGTACCGCTGCCTCTACCCCAACTCCATCCTCTCGGTGCAGATCAACGGCCGGGTGGTCAACCCCGACCTTGTGAGCAAAGTAATTGCATTTCTGTGCATCTACATGCTCCTTATCGTCTTCGGTGGACTTGCTCTGACAGCTTTCGGAGTGCCGCTGGTCGATGCTTTCTTCTCGGCCTTTTCCTGCCTGTCTAACACCGGGCTTTCGGCCGGTATCACCGGCTATGGCAATTCCTACGACATCCTCCCCGACGCTGCCAAATGGATTCTGTCGTTCCTAATGCTGGTGGGTCGTCTGGAAATCTTCACTGTTCTTGTCATTCTGTCGCCCGCCTTTTGGCGAAGATAGAACAACTCAAAAAAAATGATTAACTTTGCATAAAATTATAATTGAAGTTTATTAAGAAATGAAACCGACATTATTCGTTCTTGCAGCCGGCATGGGAAGCCGTTATGGCGGCCTCAAACAACTCGACGGCGTAGGCCCTCAGGGTCAGACAATTATGGACTACTCAATCTACGACGCCCTCCGCGCCGGTTTTGGAAAGGTGGTTTTCGTCATCCGTCACGATTTTGAAGAAGCATTTCGCGAAACAATACTCAAAAAATACGAAGGCCATGTGCCTGTAGAGCTTGTTTTCCAAGCAGTCGACGCACTTCCCGAAGGATACACAGCCCCCGAAGGCCGTGTTAAGCCATGGGGCACCAACCACGCTATCCTCATGGGTCAAAAGGCTATCAACGAACCTTTTGCCGTAATCAATGCCGACGACTTCTATGGCCGCGATGCTTTCGATGTGATGGCCGGCTATCTTTCGCAGCTTCCCGACAACAGCAAAGGCCGCTACTGCATGGTGGCATTCCAGCTTGGCAACACCATGACTGAAAACGGCAGTGTGAGCCGAGGTGTGTGCTCTGTCGATGACATGGGCCATCTTGCCGACGTTGTGGAGCGTACTGCTATCTCGTTCGACGACCAACACCGAATCACATTCACTGAACCCGACGGCACTATTGCCCATCCGGCAGCCGAAACTCCCGTGTCGATGAACCTCTGGGGCTTAACTCCCGACTATTTCAACTACTCCGAGCGCGAATTTGTGAAATTCCTCACCAAATACGGCAACGAAGCCAAGAGCGAATTTTTCATCCCTTCAGTTGTCGACAAACTTGTGAAAAACGGCGAGGCAAGCGTTGATGTCCTCACCACCACCTCGCACTGGTTTGGCGTCACATATCCCGAAGACCGTCCAACAGTGGTAGAAAATCTTGCCAAGCTACACGCCGAGGGCGTTTACCCCGATAAGCTCTTCTGATTAAGACTGCAGACAAATGCGTTTTACCCTCGAAAAGACCAGTGCAGACTGCTCGGCACGCGCCGGACTGATAGAAACCGACCACGGAACTATCCAGACGCCAATATTCATGCCCGTGGGCACTGCGGGCACGGTGAAGGGCGTGCACTTCCACGAACTGCGCGACGATGTAAAGGCACAGATTATCCTGGGCAACACATACCACCTCTACCTCCGGCCGGGCACCGAAATACTGCGCCGTGCCGGAGGTCTGCACCGTTTCAACGGCTGGGAACGTCCAATCCTCACCGACAGCGGCGGCTTCCAGGTGTTCTCGCTCAGCTCAAACCGCAAACTCACCGAGGAAGGAGCTCACTTCCGCAGCCATATCGACGGCTCGAAGCACCTGTTCACTCCCGAGAATGTCGTCGACATTCAGCGTGTCATTGGCTCGGACATTATGATGGCACTCGACGAATGTGCTCCCGGCACCTCCGACCGCGCCTACACACGCCGCTCGCTCGACCTTACCAAACGGTGGCTAGAGCGTGGATGGAAACACTACCGCGAAACCGAGCCGCTCTACGGGCACTACCAGTCGTACTTCCCCATTGTACAGGGTTGCACATATCCCGACATGCGCCGCGAAGCTGCCGAGCACGCCGCCGCATTAGGTGCCGACGGCTATGCTATCGGCGGTCTTGCTGTGGGCGAGCCGGCCGAAGTGATGTACGACATGATAGAAGTGGTCAACGAAATTTTGCCCACCGACCGTCCGCGCTACCTCATGGGGGTAGGGACTCCTGTCAACATTCTCGAAGCAATCGACCGTGGCGTCGACATGATGGACTGCGTGATGCCTACACGCAACGGCCGAAACGGCATGCTCTTCACCGCCGAAGGAACAATGAACATGCGCAACCAGAAATGGGCCGACGACTTCTCGCCTCTGTGCGAGAACGGACCATCGTATGTTGACCATGTCTACTCCAAGGCCTATGTACGCCATCTGTTTATTGCCAACGAACTGCTGGCCATGCAGATAGCCTCCATACACAACCTCGCCTTCTACCTGTGGCTCGTTGGCGAAGCCCGCAAGCACATCTTTGCCGGCGACTTCCACGCCTGGAAAACCATGATGGTAGAAAAGCTCAACCGCCGCCTTTAAGCCTATGTTCAAGATTCTCGACCGCTACATCATCCGCAAGTTCCTTGGAACCTACGTCTTTGCCATCATACTGCTGCTGGCAATCGTCGTGATGTTCGACATCAACGAGAAACTTGATTCCTTCATCAAGGCCCCCCTCCAAGCAACAATCGTAGACTATTTTTTGAACTTCCTGCCCTACTTCGCCAACCAGTTCTCGCCGCTGTTCACCTTTATTGCCGTGATATTCTTCACCTCGAAACTGGCCGATAACAGCGAGATTATTGCAATGATGTCGACCGGCATGAGTTTCAAACGCCTCATGCGCCCATACCTGGTTGGTGCGGCAGTGATTGCGGCTGCTACTTTTGTGCTCAGCGCATACATCATACCGCCGGCAAACATCAAGCGTATAAACTACACCAACACCTATGTGAAGAACAAGCGAGTGGACTATGGAGCCAACATAATGCTCATGGTGGCTCCGGGCGAAATTGCCTATATGAGCCGCTACGACAATATTAGCAAGGTGGGCTACCGCTTCTCGCTCGAATCGTTTGACAAAGACAAACGCCTGATTTCGCGCCTCACTGCCCAAACAATACGTTGGGACACCCTCTACAGCTGGAGGGTGATGGACTATGTGAAACGCGATTTCCGCAACGACCGCGAATATATTACCAAAGGTCGTCAGCTCGACACCATCATTCCTTTCGAACCGCGCGACTTCCTCATATCGGCAAACGACCACGAAAAAATGACCTCGCCCGAACTGGCCGAATACATCTCGCGACAAAAAGGACGCGGAGTGGCAAACATTCAGTCGTTCGAAGTGGAGGCACAGCGGCGTTATGCTATGACAGCCGCAGCATTCATCCTCACTATCATAGGCATGACACTCTCGGTAAAGAAGGTGAAAGGAGGCATGGGGCTCAACATCGGAATCGGCTTGGTGCTGAGTTTCAGCTACATCCTTTTTATGACTGTTACCCAGACTTTTGCCCTGTCGGGTCTTACTTCGGCTTTTGTGGCCATGTGGATTCCTAACTGTGTCTATACTCTCATTGCAATTGCCCTCTGGCGACGAGCAAGTCATGGTTAATAATAAACTGCGATATATCAATGACATCCATTGAAGAAATCAATTTTATAAACGCCTGTAAGGATGAAGTGCTCGGCGGCCGCAATCTATCGCCGGACGAGCTCTATGCCCTTGCCGACATCGAAAGTGCCGAAGGCATTGAAGCTCTCACAGAGGCTGCCGGCGAGATTACACACCGCTTCTGCCCGCCGCGCTTCGATTCGTGCTCGATTATCAACGCTCGTTCAGGCCGATGCTCCGAAAACTGCAAATGGTGCGCACAGTCGGCACATTTCAAAACAAGCTGCAACGAATATGAATGCGTCGACCATCAGACAGCTCTGGATGCTGCCCATCACAACGCCGACAGCGGAGTGGGCCGCCTGTCGCTTGTAGCAAGCGGAAAAGCCCTCCGCGGAAAGAACCTCGACGCTGTCTGCGCCATTTTCGACGACCTGCGCCACCACCCGACCATGAGCACTTGCGCCTCGCTCGGCCTGCTCAGCGAAGACGAACTTAAACAGCTATGGAACAGCGGAGTGCACCGCTATCATTGCAATCTGGAGACTGCACCGTCGCATTTCGGTACTCTTTGCACAACCCACACGCAGGATGACAAAATTCGCACCATCATGGCCGCTAAACGCATAGGTTTCGAAGTGTGCTCGGGCGGCATCATAGGCATGGGCGAGTCTCGCCGTCAACGCGTGGAATTGGCAATAAAGCTCCGCGAGGTGGCCCCCGCATCAATACCAATCAACATATTGTCGCCAATCCCGGGAACACCCCTCGAGGGAACACCCCTCATCAGCGAGGAAGAAATCGTCATTACAGTGGCCCTCTTCCGCTTTGCCCACCCAAAGCTTACTCTGCGCTTTGCCGGAGGCAGGGCACGCATGTCGCGTCCCATGCAGCTCAAAGCTTTGCGGACTGGAATCAACGGGGCTATCATTGGCGATTTGCTCACCACCATAGGTTCGACTGTGGCACAAGACAAAGAACTTGCCGCCGAAGCCGGATATACATTTTAAATTCAAGCTAACAATATGCCTACCAACGATTTTCAACTCACCAACCGACTGTTCAAAGACTTTGCATCGCTCGACACGGCCAAAGGCCGGCACCGCACAGGTCTTTTTGTGGCCGAAGGCGCAAAATGCGTGGGCGAGCTGATGAATCGTTTTGAATGTGAATACCTCTTTGTGCGCCGCGGCTCTGCCTTGGATGCATGTTGCAAAGCCCGGCACACCATAGAAGCGGGAGGCGACGACATGCGCCGTCTCAGCCGCCTGTCGTCGGCTCCCGATGTGATTGCATTTTTCAATATCCCTGACGAAGAGGTCGCCGAGACAAAAGTCGACAGCCTCGTCCTTGCCCTCGACCGTGTGCAGGATCCCGGCAATCTGGGCACCATCCTCCGGTGCTGCGACTGGATGGGCGTACACACCGTGGTGGCCTCGACCGACACTGCCGACATCTTCAATCCCAAAACCGTCCAGGCCTCGATGGGAGCATTGGCTCGTGTCAATGTTGTATATACCGACCTTGTGTCTTTCTTAGGAAACCTTCCCGCCGAAATGCCAATCTACGGCACCTTCCTCGACGGAGCCAACATTTACACCCATCCTCTTTCGGAAAAAGGAGTGATTGTGATGGGCAACGAGGGATCAGGCATATCGGCCCCTGTTGCAACCATGGTGCGACACCGAATCCTCATCCCTTCGTGGCCTCCGGAATCCGACACAGTGGAGAGCCTCAACGTGGGCATGGCCACTGCCATCACTCTCTCGCAATTCCGCGCGCGACAATTTCTAAAACTCTGAGCGACATGGCAAAGAAACAACAGCGCACAATGTGGTTCTGCACTCAGTGCGGGGCCGATTCGCCCAAATGGGTGGGACGTTGCCCCGCCTGCGGCCAATGGAACACCATGGTCGAGGAAAAAGTGGGGCCGGCAAGTTCGTCGGCAGCGCCCTTGTCGTCGCGCACAAAGTCAACACCAAAGACAGTCAACGCCATAGAGGCCGTCGACGAGCCCCGTATAGTCATGCCCAGCCAGGAACTAAACCGCGTCCTCGGCGGCGGCCTGGTGCGAGGCTCCATCGTTCTGCTGGGCGGCGAGCCCGGCATTGGCAAGTCGACACTCGTGCTCCAGAACCTCCTGGCAATCCGCAGCCGCAAAATCCTCTATGTAAGCGGCGAAGAAAGCGCCACTCAGCTCAAGCTGCGCGCCGACCGCATTGGCCGCGGCAGCGACAACGTGTATATTGTCTGCGAAACATCGCTCGAAAACATACTAAGCCACATCGACAATGTCGAACCGGAAATTGTGGTGGTCGATTCCATCCAGACCATAGCCACCGACACCCTCGATTCGTCGGCGGGAAGCGTGGGACAGGTGCGCGAATGTGCTGCCGCACTGCTCCGGTATGCCAAGGAAAGCGGTGTCCCCGTGCTCCTCATAGGCCACATCAATAAAGAAGGCACTCTTGCAGGCCCCAAAGTGCTCGAACACATTGTCGATGCCGTGCTGCAGTTCGAAGGCGACCGTCAATATATGTACCGTCTGCTCCGCGCCATCAAAAACCGTTTTGGCAGCACGGCAGAGATTGGAATCTACGAAATGTGCCAGCGTGGCCTGCGCGAAGTAACCAATCCCTCGGAAATGCTCATGAGCACCGGCAAAGACGAGCTATCGGGCGTGGCAGTAGGAGTGTCGCTCGAAGGGATACGCCCCTTCCTCATCGAGGTGCAGGCCCTGGTGAGCTCGGCAGCCTACGGAACTCCGCAACGCTCGGTGACTGGCTTCGACGGCCGCCGCACAAACATGCTCCTGGCCGTGCTCGAAAAACGCGTGGGCTTCAAACTTGGTGCCAAGGACGTGTTCCTCAACATTGCCGGAGGCCTCAAAGTCAACGACCCCGCCCTCGACCTGGCAGTAATTGCAGCCATCCTGTCGAGCAATGTCGACATGACCATTCCTCACGGCTGGTGCATGGCCGGCGAAGTGGGCCTTACCGGCGAAATACGCCCCGTCACTCGCATTGAACAACGCATTGCAGAGGCCCAGAAACTGGGAATGACCGACATGCTCATTCCCGAATCCAACATCAAAGGCTTTGACACCTCCAAGCTCACCATCCGCCTCCACCAGGTGGGCAAGGTGGCCGATGCTTTCCGTGTTCTTTTTGGATAACGATTATTTCTTAAACAACAACGCTATGAACTACCGACACGACACCTACCTTCCCGGAGCAACCTGGATTGTGCTTCTGGCTCTCGCAATCCTTTTCCTGCCATGGTTGGGCGAAACTTTCTACAGCTCCAAAGGCGAGCCCCGCGAAGCCATAGTGGCCATGAGCATGCTCCAGAGCGGAGAATGGGTGCTTCCGGTGAGCTATGGCACCGACTTGCCCTTCAAACCACCGTTCATGGCATGGCTCATTGCCGGCCTTGCATGGCTCTTCAATGGCGGCGTTGTCAACGAATATCTCTCGCGTCTGCCCTCGGCACTGGCTGTCATTTTTATGGTGATGATGGGCTATCGCTGGGCCGTGCGCAACCGTGGCACTCGTTTCGGAATGATTTTCGCCCTTGTCCTTGCCACAAGCTTCGAGGTGTTCCGCTCGGGCATCATATGCCGTCTGGACATGGTGCTGACCGCATGCATGGTGTCGGGCATGCTACTGCTTTTCGACATAGGACGCGAAACAGAACGAATATCGCACACCCGATGGCTACGATATCTTGCCGTAATAGCACTTTTCACCTGCGCAACACTCACCAAAGGCCCCATAGGCGTGCTTCTGCCCTGCCTCGCCGTGGGCATCTACTGGCTCATCAGCGGCAAACGCTTTTTCACAACCCTCGGCATCCTTGTGCTTGTAGCTCTGCTGTCGATGGTGCTCCCCGCATTATGGTACTACGAGGCATACCTTCGCGGCGGCGAAGACTTCTACGCATTGATGTACGAAGAAAACATCGGCCGCCTCACGGGCACCATGTCATACGAGAGCCACGAAAACCCCATCTGGTATAACTTTATGACCCTTGCCTACGGCATGCTGCCGTGGATGCTCCTCATGCTCATGTCGCTCGTCTGCATAGGCAAAGCAAGCCGCAGGCCACTCAAACCGGCTGGGATGTTTGCCCTTGTAGCAGCCGTGGTTGTCGTTGGATTCTACTGCATCCCGGCGAGCAAACGCAGCGTCTATCTCCTGCCGGCATATCCATTTATATGCTATGGCATCACATCGGTCATCGACAGCGTGGAAACCATAAAGGTCAACCGCGTCTTCGCCTGGATCATGGCCATAATCGCCGTGCTTGCTCCGCTGGCACTTGCAGCAATGCAGATTTGGCCGGTAAAAGGCGTAGTGGTCGATACAATTCCCTGGTGGCACTACATCATTCTTGCCATCACCGTCAGCACCGGCATAGCATGGTTTGTGAACCGTCACAGCCCCGTGGGACACTCCTTGGTCAATGTATGGGCAATATACCTGGCCTATGCCGCCGTGGCTCAGCCGGCAATCCTCAATCCCAGAAGCGACATGTCGTTGGTCGAAAAACTGCGCGCCATGCCCGACAACACCCCTATGCTGAGCATCGACAGCTGGCCCTACCCCCGCATGTACTCCATCAACTACTATATGAACGACCGTCTGCGCGGCGTTGAATCGCTCGAAAAAGCCGCCGACTACCCCGCCGGCACGGTGATTTTCGTAACACACAAGGCCGATACCACCGGACTGTCGAAAAACTTCTCATTCCATCCTGCCCTGAAGCGCGAATGTGATTTCCGCAAACCGCTGGGCATTGCCATCCGTAAATAAACAGTCAACATAACCAACCCTTAAAAAAAAACAAAATGATCAGTCCAAAAATTCAGGATGCAATCAATGCACAGATCAACGCCGAACTCTGGTCGGCCTATCTGTATCTCTCCATGGGTATGAACTTTGAAGACAAAGGCCTCAGCGGCGTTGCCAACTGGTTCCGTATCCAGTTCAAAGAAGAACAGGCTCATGCCGAAATCTTCATCAACTACCTCCTGTCGCGCGGCGGTCGCGTGGTGCTCAAAGCTATCGACGCTGTGCCTACCGAATGGCCCGACTCCCTCGCCGCCTTTACCGACACTCTCGCACACGAAGAAAAAGTGACTGCTTTGATCAACGCGCTCTACGCACTTGCCGAAGAAGAACACGACTATGCCACACGCGGCAAACTCGACTGGTTCGTAGCCGAACAAGTGGAAGAAGAAGAAAATGCACGCCAGCTCATCGACCGTCTCAAAATGATGGGCGACAACACTATGGCTCTTTACTCCTTCGATCAGGAACTCGGTGCTCGCGTCTACAACGTCCCCGCTCCCCTTGCAGCAAAATAAGCAGTCTCAACTCATCAAGCCACAGCCCCGCACCCCTATGCGGGGCTGTTTTAATTATAACCGGCCGAAACATGCACCGCTTATCGGATAATCCGCCATAACGCCGCAAGAACTAAATTTGCATAATTCCTCAAATTCGCAGCCAATCCGTTTGCTCGAACCGATTTAATTGTTACGCGT
>CAJUAR010000065.1 GCA_910584495.1 uncultured Muribaculaceae bacterium
CTGAATGTCAAAAAGATTCGCCGGCCCCAAAATTTTATTCTGTCAAAGACCCGATGTTAGCAGCCATGCTAATGGCAACATGCTCGATCGGAGCTTTTGCCGACAGCAGGGTGGTGGTACTGCCCAAGGCCGAAGATGCTGAGAAGGCATATGTCGACCTCACTGTCGATACGAAGGTGAGATTCAGCGCAACTGGCATGGAAGTGGTGAACGGCGAAAATGTGTCAGCTTTTCCCTTTACCGACTATTCCAAACTCAGTTTTGAAACCGGGATTTCTTCCGGTGTCAAGGACCTTCTGGCCAACAAAGGCGCGCTGAAACTTCGCCAGAACCCCGTCGAAAGCATCCTCCAGCTCGACGGATATACCGGCAACGCCACTACCCTCGCTGTGTTCTCAATCAGCGGTGCGCAAGCCCTCAAGGTCGATGCCTGGAGCGGACAAAGTGTCGACGTTTCAAGCCTCCCTGCAGGTGTCTACCTAATCTCAGTTAACAAACAATCAATCAAATTTATCAAGAAATGAAAAAACTCAGCATAGCGCTTGCCGCACTCACTCTTGGTGTCCAGGCTTTTGCACAGGCCACCGACACAACCGAACCAAACCGCCTGTTGGTTGTTGACAACATCGACCAGTACAAAGGCTATGTCCTCGACCGTGTCAAAGAAATCTCTTTTGCCAAAGTTGAAGGCGAAGCCAAGGCCGAAGTCAAATTCCTCGAATTCCTCGACCGCGAAGGAATTAAAGTTTCTGTCACTAAATCCGAACAGTGCAACTATTACAACCTGGCTATTCTACCCTCCGTCATCGCCAATCGTCTGACAGACCCTCTGCAGGTTATAAGCTACCTCAACCGAAGCGAGCAACCCACCTTCTGGGACGACTACACCGACGCCGAAATGTCCGGCTTCACTCTTGACTACGATACCGACTACACCCTTATCACCGTGGGTTACGACTACTACGGTGTGGCCGACGGTGTTTGCCGCGACGAATTCCACACTCCAAAAGCAGTCATCGAAGGCGACCCCAAAGTTACTTGCGTATACGATTCAATCGGCAAATACGAATTCACCTGCACTTTCACTCCTAACGACGACGTTACTTCTTACTACTACGTTGCCGGCGACAAAGGCTCGCTCCAGCGCCAGTACGAGCAGTTCGCTCCTATGTTCGGTTTTGCCAACTTCGAACAGATGATTATATCCTGGGGTGTCAAAGAAACCGAAGTCAGCACTTTCACATGGAAGGACATGGACCCCAACACCGAGTACGAAATCTTTGTCGTTTGCCTCGACTGGAACGACAACGCAGCTCCCGCTCAGTGCTTCACTCTCTCCACTCTCGCTCTCGGAGGCCAGGGCGAAGCTTCCGTAGCAATGGAACTCGGCGACTACAAACTAACCGACTGGGGCGGCGAAATGAAATACTCGCAGTTCATCACCTACACTCCCAACGACCAGGCCGCAGCCTACCGCTTCGCTGTCTACAAGGCCGACTCCTACAATGCCGAAGAAGCCAAAGCATATGTCTGCTCCGAGCCCCCGATTCCCGACATGGCCGGCTGGTTCTTCTACGAACCTGTGAGCACCGACTTCCAGATCGACCCCGGCACAGAAGCCGTTGCCGTTGCTGCCGCTAAGAACATCGACGGCCAGTGGGGCCCTGTTACCGAGCTCCGCTTCACAACCCCCGACGTTTCGCGCTCGACCGTGACAAGCAACTCCGCTATCCGTCCGCGAATCAAAGCCCAGCCCGCTCGCGGCACTCGCCAAGGCATGCTCCCCATCCTCAACGAAAAGAAAACCGTCACTCTAAAGTAAGAATACATCCTCAAACAAAAACACCGTCCGCTCGGACGGTGTTTTTATATATATATCTTGAGAAAGTAGTAATTTCTTAGGTCTGCCTATATATGGTCAGTCGATACTCTCGTTCCGGTCCGGCGGCTATTTCTCCGGGGTATAATAACGAACCCAGTCAACCTCCATTTCCACGGGGAGATCGTCGGGGTCGACATCGCCTACCCACTGGCCGCCAAGCTGCATGTCGATGAGCAGGTATTGAGGAATATAGAACGGGAACTGACCGTCTTTGCCGTCATTGATTTTGGGATAGACAAGAGTGGTGTTTCCGTTTATGGAAAAGACCAATTTATCGGGGTGTATCTCCACTCCATAGACGTTCCAGCCGTCGCGATCGATGGGATATATTCCTCCGTGAGGTGGATTATTTTTGTTTCCCAAAGTGTATGAATAGTGGGTGTGGACGGTCTGGTAAGCGATATGATTGTTGTTGAGCCGCTCCATAATGTCGATTTCACCTCCCGTGGGCCACATGTATTTTTCTGTTTCGAAAGGCAGAAGCCAAATAGCCGGCCATGCGCCCTTGGCTCCATGCAGCCTGGCCTTGATCTCGAATTTGCCTGGCTCGAATGCCTTTTTGCCCTTGGTCCAGATGCCACCGGTAATATAAGGAGAGGGGTCGGACACCGTATCGGGGTTCACCATTCCGCGTAGGACAAGAATGCCGTTGCGAACATCAAAAAGACAGTCTTCTTTCGACATAGTATTGCACCAGTCAGCCCCACCTCTGTCACACTTGCTCCATACAGTGCTGTCAATAGCCGTATCGAAATTATCTTCCCAAGACAGACGCCAGCCGGGAGTGGTGTCGGAAGCATTCACAGTGGCAAATGCAAAAATTACAAAGAATAGTGAAAAGAATTTGTTTTTCATCGGATATAATTAATTGGTCAGATTTAGCGTTCAGCTTCCTTCGCATTTTTCCATGTATGTGAAGAAAAATTTCAAAACACGTCTGCAAATGTACACATATTCTACAAATTAGCAAAATATTTTCTTAACCTGAATAATTCACAGGTGCTCAAAGAGAGGGCAAAGAAAGGGCTGTTCACCGTATCCATCCACTAACCTAATGGGCTTGGCGGCGCACCACACGTATGGCGATATGTCGTAGTAAGATTCTGAAATGTTGTAGTGGTATGTGCCCTCAGCCCGGTAGCCGTAATCGTTATAGGACCGTTCGAGCACCTTATCGAAGAACACATGGTTGCCGCACCGCTCCTCGAGCCTCGATTCCGATGCCGCAGCCACCATGGTCTCGGCCAAATACGCACAGTCGAAGACAGTATCTTCGACTGTTTGGATGCCGCTTTAGCTATGCATAGTCTCACCAAGAAGAATTTTGACTACTGCCAAACGCAGATTTTTAATATTTTTTGAAATAAGCTGTTTTAAAATGCAGAAAAATTTCCGTAATTTTGCATACCAATTCACAGAGCAATGAAACGCGGCGGCATACTCCACAAGGGAATAATTGTAACTATCGATGGATCAAGAGCAAAAGTAAAGATTCTTGATGCATCGGCAGAGGCATGCTCATGCTGTTCGGCAGCTTCGTTCTGCGGAGGGGCTTCGACCACGGTCGATGTCGTCCTCAGCCCAGAACAGGCTCTCACGGCCCGCAAAGGCGATAAAGTGACATTGTCGGCACCGTCCGGCATAGGAACTAAAGCCACAACCCGCCTGCTCGTCATCCCACTGGCTACATTCATCATTGCGCTTGTAGTGGCTTTGCAACTTGGAGCCACAGAACTGTGGGCATGCGTGGCGGCCTTTATAGCAGTAGCGGCAGTCTATGCCGCGGTCTATCTGCTGGGAAGACGTAATGACCAAACCTGGTCAATAGTGAAGCTGACAAAATAACAAATCATAGTCTAAAATTCAACATATTTTTGTGGTATGCAACTGATAGTGTACACCATTATTTTATTAGGCATTCTTGGGTTTGTCGGAGCATTGGTTCTATATTTCACCGCCAAACGATTTTCGGTGCACGAAGATCCGCGCATCGACAGCGTGTGCGCCGAGCTTGCCGGAGCTAACTGCGGAGGCTGCGGCTTCAAGGGCTGCCGCGACTTTGCAACGGCATGCGTCGAAAAAGGCTCCCTCGAAGGGCTCAACTGCCCGGTTTCAGGCCCTGACGGCATGGCACGCGTAGCCAAAATTTTAGGCGTGGAGCCTGTGAAAACCGACCGCCGGATAGCTGTGCTGCGCTGCGACGGCAACTGCACGGCACGTCCGCAAACCTTCCTATACGACGGAGCCAAGTCATGCCGGGTGATGAACGCCGTGGGCACCGGCACTTCAGGCTGTGCCTATGGCTGTCTGGGATGCGGCGACTGCACGCAAGTGTGCCAGTTCGGAGCCATCAGCATGGATCCCGCCACGGGGCTGCCGGTGGTCGATGCCGATAAATGCACAGCGTGCGGAGCATGCGTGGCCGAGTGTCCGCGCAACTTGCTCGAACTTCGCCCTCTTGGACGCCGCGAACGCCGAGTGTGGGTGGCCTGCGCCAACCGCGACCGAGGAGCTGTGGCTCGCAAGTTTTGCTCTTCGGCATGCATTGGCTGCGGCAAGTGTCAGAAAACATGCTCTTTCGGAGCAATAAGCATTGCCGACAATCTTGCATATATCAATCCCGACGTCTGCAAGGCTTGCGGCCTGTGCGTGAGCCAATGCCCCACCGGGGCCATACATGCCTCATTCACACCGCCGGCTAAAACCGAGAAAACAGTAAAGGAGGTGGCACAATGAAAAAGACATTCAGCATCGGCGGCATCCATCCCGCCGAACACAAAACAGCCTCGCCAACCATCACACGCCAGCCGCTGCCTATGACGGCATGCGTGGTTCTGAGCCAGCACATAGGTGCTCCGGCACAAGCGCTGGTCGAAAAGGGCCAGCACGTTTCCCGCGGCGAATGCATCGCACAGGCTAAAAACTTTATCAGCGCCCGCATCCATGCCCCGATCTCCGGCACCGTAAGCGCTATCGACAATGTGACCATGCCCAACGGCATGTCTTCTAAAGCCATCATCATAAAAGCCTCGCCCGAGGAGCACCGGGCCGACACCGAAGCCCGCGAACTATACTGGCAGCGCACACTCCCCTCGGCAACATATCCGGCAGGAATCGATGCAGAAACGGTGCGGAAATTTATTGCCAAAGCCGGCATTGTGGGCCTCGGAGGAGCTACATTCCCGTCACATGTCAAGGCCGCACCGCCGGAAGGGGCAGCCAAAATTCTGATTGTCAACGGCTGTGAATGTGAGCCTTACCTCACCTGCGACGATGCCCTGATGCAGGCCTTCGCCTCGCAGATTGTAGGCGGCGTGCGCCTTATGCTCAAAGCCACAGGCGCGCCACAAGCCGTCATCGCCATCGAAGACAACAAACCACGCGCCATAGCGGCCATGAAACATGCCTGTTCAAGCCTGAACAACATCAAAGTCATGGTCCTGAAAACGAAGTACCCGCAAGGCGGCGAAAAACAACTCATCGAAGCTGTCACAAAGCAACGCGTGCCCTCCGGAACGCTGCCTATCGCCGTTGGAGCCGTTGTCAACAATGTGGCCACTGCCTTTGCCGTGTGGCAGGCGGTGTGCACGTCCATGCCGCTGATCGAGCGCATAATCACCGTTACCGGCGACATTCCTGCCGACCAGCAACGCAACTATCTCACGGCCATCGGCACTCCCATATCGGAACTGCCTTTCACCCTGCCTAAGGAGTGTCGCGCCATTCTGGGCGGCCCTATGATGGGCCGCACTGCCGTGCGCCTCGACGCCCCGGTGACAAAGGGCACATCGGGCGTGCTACTGCTGGCTAACCGCATGCGCCAACCCGCCAAGGCATGCATACGCTGCGCACGCTGTGTCGATGTGTGCCCGATGGGGCTCGAACCCTACCTGCTGGGCACCTACGGCCGTCTGCGCCTGTGGGACGAAGCCCGCGCCGCCATGGTTGCCGACTGCATCGAATGTGGATCGTGCAACTATATATGCCCATCGTCGCGCCCCATTGTCGACTATATACGAATTGCCAAACAACGATCGAAATAAGCCAAGCAAACACACATAAAGATGGAATCAAAGTTTGTATTCTCGCCGTCGCCCCACATCCACACCGCCAACACCACGTCCCGGGCAATGATTCATGTTCTTGTGGCCCTGGTACCGTCCATAGCCGTGGCTCTGTGGCATTTCGGACTGCCGGCACTCGAAGTTCTACTCATATCGACAGCATCGTGCATGGGTGTGGAATGGCTCGTCACCCGCTATATGCTGCACCGTCCATCGACACTGGCCGACGGCTCTGCAGCCCTCACCGGCGTGCTTCTGGCTCTCAACCTGCCTTCGTCGCTTCCCTGGTGGATGATTGTTGCCGGGGCCATAATGGCCATAGGCATTGCCAAGATGGCATTTGGCGGTCTGGGCTGCAACATATTCAACCCCGCACTTGTTGGCCGCGTGTTCCTGCTCATCTCCTTCCCCGTGGCCATGACCTCGTGGCCTATGCCCCAGAGTGCATTTCCCCTCGCCGACGGTGCCACCGGGCCAACAATCCTCTCTATATTCAAAGAGGGAGCCGCCGGTTCGCAACTTCCAGCTTATACCGACATGTTATTGGGCAACATCGGCGGCTCCATGGGCGAAGTGAGCGCCGCAGCCCTGCTGCTGGGCTTTGCCTACCTCCTTGCAGTGCGCGTTATCAAGGCATGGATACCACTTAGCATCATTGCCGGTCTTGCCATCATCGATCTTATTGCCGGCTTTCCCATTATTCCCGACATACTAAGCGGCGGCTTGTTGCTCGGGGCCATCTTCATGGCCACCGACTATGTGACATCGCCCATGACCACCAAGGGCATGGTGTTCTACGGCTTGCTGATCGGCATCATCACCGCCTCCATCCGCCGCTGGGGAGCATATCCCGAAGGTATGTCGTTTGCCATCCTGCTGATGAACGGATGCACGCCGCTAATCGACCGTTATTTCCGACCACGCCGTTACTCACCTAAAACAAGCAAAGCAGCATGAAATCGAATCTCAAAACCATGACCATATCGCTCACCGTGCTAACTGTTCTGGCCGGTGCAGCCCTGGGCATTGTCAACTTCTTTACTGCCGACCCCATAGCCGAGGCACAGCTCAAGGCCAAGAAAGAGGCATTGGCGGCAGTTCTGCCACAGTTTGACAACGACCCCTACGAACAATGCACAACAGTCGAAGGTCTCTCGGTCTATCCTGCCGCCAGCGAAGGTCAAGCGGTAGGTGCAGCCGTCGAATCGTTCTCGGACAATGGATTCGGAGGCCGAGTGACAATTCTTTTCGGCTTCGACATTGCCGGACGTGCGAAAGGCTACAGCGTGCTGAGCCACAGCGAGACACCGGGGCTGGGAGCAAACATGCAAACCTGGTTCGACGACGAAGGCACGAGCCATAACGTCATCGGCACTTCTGTGCCACTCAAAGTTAAAGCCGACGGAGGCGAAATCGACGCCATGGCCGGGGCTACAATAAGTTCGCGAGCTTTTGTGGAAGCCCTCAACAAAGCCCGTTCAGTTTTTGAAAAATTCACAGCACAGCAATGAACGCTCTTCAAGTAATAGTCGACGGCATTGTCAAACGCAATCCCACCTTTGTGCTCATTTTGGGCATGTGCCCCACTCTGGGCACCACCTCGTCGGCACTAACCGGCATGTCGATGGGCCTTGCCACCATGGCCGTGCTCATCTGCAGCAATGCCGCAGTTTCGGCAATACGCAACGTCGTTCCCGACAAAGTCCGTATTCCGGTGTTTATCACCGTCATAGCATCGTTTGTAACCATTCTTCAGATGGTGATGCAGGCGTGGGCTCCCGCCCTCTACTCATCGCTCGGCATCTTCATCCCTCTCATTGTGGTGAACTGCATCCTTCTGGGACGTGCCGAGGCATTTGCTTCGCGCAACAGCGTGCTGCTGTCGGCTGCCGACGGCATAGGCATCGGAGCCGGATTCACACTGGCTCTGACAGCCATAGGCCTCACTCGCGAATTTCTGGGCACCGGGGCCGTGTTCGGCGCACAGATTTTCGACGGCAGATACGGGGCCCTGCTTTTCATTCTCGCTCCCGGAGCCTTCATCGTGCTGGGACTTCTAATAGCTTTGTTCAACTACATAAAGAAGCGCTAAAGCAATGCTTGAATATCTTGCCATCATCTTTTCGGCCATTCTGGTCAATAACATAGTATTTGCCCAGTTCTTGGGCATCTGTCCCTTTATCGGGGTGTCGAAAAACCTCGATTCGGCATTCGGCATGGGTGCGGCTGTAACATTTGTAATGGCTGTTGCAACGGCTGTTACGTGGATGCTGCAGCACTATATACTTCTTCCTCTGGGACTTGGCTACGTACAGACCATAGCATTCATCCTGGTCATCGCCGTGCTGGTGCAGATGCTCGAAATCATTATGAAAAAAAGTTCGCCGGGGCTTTATGCAGCTTTGGGCGTCTTCCTGCCGCTCATCACCACCAACTGCGCCGTACTCGGCGTGGCCATCATCGTTGCGCAGAAAAACTTTGAATTCTTCCACTCCATTGTCTACGCCATTGCCACAGCATTAGGTTTCACGCTTGCATTGATACTTTTTGCCGGCATCCGCACCCGTCTCGCACTCGTAGATGTTCCCCGCCCCATGCGCGGTGTGCCCATCGCCCTCATCAGCGCCGGCCTCCTCGCCATGGCCTTCATGGGCTTTTCGGGAATGTAAGGCAGCAAAACCCATTTTGAAATATTTGGCGGCAAAATCGCGCGGGCGCAACACATTGCTTCCGTGCATCACAATGTCTATGTCGAGATTCACCCTGCCCGGCTGCACGCAACGGGCTCGAACCGCCGATTCATAGCTCTTTAGCAAGGTTTGAAGCCCGTCCTCGCCAAGGGGGCAGTCCAATACAAGAACACGATTCAGATACGGAAACTTTTCGCCGGCATACTCCGGTGCAGTAGGATAACAGTCTGTGCCACGCACTATTGAACCGCACCTTGCGATATAGTCAGCAGCTTCGTCGAGCCGTTGTTTCGCATCGGGGGTGTTGGAGCCCAGACAAATCACATATTGGTCATTGTCGGGCAGCATTGCGCAGAATGAAAAGTGTAATTTCGGGTGTGGCACCTATGCGTGCCGGCATTGCCACCTCGCCTATGCCTATGTTAACATAGAGCAGATGCGCATGGTCCTCGTCGCTGTAGAGGCCGCCCCAGGTTTTATATTTCCACTTGGCCGGAGACCAGCCAAACAGCTCGCACTGCATGGCATGTGTATGGCCCGAAAGTGTGAGAGCTATGTTTTTGTCGGGCGCATTCCGTATGTCGGCATTCCAATGAGCCGGATTGTGGCTCATCAGTATTTTGAACGACGAATCAGCCAAATCGCCCTTATATGCATCATCGAGGCTGCCATATACAGGGAAGGGAGGGTCGCCGATATTCTCAACGCCAATCACCACAATCGAATCGTTGTCGCGGCGAAGCACGGTCGTTGAATCGTTGAGCATAGTCCAGCCCATCTGCCGCTGCATCTCTTTAAGCTCGTGCATGTTAGCCTGTTTTGCCTCGTGCGTGGGCCAGTGATAATAGTCGCCGTAGTCGTGATTGCCAAGTATGCTGTACACACCATAAGGGGCAATAAGGCGCGATAATGTGGCAACGAAAGGTCGCAGTTCCGAGCTGCGGCGGTTCACAATGTCGCCGGTGAAAAGCACAACATCGGGCTTGAGCTCGTTCACTTGCTCCACAACACGTGCCAGATAAGCGGTATCGGTGCCATAAGAACCCACATGCAGGTCGGAAATCTGTGCCACCCTGAATCCGTCGAAAGACACCGGCAGCAAAGGATCGGCAATTTCCACCTCCTCCACGGCTGTGCGGTGGGTGTTGACAACCCCTAACCACAAACCGATGAAAAGAAGAGCACCGAGCGACAAGCCTGCAATGTCGAAGCCGCGAAGCCGCGGACGGTGGAACAGACAAGGTATTTTACCTACAAGGTCGACAACCACAAACAATGCTTTGCCAAGATAGACCGAAAGATAGGCATACAAGGCCCACATCATTGCGAGCAGACCGTCGTCGGAGCTGCTCTTCTTGGGCCATGCAATTAGCACCACAAGCCCCACATTCAGAGCCACCGCACTCCATACCACCACGTTGCGCCACAGCCGGGGACGGACTTTGCAGCGCAGAGCAACGGCCCGGCAGATGTACCAGTCGAGCAACACTCCAAGGAGCAGCAGTGGCAATATGAGCAGCAGTGGCAGACGCATCAGGACTGTACGGTAGTGGCAGCCTTTTGGTTTTTGAGAGGATTGGCGTACATGGTGAGCATCATGTTGCGCATAAAGATTTCCTCTTGGGGAGTGATATTCTCTTCCTCAACCTTTGCCAGCTGGCCGGCGATGTACTCGTTGAAGGTGCGCACATCGTCGTCGGTATAATATGCCGCATGGAGCGTGCTGCCTTGCAGCTCGTCGAAGGCAATATAGTTGCAGGGATAGATGCGGTAGCCGCTGTGAATCTCGCGGTCGATAAGTTCGCAGGTCAGACGCAGGTCTTCGGCTTTTGAAGCCTCGGGCACCGCACTGAGCGCCCTGTTGATGCCGCGTCCCACATGGAAATGCACATGGCCTTTCTGCTGCAGCAGTCCGGTTTCCATGCTGAAAAGGTCGTCGCGCTGTGTCTTTTTATATTCAGGGTCGCGGCGTTTGAGCAGGAATTCGCGAACTTTCAGATAGTCGTTGGGGTCGTATTCGTAGCTGATGGACACCGGCAGTATGTCAAGCTCCATCAACGAAGCGCGCACATCGTCGCCGCCGCCGAGGGCCAGCATCTTCAGCACGCTCTCCTGCGTGTGGTCGCTCGAATCCTTAGCACGCCCTTCTCGCTGAGCAATCCACACCGATTCATGATCGCGGGCTACAGTCTGATGGATATATGCCGACAAGTGTCTGGCCGCATCGAGAGCCTCGCGCACACGGGTGTCGCGCTTGACGATGAAGCTGCGGTTGAGCTTCACAAGGTCCGTAATCCAGTCGTAAATGAGCAAGTTGTTGCCTATGGCCACCTGGGTGGTGGGCTGTTGGTTACGGATGAAGCAAAGGTTGAGGAAGGAGGCATCGAGCACAATGTCGCGATGGTTTGTGATGAGAACGTGAGCCGTTCCTGGCTTGAAATTCTCCTCGCCGTCCATTGAGAGCCCATGAGTGGTTTTGGACACAAGGAGCTCGAGAAACGGCGCCATAACTTTCAGTTGAAAATCGTTCTGGGTCTCGACAGTCAGAAGGTTGCGGACAAACTCGGGATAGTCCACATCGGGCATAACCCAGCGCACTGCATGTTCAAAGCCGGGCTCTTCAACGAGTTGCGCTATCTTTTCTTTAAACTGACCGTCATCGTAGGGTCGAATGTCGTCGAAAGATTGATTTTCTATGTTATTACATGATTCAGTCATTTCGAATAATTGTTTACGTTGGTTAGAACAAACTTATTGGACAGAGGTTTGAATAGTGGTCTTTTTTCGGACATCATTGTTTTCAGCATTGCCGCTCATAAGGTCGTCCATTTCTTTCGGGATAATAAAGATATCGTCCTTGTTGAGAGGCCTCAAACCTTCGTACCACTGGAATTTTGGTAAATAAAAGAGGCTCTTTCGAGCCAGGAACAACGGAGTGGTGGTTCCCTCGGTCTTGGGCCAGAGCTTGACACGCTCTGTCACCCGGCCTTTGAACCATACCGTCATAAAGCTACTTGTTGCGTTTACTATTTTGTTGATTGTCGAATCATTTTCTTCGGGATACATTATAATCTCCACGTTACCGCTCACGTCGAGGCGGCGCAGCTGTCCGTTTTCGAACTGCGCAAACATCTCCTTGCCGCTGAGCTGGTTGTAGTGCGGGCCTTCGATGTGCGAAGCTGCAAATCCTTGTTTGGGCAGTCGTGCACTCTCCATGGTGCTGTCGTTGAAATGGATTTCGATGATGTTGCCGAAAATCTGCTGATTTTCGTTCCACACCACAGGGTGGGTGTACATGCGCAGCATGCTGTCTTTCTCGGTGAAACGCATCGAATCGCAGATGCCCTGCATGTCGCGGCGGAAAAAACGCACACGCGGGTAGACCACGGCAGCATGCGTAGTGTCGATACGTGTCATTTCGGGAGTGCCGGCCACGGTGTCGGCAGCCACTTGTATGGTGTCGAACACGCGGAAGCTCTCTATATACCGGCCGTGGAGATAGAGCGTGTCGGTGTCGCTAAGCTGCGTAATCATGGCTCGTCCTGTAATAAACGAGCTGTCAGCCAGTTCGTTATAGTAGCCGTAGGCACCGTAGACATCCACTTTCTTTGCCGTGTCGGTGAGCACCATATTGCCAAAGGCCTCGCCATAACCTGCCGTGCGGTCGTAAAATATTGTGTCGGCAACGAGGGTCTGACCTTCTTTTGTCACCACTGTCGAACGTTCGTAGAGCGTCACACGGTTGCTGTCGGTATCGTACACCCCCGAACGAGTATAGATTTCACCCCGGGCATTATACACTTCGCTGGGCGAGAGAAGCTCCGCCACATGCGTGCCCGTGTTATAGTAGAGAGTGTCGGTAAAGATGTTAAGCGTGTCCTTCTCGTCCTGCGAGTTGAGGTGAACGTCGGTGTAGAAGTTCGCCTCCTTTGTGCTGGGCACATACTCGCCCTTGAGCGAAGTGAGGGTGTTCTTTTGGTCGTAGAGCTTGCCGCCTACATCATAGAAACCGAGGTCTATGCCCAGGTCGTAGGTAAATATGTCGGTTTCGAGCGTAACGTCGCGGTTTATGAGACGCACTTTTTTGCCCGTGTCGGCATAGAGAGTGGCCACATCGGCCGGTCCGTCGAAGTCGAGTTCGTCGGCATAGACAAAGAGGGTGTCGCCCTGCTCCATGCTCACATTGCCGAAGGCCTGCATCGATTCGGTGTCGGGGAAATAATGCGCGCTGTCGCAGCGCATTGTCATGCCGCCTTTGGTAAACACCACGTCGCCCACAAGCACCATGAACGAATCGGTCTCGGCCTTGCGGAGCTCGTCGGCGCGCTCGAGGAATATACGGTCGGGCACGTTGCGGTTGGCCGTAGGTATGGCAGGCTTGATTTGGGGAGGTGCCGGCCGCTGGTATTCAGCGAAAAGCAACGGCAACCCCAGCAACAAAGCCGGAATAAACAAGCTCCTGCGGCTCAACATGTCCTATCTTTGATTTATGAAACTAATCAGTTCTTAATCCAGCCTTTGTGCTGAAATTCGCAACCGCGCCAGCCTTCTTCAATTCGGATGTATGTCTCCTTGATTTTTTTTGCAAGCCATTTGTCGACGATTGCCTGACGCTGCGCTTCCTCGTACATATCCTTGAAAGTCTGGTAGTCGTCGCCGAGGTTGGCAATGTGGGCATCGTGGCGTTTGCTCAGACGCACCATGGCCACAATTTCGCGGTCGTGTTTGGGGTCGCGCATGATGAATGGCTTCGAAATTTCGCCCGGTTGCAGTTCGGCCACCTGTTTGGCTATTTCCTGGGGCAGCTGCGACATTTCATAGCGCGTGGTCCCTGTGTTTTGGTTCACCATCACACCGTTGCTCATGCGTGTGTCTTTGTCCTGCGACACAAGGCGCACCGCATCCTCGAAGGTGAGCAGTTTCTTGTCCACTATGTCGGCTCGCACGCTGTCGAGGCGTGTCAGGGCATCAGTCAGGTCCTTTTCGGCCACCTTGGGACGAAGGAGGATGTGGCGGGTGTTGATGCGGTCGCCGCGTTTTTCTATCAGCTGAATAATGTGGAAACCATATTCGGTCTCTACAATTTTCGACACTTTCTTGGGGTCGTTGAGGTTGAAGGCAACAGCGGCATACTCGGGCACAAGCTGTCCGCGGCCCATAAAGCCGATTTCGCCGCCGCGAACGCCCTCGGGGGCCTCGGAGTAGAGAATGGCAAGGGTCGAGAAGTCGCTCTCGCCGCGTGTCACGCGGTCGGCGTAGTCGCGCAGTCGCGCCTTGACATCGTCGATTTCCTGACGCGGTATCACGGGGTTGAGTGTCAGCAGCTGCACCTCCACCTGCAGCGGAACATACGGGATGCTGTCCTGCGACAGGGTGTTATAGTAGCGGCGCACATCGCCGGGGGTCACTTTCAGATTCTTGGTCAGACTGTTGCGCACTTGCTGCACACGTGTGCGGTTGCGCATATTGGTAGCATAGTACTCGCGGATTTCGGGAAAAGGCTTGCGGAAGTACTGCTCCACCTTCTCACGTGTTCCCAGGTTGGTGACAAGAAAGTTCATCTGGGCATCCACCTGCTGCTGCACCATCGACTCCTGCACTTCGACGGTGTCGAGGTCGGCCTGGTGCAGAAACAGACGTTCTATGGCTATCTGCTCGGGGATAAAGCAATAGGGGTCGCCTTCGATGGCCTGGCGGTCGTTCTGCATGTCCATATAAGCCTGTTCTATCTCGCTTTTGTAGATAGGCTCGTCGCCAATCATCCACGCCACCTCTTCGATGACGCTGTCGCCGGAGGCAGCATACAAGGCAGCTCCGACGGCCAAGGCTATTGCACTGAGTATTGTCTTTTTCTTCATAATTCAAGAGCCCGCACTATAGGGCGAATGCAAAGTTAACCTATTTTTCCCACACTTGCTTAATCTTTAATTATTTTTATAGTTTTCCACACCGGGGAAATCCTTAAGAGCTTGACCGTCCGTCTATCTCATCAACCATCGAGGTATATCGACCACAGCTATTCCCTCATAGTCGCTGTCCTCATGTCGTGTCCTTGCAAGCAGCATTTTAGGATAGGCATCACGAATTTGCAGCAATGGTTCTACTTCCCGACGAAAAGTATCCTGACCACTGATGTCATCGCTCACCTGTATATATATTTTCTCACCGCCTTTCATAGCTACGAAATCTATCTCCTTCTGATAGAGTTTGCCCACATACACCTCATATCCTCGACGTTGGAGTTCTATGAAGACAATGTTTTCAAGCATACGTCCCCAATCCATGTTGCGTTTGCCAAGTACGGCAAACCTTAGGCCGGTATCGGCAAGATAATATTTGCTCAGTGATTGAAGATAGGTTCTGCCTCTAACATCGTAGCGTCCGGCTTCGTAGAATACGAATGCGTTGCACAGATGTTCTACATAGCTACCGACTGTCATATGATTTGTCTCCGTACCACCTGATATTAATATGTTGCTTATGTTTCTTGCTGAAGATATATTGCTTACGTTATCCATCAAGTATTCTGCGACCTTCTTTAGCAAAGTCGCACTTCCAAGCCTGTATTTCTCCACAAGGTCGCGAATAAGTATTGTATCATACACATCACGAATATACTTCTCTTTGTCTGAGTCTTTCTTATATGTATATGATCCGGCCAAACCGCCAAGTTTTATGTAATGGTCGAAATGGACATCGTAGTCGCCCTCTATTTCAAAATAGGCACAGTACTCCCTGAAGCTGAAGGGATAGACATGTATTTCCATATAACGACCGGTGAACAGTGTTGCAAGATCACTGCTCAAAAGGAATGCATTCGATCCGGTGAGATAGATGTCGTATTTCTCATCGGAGTGCAGGCTGTTGATTGTCAACTCAAAATTTTCGCATAGCTGCACCTCGTCTATCAACAGATAATTGTTGACATTCTCTTTATATCGTTGCTCTATATAGTTGTTCAAGGCATGATATTCCTTCAAAGACTCAAACTTGAGTTTTGTCAAATCGATGCTGATTATATTTGCCGTTGCATCAGTCTTTGCTATATATTCAGCAAAAGCACCAAGCAATTTCGATTTTCCACAACGACGGATTCCCGTTATTATCTTAATATCGGGAGTATTTATCAAGCACTCTAATCGGCGGTGGTACAACGGTCTATCTATAAGTTTCATCAGACTTCGTTTTCCAAACTTGAAAAAATTTTCACTTTGTAAAGCACAGCAAAGTTAACCTATTTTTCCCACACTTGCTTAATCTTTAATTATTTTTATAGTTTTACATCAGGAGCGCATCAGGAGAAATAACACCATTGCACTCACACTCAAAGCTACCGGGGGCTTCGCGGCCTTCATCCTGCTCACTGTGCTATCGACCGTGCTCGAATTGATTCCATTCCTCATTGGCGAAACTCGCGAAACTTTCTGGCACTCACTCGCCGCCGGAACCATGGGCGGCCTGGTAATGTCCATGCTTGCCGTGTTTTTCGTCCTCTCCCTCTTCATCATCAGAGCACCAAAAAAAATCAAACAACATTGAGCCGGTGATTGTTATCATTTCATAACTTCATCATTTGGCTTTATGCGACGTTTTTTCACATTTGCTCTCTGCTTGTTTTCTCTGCTCGGCGCACAGGGGCAGAAACCTATGGCCGATGCCCAGATCGACAGCACTTTGCTTTCCAACAAGATTGTCTTTGTCGACGGTAAACCGGCCCCGGCAGATATCCAGAATACGGTCGATTCGATCCGCCGTAGAATTTCGATGTTCTACTACGACCAATTCCGCCACTTCCAGGATCCCAGCGCACCCTACTTTCTGTTCATGAGCAAGGATGCCCAGCTGGCAATGGGCATAGGCGGGGCAGTGCGCATGCGTGCCTACTACGACTGGGGCGGGGCTGTTCCTGCTTCGGGCTTTGCACCCTACCTGATTCCCATGAATCCCGACCCTACACGCATGCGTCAAATCGGCACTACTCCTGCCGGCACGTGTCTTTTCTTCCGCGTGCTGGGCCGCAACAAGCAGCTTGGCGAATACCAACTCTATATCGAGACAAATTTCAACGGCTATCAGTCGCGCGACCTTCATCTTAAAAAAGCCTATGCCATTATCAACGATTTCACTGTCGGCTACGCCGCAAGTACCTTCTCCGACCCTGCAGCCCTGCCGCCGACGGTCGATGCACAAGGACCGAACAACAAAATCTCACCGACATCTGTGCTGGTGAGATATATGCCTGTTATTAAAAACAAATGGTATTTTGCCCTGTCGGCCGAAACGCCTTCGACAAGTATTGGCGACGACGGCGTGAACACCAAAAGACTTTCCGACTGGATGCCCGATTTCGCCGCTTTTGCGCAGTTCCAGTGGGCTCCGGGCCAACATGTGCGTCTTGCAGGAATCCTTCGCACTATGGGCTACCGCGACCTCAAAGCCGAAAAGAACCATAACGTTGCCGGTTGGGGTCTTTTGCTAAGCTCGGTGAGCCGTCCTCATTCCCAAATCACATGTTACGCCACGGCAAACTACGGCCATGGCATTGGCAGCCTCGGAGGCGATTTGCTCATAGGCCGCTACGACCTTATTTCCGACCCCGACACCCCGGGCAGGCTCTATGCGCCATCGTCGCTGGGCTGGTGCCTGGGCGTGCAGTATAACTTCCGTCCCAACCTTTTTGTGTCGGCAACAGCCAGCCAGAGCCGTCTGCTTCCCTCCCACGCTGTCAGCCCCGACGAATATAAATATGGCATGTTCGGCGCCGTGAACGTTTTTTGGCACATGACACCGCGCATGCAGTTTGCTGCGGAGTTCGACATTGCAATGCGTCGCAATTTCAACGGCGACCACCGCACGGCTCGCCGCGCCGGTGTCATGTGCCAGTTTTCGTTTTAGAGCCGGTTCGACAATATCTGTTAATCACCAGGTCGCATGGCTTGGAGTG
>CAJUAR010000066.1 GCA_910584495.1 uncultured Muribaculaceae bacterium
GATAGCGGAAGTCGAGCGAGTTAAAAAGGAATGGGAAGAAACAAGATGAGACTCAAAACGACAAGGTAACCGATGTCATTCCTATGTTATCGGCGAAGCCGCTTTGCTCCAATAACAATCTTCAATCGCAAAGAACTTGAATATCCATATTTTGTACCATACGACACTAGAAAATTGGTAATCAAATATAGTTAGATTTGAGGAAGTGAAATAAGTCCCCAAATCAACGATAACAAAATGGGGCGTAGCTCAACCAGTTACGCTCCATTTTTAGTTTGCCCGGCATGTGTTCAGTCTAACAGGAGAAAGTCCTCGGCACGCCCGATAGCGGTCAATGCTTTTGATAAGGTTCATAGCGATTTGTCAAAGCTGCTTTCGGCGAATGGTTCGCCAATACCGAACTTTAATCATAGTCGTCGCCATAAAGCTCGTAGGCGAAGATGAAGGGCAGAACTTAACCACACGGGCAAAACTGAACAATCAGGAGTCTGTTATGAAAACCACCAATTATTGCTTTCTCGCAGCGCGAACAATTTTTAGCTCATCGAAGTTAGGGAGATTCGGCACGGCGAGTGAAGGCACGGCGATTAACAGAAATTGTCGAACCGTCTTCAATCTTTATGCAAGGAGTTGGGGTTGAAGGGTTTTATCACTTTTACTGTTTTGCCCTCAGCATCAACGCGTATGCCGCCTTTGGCTTCGATTGTTGCAAGCTGTTCTTTGCGGAGAGCTGCAATCTTTTTCTTTGCTTCAGCCGGTTTGTCGGCGAGCATTTTGTTGATTACGCGGCTGTCCAGGGCTATTTTATAGAATGCTATGCGGATGAATTTCCAGTTTTGGTCGGTGAGTCCATATTTTTTCTGCAAACGGTCGGCCACGGCGTTGCCTTCGGCGTTGGCCTCGGCATTGAATACTCCGCGATAGTACTGTTCCTGCTGTTCGTTGCTGAGGATTTTTGAGATAGCTTTGTCGTTGAGTTTCTGATATCGGCGCTGTGTAGCCTGGGCTTCGATGCCACTATCAGAAGCCATCATCGCAAACCATTCGGAATCGCACGCTTCGAAAGCTCTGGCAAGCTCTTGCTGTTCAGCTGCCGAAAGTTTGACATGGCGAGCAACTTCCCACACTCGCAGCGCGACGGAAGGGTTTGTGTCGCTCAGAGCGTTAGTGTCAAGCGTTTGGCTCCAACCAATGTTTGTGCACAAGGAGCTTATGGCAAGAGCGATGATAAATTTTTTCATGGCTGTGTATTGTTATTTTGACTGTTTTGACTTAACTTTGTGCAAAAATACGAAATATTTCTGATTACACATGAAAAACAGTGTCAAATTTCACAATATGATATGCGGAGCCGGTTTGCTGTCGATTGCAGCTGCTCCCGTTGCGAAAGCTTCTAACGATAAACAGCAAGATAGCAGGCCAAACGTCCTATTCATCGCAATTGATGATATGAAACCATGGATTTCGGCCTATGGCGATACGTTGGCCCACACTCCCGGCATGGATCGTCTTGCCAAGCGCGGTGTTGTCTTCAACCATGCTTACTGTCAGGTGGCTCTGAGCGGTCCCACACGCTCAAGCCTTCTCACCGGCCTCAATCCCGACCATACCGGCGTGTGGTGGCTTATGGGTTCGTTCCGAAAGAACAATCCCGAGATTGTGAGCATGCCCGAGGCTCTCAAAAACAACGGCTATCAGACTGTCGGTGTCGGCAAGGTATATCATCCTCTGACTGATAAAGCTGTGAAAAACGACCCCAAGTCGTGGAGTTTGCCCTATGTCAAAACTCCGGGCAACACATATGCTTTGGCTAACGGTCGCGTGGCCACCGAATGTGCCGATGTTCCCGACAACGGATATGTTGACGGTGTCATCACCCGCGAGGCCATCAAAACCATGAAGAAGCTCAAGGCCGACGGCAAGCCGTTCTTCCTCGGTGTGGGATATAAGAAACCACACCTGCCTTTCTGCGCTCCAAAAAAATATTGGGACATGTACGACCGTTCCAAGATGCCTGTAGCCAAATTTCAGGATAAATCGTCCGACCCTGTCGAGTATGCCTATCATAACTCTCTCGAAATCAAAGGCTACTCCGACATTCCTCCATTCGAAAGCTATGTCGACTACAAACACTTGGACGAGAACACACAGCGCCGCCTTCTCCATGCTTATTATGCCTGCATCAGCTATGTTGATGCCCAGGTTGGCCAGCTGCTTGATGCCCTCGACGAAAACGGCCTTGCCGACAACACTGTCATTGTTCTTTTTGGCGACCACGGCTACCATCTTGGCGACCACGGTTTGTGGAACAAAATCACCGACTTCGAACAAGCTACGCGCGTCCCTCTAATAATATCTGCACCGGGAATGAAACAAGGTGTCGTTGCCGACAGCCCTGTGGAATTTCTTGACATCGCTCCCACCTTGTTCCAGCTCACCTCCACGCCTCATCCGCAGCAGCTCGACGGAACCAGCCTCGTGCCTATGCTCAAAAATCCAAAAGCAAAAGTGAAGGACTATGCAGTGAGCCAGTTTAGCCGCACATGTGCCGAAGATTATACAATAAGCACTGATACTGACCTTGCCGGCAAGGCCGACGAACTTAAGGACGATATTACCGGCTATTCAATCCGCGACAAACGCTATCGTCTGGTGCAGTGGACAAAAGGGTTCAAGAGTTATCTGCCCTTCGATTCATCGGTGGTGATCGACTACGAACTCTATGACTACGAAACCGACCCGCTCGAAACCAAAAACCTGGCACATGACCCCGCTTATGCAAAGGTGGTGGACCGTATGTCCAAAGCCCTCCGGAAGCATTATGACAAAAGCTATGCTTCGCCCATGGCCGAGCCTATACGCCGCTGTGCCGAAGGTCGATAAACTTGATAAATATTGCCCCTGACGGTTTTACGCTGAGTGCTGTCAGGGGTTTGTTCTGATTGTCAGTTGGGAAGGATGATGCGTTCGCCAAGAACTTTTCCCAATTGTTTCTGTACTTCCTTCCATTGGGTGATGGATGCGAGAATTTGCATTGCATGTTCGTCGTTTCCGGGGGGTAGGGCTGCGAGGCTGCGGTTGAGAGCTGCAATGTTGGCGGCTATTACTGCGCTCCGAAGCTCGTTGATGGCTCGTGGCACAAGGGTGGAGAGCGAATCCTGCTCGCTCTCTACATGGCCGTGGCGCTGATAGATTTTCGACAGAGAATAACGGTCGACAATTAGCGACGATGCCAGTTGTCGGATGGCCTCGTCGGGTGAATTGGCCAGTTGCTGCTGCCCGAAGGTGATGTCGAACTCGTCGAGCTGTTGTTTGCGCCATTCTTCGACTTCGGCGCAGATGCGAGTGTCATTATCTTCCATCTGCTTCAAAGTCAATCCTTTCTGGGCTGCCTGCTGCCTTTTTTCTGCAAGCAGTTGTCGGCACTGCTCTTCGATTTGTTGAGCTTTGCGTTCGTGCTCGTTCGGCCATATTTCGTTTCTAATCTTTTCGAAGTAGGCAATCAAGGCCGCAAATGGAGGGTAGGTGAAATGAAGGTCGTCAAAGCCTAATTCGCTCAAAATAAAATCGTAGACTGTCGACTTGAGAACTGAATCATCGTTTTGGCGAACATCGAAGGCATATAGCAGACCGTAGCGTGCCACGTAGGTGACGAGCATTTTTTCGTAGGGCTTCAGATGGTTGGTGTCAAGAACGAGCAAGGGGGCGGTGTCGACAGTGTCGGCTGCCTGGGCGCTGTCTGCTGTTGCATGGGCATCGGGTGTCTCGGTACCCCGGGGGCTTTCGGGCTTTTCTTCCTTGTCGATTGACGCAATGCTCTGGCGGGCGGCTTCGCGCTGCCGGGCTTTTTCGGCATCCTCGTATCGGCGGGTAATGAATATGTTGAGCTGGTTGATGAGTACACCCTCGGGAACGTCGAGCATGCGAGAGCATAAGGCAATATATTCCTGTCTTTTGACAGGCTCATCGACCCATGCCACCGACTGGAGTATCTGGTTCACAACCTTTGCCTTGGCCATGGGGTCGGAAGGGTTGATGCCGGACATTAGCTTTTCGGTCATAAAAGCTATGATGTCTTTTTCGTTTTCGGCCAAGTATTGTTCTACTTCTGTCGATGAGTGCGACTGGGCAAACGAATCGGGGTCGTCGCCCGGCGGCAGGGCGAGCACTTTGACGTTCATCTTTTCGGCAAGGAGCATGTTGATGCCTCGTAGCGAGGCCTTGATGCCGGCGGCATCTGCATCGTAGATGAGCGTCACGTTTTCGGTGAAACGGTGCACTGTGCGAATCTGCTCCTCGGTGAGCGATGTTCCCGACGATGCCACTACATTCTCGATACCGGCCTGGTGCATACTGATAACATCCAGGTAGCCCTCGACCATAATGCATTTGTCACGCCGTCCTATAGCCGAACGAGCCTGGTAGAGGCCGTAAAGCTCGTTTTTTTTCTTGTAAATTTCCGATTCGGGCGAATTGACATATTTTGCTATATCTTTGTTGGAGCGCATGGTGCGCCCTCCAAAACCGACAACTCGGCCCGAAAGGCTGTGGATTGGAAAAATCACACGGCCATGGAAGCGGTCGTAGAGCCCGTGTTTTCCTTCTGCTTCAAGGCCTGTTTCAATCAGATGTGTATCGGAAAAACCGCTGCCTCGTGCTGCGTCGAGCAGTTCGGTGAGACGGTCGATTGCATATCCAAGGTTGAAACGCTCTATCATGGCATCGTTGATGCCGCGATGGCGAAAATAGGGCATGGCCAGTGTCTGGCCTTCGTCGGTGTGCAGCAGATTGTTGCGGAAATGGTCAAGGGCGAAGGCATTGACAGCAAGCATGGCTTCGCGTTTGTTGGCTTGCTGGCGTTCGCTGTCGCTGAGTTCGCGCTCGACAATTTCTATGTTGTATTTCCGTGCAAGATAGCGCAGTGCCTCGTTGTAGGACATCTGCTCATGTTCCATGATGAAGCCTACAGGCGAGCCGCCTTTGCCGCAACTGAAACATTTGCAGATGTTTCGGGCCTTGTTGACCGAGAACGATGGCGTGCGTTCGTTGTGGAACGGACACAAGCCTTTGTAGTTGGCTCCGCTGCGGCGCAATTTCACAAAGTCGCTTACCACATCGACAATGTCGGCGGTATCGAGGATTCGTTGAACGGTTTCTTGATCTATTCGGCCCATAGCAGCTGCAAAGTTAAGAATTTTTTGGCATATACGTTGCCTTGCTGTTCCTTCGCCGGTAATTCAATCACACAAAAAAAGATTTCGCCCATGTCGGAGCGAAATCTTTATGGCAAGGGAAAATTTGCTGTTATGCTTGCTGCTCGTCGGCTTTTTCTGCGTTTTCGGCTGCTTGGTCTTCGGCAATTTCTTTTTCCTTGAATTCGGTCACGCCGGCGGCGATGAGCTGGTTATACCAGCTGAAGAGTTTGCGGATGTCAGAGGGATAGACACGTTCGCGGTCGAAGTCGGGAAGCACTTTGGCAAAATATTGGCGCATATCGTCGTCGTTGGCAAAGGCCTTGATGTCAATTGCGTTGCCTTCGGCTACGGCATGGAGCTTTTCAAACACGTCGGGCAGAGGTTCGTCGCCGTGGTCGGAGTACATGGTGATGTCGGCAAGCGAAATAACTTTCTCGTGCGAGTAGGTGGGTGTGCGTTTGCCGGTTTGCAGCGATTCGACGATAAGGGCGTTTTTGCCACGCGACACCAGACGGTAAAGTCCGGGTTTGCCGGAGATGGAGATGATTCCTTTTATCATGTCTTGTTTTTTGTTTCAAAGTTAAATTCCTGCAAAGGTAAGCAAAAAAAATGAGCCGTCCCAAATTCCGTCCTAAAACATTGGGCGGGTACAAAAATATGCCATCGGAGGATGTGCGGATAAAAAATATTTTGTAATTTTGGAAAAACTTACAACCTTCCATTATCATGACACATTTCACACAAGCCGATCTCGACCAGCTTCGCGACAAAGGAATCAGTATAGATGTTGTCGAGGCCCAATTAGACCGGTTCCGCACCGGATTTCCCTATCTCAAAATATTAGCACCGGCATCTCCGGGCACCGGCATGGTGGCCCTGTCCGACGATGAACGTAGCCAGTGCCTTGACCGCTGGAATGACTATCTTGCCAATAATGGCGAAGTGCTTAAATTCGTTCCTGCTTCAGGAGCGGCTTCGCGCATGTTCAAGGCCCTGTTTGCCTTTGTCAACGGCGAGGAAAGCGAGCCTAAGGCCGGAAGTCCCGTGGCAGAGCTGAAAGAGAATATAGCAAGTTTTGCTTTCTACAACCAACTGTGCCAAACCACCAATGCGCTCTATGGCAAGACACCCGAACAACTCATTGAAGAAGGCCGGTCCAAGGACGTTGTTGCTGCAATTATTCTGCCCGATGGCATGAACTATGGCGCTCTGCCAAAAGCTCTGCTCACCTTCCACCGCTATGCCGACGGAACTACCCGCACAGCCCTTGAAGAGCAACTTGCCGAAGGTGCCCAGATGGCTGCTTCGGCAGGCAAGGTGAAACTTCATTTCACCGTGTCGTCGAACCATCGCAAGCTTTTCGAAGCCAAACTTGCCGAGGCTGTGCCGGCGATGGAGGAGCGTTTCGGTGTGAAGTATGAAATTTCGCTCTCCGAACAGAAGCCCAGCACCGATACCATAGCAGTTACTCCTGACAACGAGCTTTTCCGCGACGACAACGGTCGCCTCGTTTTCCGTCCCGGCGGCCATGGTGCTTTGATTGAAAACCTCAATGATGTCAACGGTACTGTTGTGTTTATCAAAAATATCGACAATATTGTCGCCGACAGTCATCGCGAGCCGACAATCGAAAACAAAAAACTCCTCGGCGGTCTGCTCCTCTCTGTTCAGGGTCGTATTGCCGACTTCGCAAAACGCCTCAAGGACGCGGCCGACAAAACTGTGGTTGACGAAGCAATCGACTTCTGCCGCTCCGTTCTTTTTGTGGGCAGTGCTGCCTTCGACACCGACGACGACCAGGCCCGACGCACGGCATTACTCACCATTTTCGATCGTCCTGTGCGCGTGTGCGGCATGGTACGCAACGAAGGCGAACCCGGTGGCGGCCCCTACGTGGCTATGTCGTCCGACGGCAAACTGTCGGCTCCGCAGATTCTTGAATCAACACAAATCGACCTTTCCAAGCCCGAAAATGCCGAGATGATGAAAGGTGCAGGATATTTCAACCCTGTAGACCTTGTTTGCTATCTTCGCCGTCCCGATGGCACGAGCTACTATCTGCCCGACTATGTCGATCCGGCAACCGGCTTTATTTCTGAAAAGTCGCTCGGCGGACGCGACCTCCGTGCTCTCGAACTTCCCGGCTTGTGGAATGGAGCTATGAGCAACTGGAACACTGTCTTTGTAGAAGTGCCCGCAGCCACGTTCAACCCTGTCAAAACTGTAAACGACCTCCTGCGTCCCGCTCATCAATAGTCAGTCCACGGACTGGCGGCTCTCAATGTGTCCGCTATGAATAAAGGTAAAATAATCGTTGTCGCAGCCCCTTCGGGCTGCGGCA
Organism: uncultured Muribaculaceae bacterium; assembly: GCA_910584495.1. GTDB lineage: Bacteria > Bacteroidota > Bacteroidia > Bacteroidales > Muribaculaceae > CAG-873. The sequence goes on from CAJUAR010000066.1 coordinate 7,537, forward strand.
AATCTACAATTATTAATGCTGTGATGGACGATGCCGACCTAAATCTCGGTTTCTCTGTCTCGGCCACTACACGTTCGCCGCGCCCGGGCGAAATCGATGGAGTGAACTATTATTTTATGACCGAGGAGGCCTTCCGCGATACTATTGCCGAAGGAGGCTTCATTGAATATGAAGAGGTCTATCCGGGCCGTTTCTACGGCACGCTGCGCAGCGAGATTGAACGCATCACGGCTTCGGGGCGCAACATTATTCTCGACCTCGATGTCAATGGGGCTCTGGGAGTGAAGAAATTGTATGGCAGCCAGGCCCTTACACTCTTTATAGAGCCGCCGAGCCTTGAAGAGTTGCGTCGGCGTCTCGAATTTCGCGGCACCGAGGCCCCCGAGGTGGTGGATGTGCGCATCGACCGTGCCCAGTACGAGCTGTCGCGCGCTCCCGAATTCGACCGTCGCATTGTCAACGACCGTCTCGACCTTGCAATCAAGCAGACACGAAACCTTTTTGAAGCTTTTGTCGCCGGGGGCAAGATTTAACGGTTATGGCTAAGACTATTGGTATTTTGGGCGGCTCGTTCAACCCTGTGCACATAGGCCACATGATGCTGGCAAGCTATCTGGCCGGATGGGGCTATGTCGACGAGGTGTGGCTCACCCTTTCGCCGCGAAATCCATTGAAGGACCCAAGCGATTTGCTGCCCGATACAAAGCGGCTGACCATGCTCAATATTGCAGTGAAGGGTTCGACAAAGCTCGACATCTGCGACATTGAGCTGTCGATGCCCAAACCGTCGTATACCATCAATACTCTCGACCTCCTTGCCGAGCGCTATCCCGACTATCGCTTCAAGCTGATTGTGGGCAGCGATAACTGGCGCTTGTTCGAGCAGTGGCGCGCTCCAAGGCGCATTCTTGAGGAATATGGCGTGATGGTGTATCTGCGTCCGGGTTATCCGGTGGAGAAACGATCTGTCGATGGTCTCGAAGTGATTGATGCACCGATGATTCACATCTCTTCAACCTTCATTCGCCAGGCCATTGCCAATGGCAGAAACGTCCACTATTTCTTGCCTGCCGGCGTATATAAGTATATTATTGACAATAAACTGTATGGACGAAAATAGCAATATCCGGCCCGAGGTCATCGGCCTGTCGGGCTTGGCCGTGGAGTTTTGCAAAGTGCTGGCAAATGCTCCTCAGTCCGAGCCTCAGCAGTTCATTTCCGATGTGCTGCGCTATCTGCCCCGAATCTATATTGCCATTGGCGAGCTCAATCCTTTTGGCAATGACGTTCTGCTGACCGACGACGAGAGCCTGAACACCGACATGATTGAGGCTTCTGTCACCGAGGACCAGTATAATGATGTTCGGCGCGACATTGCATCGCTTCTTGGCGAGTACGATATGTATCTCGACACGCCGGTGGAGGAAATGCGCTTCTCCGACACTCCCGTGGCCGTGTCGCTGGCCGAGCAGCTGGCCGACATTTTCCAGAATCTTGCCGACTTTGCCGCAACGCTTGTGAGCGTCGATTCCATGCACATCCCCGATGTGCTGGCCGAGCTGAAATATCGCTTCATATCATATCTCTCCCAGACTGTTTGCTCAGCCCTTAAGGCTGCTAACTATATTTTACAATCTAAAGTCCTCATCGAACAATGAACTATATCGACGACCTCTGTGAGTTTCTGGACAGCTCTCCGCTCAACTTCTGGGCAGTAGAAACCATGCGCCAACGCCTCGATGCTGCCGGTTTCCGTCAGCTCGACATGCGCTACGAATGGAATGTGGAGCCCGGCGACCGTTGCTATGTGGTGCAGAACGGTTCGGCAATTTTTGCCTTTGTGGCCGGCGACGACGACCCTTCTGCCGGCTTCGACATCATAGCCGCCCACAGCGATTCGCCCGGTTTCCGTCTCAAACCTAACTGCGAGATTGCCTGCGAAAGAGGCAATGTGAAATTAAACACCGAGGTCTACGGCGGCCCGATTCTCTACACCTGGTTTGACCGTCCGCTGTCCATTGCCGGGCGTGTGGCTCTACGTTCGGCCGATGTGCGCCGTCCCGATTTGCGTCTGTTGCGTGTCGACAGCCCGCTACTGGTCATTCCCCATCTTGCAATTCACTTCAACCGCGCTGTCAACGAGGGCAATCCGCTTTCGAAACAGGCCGATATGCTGCCTGTGGTGGCCCTCGATGTGGCAAATCCGCGAAACTTGGTCAAAGACCTCATTTCGGAAACGCTCGATGTCGACCCCGACGATATTCTGGACTATGACCTTTCGCTCTATTCGTGCGCGAAAGCAACTACGGTAGGGCTTGATAACGAGATGATTTGCTCTGGCCGTCTCGACGACCTCAGCATGGTGCACGCAGCTCTGACAGCCTTGCTCGATACCTGCGGCGCTCCATCGCAGCGAACACGCGTGGTGGCAATTTTCGACAACGAAGAAACCGGCTCAGGCACCAAGCAGGGTGCGGCATCGCCCATCCTCGAACATATCCTGCGCCGCATTGTGGCATGCCTGGGCGGCGACGACAGCCATTTTCTCCGCGCTGTGGCCGATTCGTTCATGATTTCGGCCGACAATGCCCATGGCTTCCATCCAAATTATGGTTCGAAATACGATCCCACGAACCATCCTATCCTTGGCCACGGGCCGTGTGTCAAAATCAATGCCAACTGCAAATATATGACCGATGCCGACAGTGCCGCTGTGTTCCGCCACATTTGCCAGATGGCCGACGTGGAGTGCCAGTCGTTTGTCAACCACAGCGATGTGGCCGGAGGCTCCACTTTGGGCAACATACTCACCTCGCAGCTCCCCTTGCGCGGTGTCGACATGGGAGCGCCACTGTGGGCAATGCATTCGTGCTGTGAAACAGCCGCCGCGGCCGACCATATTGCCACCATCAAGGCTTTTTCAACTTTCTTCTCGCTCATTTAGAGCTGGTTATCCAATACGACAGCGGCTGCAACCTGTACAAGTTGCAGCCGCTGTCGCTTCTTTTGTTTTTCAGAGTGTTTTATTGGCCCAGCAGTTCGGTGGGCTCCACTTGCGCCACGAGTCGCTGCCAGATGGCTATGTTCATGCCAAAACTCAATGTATTAAGCCCCATCAGACGGCCTATCTCCCTGAGCCATAATGCCACTTTGAACTTGATGGAGGTAATCAGCTGGCCCTCGTACATTTTTCGAAGCGGGAAGAGGTCGGAGCCTTCTTTCTGACGGTACTTGGCAATGATGCGGCGCGCCTGGGTGTCGAGCACTATGTTTTTCTCCAAGCCTTTTCCCCGACGGCGGTAGGTGAGGATGCCGTTGTGGATATTGTCCGTCGTAAGTCCCAGTATGTCGGTGAGTTCCATGCCTCGGCAGTAGAAAGCAAACATAAACATGTCGCGTGCAAGGTCGAGCTTGGCATCTTTGGCAAGATCGATGGTGGCTATACGCAGCAGGGTGCGGCGATCCGGCAAGTTAGCTTCTTTGTCTTTGCGGTCGTAGTTGGCCTTGGTGTTAAGGCCCAGAAACATTTCGCTGTCGATGGCTATAATTCCTTTTTCTCCGGCATGATTGAGGGTGGCGCGGAGGGTGCGCAGATAGAATGACTGAGTACTTGGAGCCGCGCCTTGGTCGAGCAGCCATTGTGCATATTTTTCAACAAACGCACGGTCGATGTCGTGAAGACATATGTCGTTGCCGGCCAAAAACTTGCCTATGCTGTTGCGAGTGCATATATATGACGAGAAAGTGTTCTCGCGCCCTTCCTCCTTGAATTTCAACGCCATCGACTGCAGATATTCAAGCAGAGAGTCGACTCTGTCCGAGGTTTGAACACTTTTTGGGGGCATAGGGTTGATTTTGAAGTATTTTTTATAACCCTTGCCCGGAGTTGCCACTTCGCTGCGCCACATGGTAGCACGACAATCGACAGCCTGAATTGCAGCCGGATTGGCCATTCTCTTGCGGACACGCTCCGCCACATCATCGATATTAAAAGGAGTGCCGGTATCGTGAAGTTCTTCCAACACATTGTAGGCCAGACGCACGAAAGGCACCAAAGACCATTCAATTTCCTTGACAGAAAGACTTGACCGGGCTTCAATGCCGGTGTTGAATGTCCTTTCCTCGGTGCTCGCCGAGCCATCAGGCATAGACACACGGCGTGTAATACGCAGATAAACTTTTCCCGGTCTATCCGGATTATTCCTGCTCCGCGCAGCCTGAAAAGTAGTTGTGATCAGAAACACCGTGTCAAAGCTAAATTAGGCAAAGAGTATGGTAGCAAAACCGTCAGCGCGAAGCCATGGAAGCGACCAAGCACTTGAGTGCCAAATGAAATAATGAAAGGGCTATAGCCTCACCTCGCCTCCATGGCTTCGCGCTAAAATAATTATGCATTATGCATTCTTAATTATGCATTCTTAATTTACAATCCCCTCTTTGATGCTGTCCGCAATGTAGCGCACATTGTCGTCGGTCACCCAGGGGCCGGCAGGGAGGCAGATGCCCACTTTGAAGAGGCTCTCCGACACGCCGTTGACATAGGCCGGAGCATCCTTGTAGACGGGCTGCTTGTGCATAGGTTTCCAAAGCGGGCGCGATTCTATCCCGGCGGCATCGAGGGCCATGCGCAGAGCTTCGACGTTGTCGTTGGGCTGGCAGTCGGTGGTGGCCGAGCTTGTGGCGTGTGTCACGCCGGCGGCCCCGCCCACAGCACCGGTAATCACTTGCTTGTAGGCCAACTCTTCACCTTTCACTTTTAGTTTTTCGTCGAGAGTTGCCGTGCAGAGCCAGTAGTTGGACTCAAATTCAGGCGAAGGAGCGGTGTGCATCGTAATGCCCGGCACATCGCGCAGAAGTTCCTCGTAGAGGGCCTGAACATGACGGTGATGGGCAATGTGCTCGTCGAGAACCGTCATCTGTGCTCTGCCGATGCATGCCGATATGTTGCTCAGACGATAATTGTAGCCGACAACTTCATGTTGGTAATACGGATAACTTTCGCGGGCTTGCGTGGCATACCACATTATAGTCTTGCGAGTTTCGGCATCGGGACAAATCAATGCGCCGCCGCCGGAAGTTGTAATCATCTTGTTGCCGTTGAACGACAAAGCTCCGAAGCGTCCGAAAGTTCCGAGCACCTGCCCGTTGAATCGGCTTCCGAAGCCTTCGGCGGCATCCTCGATGACTGGAATTCCGTAGCGATCGGCAATCTCCATGATGCGGTCGATGCGGTAGGGCATGCCGTAGAGAGCCACCGGTATGATTGCCTTGGGTTTTCGGCCCGTCTTGGCCACGCGGTCCTTGACAGCCTCTTCGAGCAATTCGGGATCCATATTCCACGAATCGCGCTCGGAGTCCACAAACACCGGCCTTGCCCCGAGGTAAGCAACAGGGTTGGTGGAAGCGCAGAAAGTAAACGACTGGACAAGCACCTCGTCGCCGGGTTTGACGCCACATGCAATCAAGGCAAGATGCAAAGCGGCAGTGCCCGAAACAAGCGCAGCCACCTTTTTATTATCACCTACGAATTTCTCTAACTCGTGCTCGAAAGCATCACAATCCGGCCCTAGAGGCACAGCCCAGTCCTCGGCCAGCGCGGCACGGATAAAATCAATTTCGCGACCGCACATCTTGGGCTTGCAAAGAAGTATGCGCTCCATTATTTAACGATGATTTCGCGAAATGTAGAAAATATCAGTTTGATGTCGTTCCAAAGGGTGGCACGGTCTACATATTCGAGGTCGATTGCCAATTTGTCGGGCATTACCTGCTCTATGTAGCAACGGTCGGGGTCTGCAGCGGCGGCGAGGATGTCGTTTTCGTTGCGGTAGCGGATTGAAGCCAGCGATGTTATGCCCGGACGCACCGACAGCACACGCATTTGCTCGGGCGTGTACATGTCGACATACTTTCGCACCTCAGGACGAGGTCCGACAAGGCTCATGTCGCCAATAAAGACGTTGATAAGTTGCGGAAACTCATCGAGTTTATATTTTCGAATATAGTATCCCGAGCGTGTAACTCGAGGGTCGTGTCCACCCACGGTTATAAGCCCCAGTTTGTCGCTGTCAGGACGCATGGAGCGGAATTTGAACAAGCGGAAGTCCTTGTTTCCACGTCCCACGCGCACTTGACGGTAAAACACCGGTCCGGGCGAGTCAAGCTTGATCCACACCGCAATAACGGCAAAAAGCGGGCTAAGGACAATCAGTCCCAGCCCGCTTGCAATGATGTCGAAAAGTCGTTTCAAAGCCCTTTGATTAAGTCGATGAAGTTGTTAAGGATATATTCCACATCCTCGTCGGCAAGGCGGGTGTGGAGTGGGAGGGTAACTTCGTTGTGGTACTGCTCGTAGGCATTTGGATAATCCTTGATGTCGTAGCCCAGGGCCTTGTAGGCCGTCATCATTGGCAGTGGTTTGTAGTGCACGTTGGTGGCTATGCCCCGTTCTGCCATTTTGACAATCACCTCGTTGCGTTGCTCTACGGACGCGTCGAGAAGACGCACCAGATAGAGGTGGCCGCTTGAACAGTGGTCGTTTCCATAGTGGTTGAGCACCTCGACATTATATGGTTCGAGAGCCACATTGTAACGCTCGATGAGCTGGCGGCGGCGACGCAGCATCTCGGGGTAGCGTTTAAGCTGAGCCAGGCCTATGCCGGCCATAATATCGGTCATATTGCACTTATACCATGTGCCGATTATGTCATATTCCCAGCCGCCAAGCTTGGTTTTGGCAAGTGCATCCTTGTTCTGGCCATGGAGAGATAGCAGCTGCAGCTGTTTATAGACGGCAGTATCGTCGACACCTTCGTGGGCGCGCCATGTCAGGGCACCGCCTTCGGCAGTAGTGAGGTTTTTGACGGCGTGGAACGAGAATGATGTGAAGTCCGCAATCTCGCCGCACATCTTGCCGTGCCACATTGAACCGAACGCGTGTGCAGCGTCGGCAATTACTATGCAGCGTCCATAGGCACGCTGATTGTCGTTTGACGGACGGAAAAGATGTTTTTTTGCTTCTACGGCAGCAAACACACGGTCGTAGTCGGCAACGATACCGGCCAGATCGACGGGCATCACTGCCTTGGTGCGCTCAGTGATGGCATCGGCCAGTTTGTCATAGTCCATCTCGAACGAGCCTGGCGCGCAGTCGACCATCACAGGGTGTGCGCCCACGTGGCACACCGAGCTCGCCGTGGCCGTATAAGTATATGCAGGAACAATAACCTCGTCGCCTTCGCCAATGCCCAGCACGCGGAGGGCAAGCTCCATGCATGCCGTTGCCGAATTGAGACATACAGTCGAAGGCAGCGCATGCCCATCGGCATCGGTGCGAACAGTTTGGCAGCACATCGAGATGAGGTGCTCGAATTCCTTGGTTTTGGGGCCGGTGGTAATCCAGCCCGACTTAAGAGCCTCGGCCACCTCGGCAATCTCAGCCTCCGACATATCCGGCGGCGAAAAAGGAATATTACGTTTGGTGTTCATATTGTTATGGAATGAAGATTATGTCTAATTTATTTTGTTATGTAAAAAGAAAGGTCTAACTTTGTAAAATCCAAAGTTTAACTTTGGATTTTACAAAGAGCTAATTGGAAATATCAAAATCAAACAGCCATTATGTATATCTATCGAGCACTGACACCAGCCATTGAGGAAGCTCATAAATATTACCCTGTTATCCTTATAACAGGAGCGAGACAGGTTGGCAAGTCGACACTTTGTAGAAATCTCTTCCCGGATTATCGGTTTGAGAATCTTGAAAATATATCAAGCCGCGTGGCAGCGCTTCGCGATCCAGTGGCATTCATCGAAAACCTTGGTTCGCGAGCTATAATCGACGAAGTCCAGAACTGCCCGGAGCTTTTTTCCCAGATACAATGTGTCGTGGACGAAGACAAAACAAAACGTTTCATCCTCACAGGAAGCTGCAATTTCACACTCATGAAGAATGTCTGTCAGTCGATGGTAGGCCGAGTGGCAGTTTTCACCCTTCCGCAGTTTTCTCTTGGCGAATTAAGTGCCGGAGAGACCCGGCTGCCCACCGATACGTTGATTCAACAGGGTTTCTATCCGGGCGTGATAGCCGACGGCATCCCTGCCAAACTTTTCTATGCATCCTACTATAATACATACATTGAGCGCGATGTCCGCGATGTTTTGCGCATAGGAAATCTTGTAAAATTTGATACCTTCATTCGACTTGTGGCCAGTCGTGTGGGTAGTGAGCTCAACGCGTCGGCCTTGAGCACGGAAGTCGGTATATCTTCCACTACAATCTCCGAATGGATCTCCATTCTACAGGCAAGTTACATCGTTTTTGCGCTCCCGCCCTATTTTGCCAATATTTCAAAACGCCTCACAAAGATGCCCAAGTATTATTTCTACGACACTGGTTTGTTGTGCTATCTCCTCAACATTGACAATCCCCAAAAACTGGTGGGCTATCCTTTGCGCGGACAAATCTTTGAGAATCTTGTGGTGGGCGAAATGATGAAAGAAGCCTTCAATCGTGCCGCTACCCCCAACCTATATTTCTACCGCGAGCACTCGGGACGTGAGGTTGATGTGCTGCGTATGGGTGCCGACAGAATTGATGCATACGAAATTAAATCGGCAAGTACATTTCGAGAAGAGTTTATGAGCAATATGGATCAACTTAAGAAAATCTTAGACCGACCCGTCGACACCACCTTAATCTATGATGGTCAATCATTTCCTCCGCAAATCCTTAACTTTCGCGATATAAGTTCGACTCGCAAATAGATTAATTCAAGTTTCGCAGGCCTCGCTTGAAGGTTATGCAAAGTTTGCCAGATCACACCTTCGTAGAAGGTTTTGCTGTGTATAACCCCATGCCGGCAACTTGTTGACTACATGGGGTATATCGTCAATAGATAAGCACTGGAAGTGCGCTGTTCCTACACCCCCCTGCGCAGCCGGGGGATACGCACCGCCCTCTCATCGACGCAACAAGCCGCAGGGCGTGCGCTGTTGCGAGTGGCGATAGCCTGAGGGTGTGATGGAACAGAGCTGAAGGGCCCTTGCATATTGTTGATGACTACATGGGGGATAGGAAGACGTAGCGCTGTGGTGCGGCAAGTATCTTTGCAGTGTATATTTTTCAATTTTGGAAAATTGAAAGCTCAAAACAGGCCGGAAAGACCTCTAAAGATTTCATAAAGCCTTAAATTCGCAGCTTAATTACTTGTTATAAATGCAAGTCCTTGACAAACAT
>CAJUAR010000067.1 GCA_910584495.1 uncultured Muribaculaceae bacterium
ACTTGGCTCCTCGGAGCCGTTAACAAACTCTTAAAAATAACCGAAGTATTGTAAAATCGGTTTTAATACAAATACTAAACGATTACTTTGCCAATATATTGTATAAATATACCATAAAAAAATTGTGCGCCATAATACTAAAATTCCTACCTTTGCATATTGATACGATGATTTGCAAAACGCAAATTGGACAATCGCCCATTATTCACCATTATCACACTCAAGCAAACACAATGCTCATGAAACAAAACCTACTCAGACTTGCAACGGCAGCCCTCATCGGAGCTGCATCTGCAACCACCCCGGCAATTGCCCAAAGCGAACCGGTGACGCTCTATGGACTGATAACATACTCTGAAAGCGGTCATAGCAACGGCATCCACACCATCGAAGCCACAGAAGGCGCACAACCGGAACCTTTCTATTCCGACGGCGACATGATCAGCAACGGCGGGGCTGTTTATGCCGAAGAAAAATGCTACGTCCTGTCCTACCTCGACTTCTTTGGGACAATGATGTGGTGGTACCAAATCTACGACTTCGACACCGACCAAGCGTCGATGATCACCGACTTAACGTGGGATATCAAGGATGCCGGCAGTGCAACAACCTACGACCCCGTAACCGGTAACGCCTATTCGATCTGTATCGATGCAACTGATCACTCCAAATTCACTCTCAGCACCATAAATTTTGACAACGGCTTTAAAAACCCCGTGGCCCCCATCGACCAGCAAATGTGCGCCATGGCTGCAGATGCCAAAGGCACGCTCTACGGCATAGGCATGGACGGCAACCTCTATACCATCGACAAATTCACAGCAAAATACAAACTCGTCGGCCCCACAGGAATCAAGCCGCAGTCCAACCAAAGTGCCGTTATCGACTGGAAAACAAACCTCATGTACTGGAGCGCATATACCGCCGATGGCGGAGCCCTCTACACTGTCGATGTCAAGACAGGACAGGCCACGCTTTTGTCGACCTATAACGACCGCCAACAAATTGTTGGACTTTTCATCCGTCAGACGGCAAGCGCCAGCGGAGCCCCGGAATCGGTTCAGGACATTTCCACAACTTTTGAAAAGGCCACGACCAAGGGCACTATAAGCTTCACCGCCCCCACACTTGACACCAATGGCGAAGCCCTCTCCGGCGAACTTTTCTACACAGTGAAGATTAACGAAGAAATCCTTGCTCGCGGCACCACGCAACCGGGAGCTACCGTAAAAGAAAACATCGTTTCGCCGAGCATCGGCGATTGCCGCTTCACAGTCTACATCTCCAACGCCTCGGGCGAAGGACGCCCTGCAAGCATCAACTCCTGGGTTGGACCAGACACCCCACGGAAAGTTGAAAACCTTACACTTGCCGTCGAAGGCTCCGAGCTGGTGCTCACATGGCAACTGCCCGAACGAGGTGTCAACGAAGGCTATGTCGACCCCGAACAGACTCGCTACACCATTATCCGCGGCCCATATCAGGACATGACCATCGATGCCTTCCAAGGCACTGAGTTCCGCGAACCGTACGACCCCGAGGGCGTGAACCCCCACATGTACCTTGTAACGCCTAAATATGAAGGAAAGAACGGCGAAACCGCCATGTCGAACACCGTACTTTCAGGCGAATACTGCGAGCCACCCTATGCCGAAGATCTCACAGACCCCTTCCGCTCGCTTGTGTTCACCACCATCGATGCCAACAACGACGAATGTACATGGTTCTACGACTGGGATGCCGAAGCAATGAAATGCGAATGGCCCATAGAGCCCACAAGCGACGACTGGCTGATTTCGGCACCGGTAATGCTGCAAGCCGACAAAGAGTACACCGCCACCATCGATATACGTTCCGAAGGCAAATGGAACTACAATGAACAAATCTACGAGGACGTATATGCCGGCACTCTGTCAATGATGCTCGGCAGCGAAGCCACAGTCGAAGCAATGAGCACAGAAGTCATCAAGCCAACCGACGTTGTGAGCATGGAATGGCACACTCTGTCGTCGGAGCCCTTCAAAGTTCCTGCCACAGGCATCTACCATCTGGGGCTGCATCACTCGGGCGAACGCAGCATCTACAACACATATTTAAAGAGCTTCGAAGTGACGAGCTTCAGCGGCATATCTGCTGTCGGCCCCGACGAAGCAGCCCTGCGAGCAAGTTCCGCCAACGGATCAATATGCATCGACAACCCTCAGGCTCTCGACATTATCGTAGTAGCCACCGACGGTCGCGTTGTCGCCCGTACATCGGACATTGTCGCCAACATAGCTGTTGCTCCGGGCCTCTATATCATTGCAGCACCCGGCAATTCTGTCAAAGTTGCTGTGAAGTAAGTCCTGAACAAAGTTCATTCACAATACAAGCCGGGGGCAATGCCCTCGGCTTTTTCTGTGTCCGGACAAAGACCCGCCGCCCCGCCATTTCTATTCTTCGACAAGAAAGGAAAGCAGTTAAAAACAGTCGGATAATCAATCCCTGTTAATCCTGATTAGCCCCGATTAACCGGGACATGCCGGGATTAATCGGGGCTATACAAAGGTTTATCTTGCGTCTTGTCGTGAATCAGAGTATGCCTTGTGCCATCATGGCTTCGGCCACTTTCATGAAGCCGGCAATGTTTGCGCCGCGCACATAGTTCACATAACCGTCGTCCTGTTTGCCGTATTTCACGCAAGCTGCGTGGATGTTTTTCATAATCTCGCTCAGGCGATGGTCAACCTCCTCGGCACTCCAGTTTAGACGTTCGGAGTTCTGAGCCATTTCGAGGCCCGAGGTGGCCACGCCGCCGGCGTTTGCAGCTTTGCCGGGAGCATAGAGAATTTTGGCATCGATGAATTTGTGCACTGCCGAGGGAGTGGACGGCATGTTGGCGCCTTCGCTCACGGCAAAGCAGCCGTTTGCAAGGAGGGCATCGGCATCAACGCCGTCGAGCTCGTTCTGCGTTGCCGATGGCATGGCTATGTCGCACTTCACAAGCTGCCATGGACGTTCACCCTCATGGTATTCCAGTTCGGGGAAGCGGTCGGGCACTTCGTAGAGACGTCCGCGCATATATGTTTTAAGCTCGAAAATATAGTCGAACTGCTCCTGCGTCAAGCCGTCGGGGGCGATGATGGAGCCGCCGGAATCGCTCATCGACACCACCTTGCCGCCAAGTTCCATAATTTTTTTAGCTGTGTATGTCGCAACGTTGCCCGAACCGGAAATTGCCACACGCTTGCCCTTTATGTCGAGGCCTTTTGTAGCGAGCATGTTCTGCAGGAAATAGCAGTTACCATAGCCGGTGGCCTCCGGACGGATGAGAGAACCGCCAAAAGAAAGACCTTTGCCCGTGAACGAGCCGGTAAATTCGCGAGTCATTTTCTTGAAGTAGCCGAACATATAGCCCACTTCGCGACCGCCTACGCCAATATCTCCGGCGGGAACGTCGGTGTCGGCACCGAGGTTGCGCCACAGCTCGGCAATGAAAGCCTGGCAGAAACGCATAATTTCCATGTCGCTCTTGCCACGGGGCGAAAAGTCGCTGCCACCCTTGGCTCCGCCCATAGCAAGCGTGGTGAGCGAGTTTTTGAAGGTCTGCTCAAAAGCAAGGAATTTGAGGATGGATAGATTCACCGAGGCATGGAAACGGATGCCGCCCTTATAGGGCCCGATGGCGTTGTTGTGCTGCACACGGTAGCCCATGTTGGTGCGCACCTTGCCCGAATCATCGACCCACGACACGCGGAAAGATATAATGCGGTCGGGAACACATAGACGCTCAATCAGATTGTAGCGTTCGAATTCGGGATGCTCGTTGTAGACTTCCTCTATCGAGGACAATACTTCTTCGACTGCCTGATGGTACTCCGGTTCGTTGGGGAAACGGCGCTTAAGGTCAGCCAGAACTTCGGTTGTTTTCATCTGGAAGTTTTTACTTTTAGAAATTGACGCACAAAATTACACATTTTCAGCCAAACAACAAACATTTTGCCACAGAAATCTTAAACAGCAGCAATTAATGTCAAATCACAGGAATGAAATTTCGCCCATGCTGCGTCTGCGTATCAAAGGAAGAAAAAGATGAAAACGGAGATAGGACATTGCACAAATCTTGATTATTTGCTAACTTTGCGAACCTTAACCTTAAAAAAATTATACCCATGGAACTACCCTTTGCCGAATCGTGGCGAATCAAAATGGTTGAACCCATCCGTCCCAGCTCGCGCCAAGAGCGAGAGCAGTGGATCCGCGACTGCCACTATAATGTATTCCAACTTCCCGCTTGGCAGGTGTACATCGACCTGCTGACCGACTCGGGCACAGGTGCCATGAGCGACCGCCAGTGGTCAGCCATGATGATGGGCGACGAAAGCTATGCCGGAGCCCGCTCGTTTTTCAAGATGAAAGACACCATTACCCGCCTCACCGGTTTCGGCTATGTAATCCCTACCCACCAGGGCCGCGCAGCCGAAAACGTACTTTTCTCGGCACTGGTAAAGGAAGGCGACGTTGTGCCCGGGAACTCGCATTTCGACACCACCAAAGGCCACATTGAAAGCCGCAAAGCAAAGGCCGTGGACTGCACCATAGCCGAAAGCCGCGACACCCAGCTTGAACACCCCTTCAAGGGCAATGTCGACACCGAGATGCTCGACCGCGTCATCAGCGAGAATCCCGACAAAGTGCCATTCATCATCGTTACCATAACCAACAACACCGCCGGCGGCCAGCCCGTGTCGCTCGAGAACCTGCGTCAAGTGCGCCGCGTTGCCGACAAATATGGCAAACGCGTCATTTTCGACTCGGCCCGATTTGCCGAGAACGCATACTTTATCAAGACCCGCGAGGAAGGACAGGCCAACCGCTCAATCAAAGAGATTGTCCGCGATATGTTCGACCTTGCCGACGGCATGACAATGTCGGCAAAAAAAGATGCAATCGTCAACATGGGCGGCTTCATTGCCACACGCCATGAAGACTGGTTCGAGGGAGCAAAACGCTTTGCCATACCCTTTGAAGGATATCTGACTTACGGAGGCATGAACGGCCGCGACATGGAGGCTCTTGCAGTGGGACTCGACGAGAACACCGAGTTCGACAACTTGCACACACGCATCCACCAGGTACAGTTCCTGGCTTCGCTCCTCGACGAATACGGCATTCCCTACCAGCGTCCGGCAGGCGGCCATGCAATTTTCGTAGATGCTTCGAAAGTTCTCACAAATGTGCCTAAAGAGGAATTCCCGGCCCAGACGCTCACAGTGGAACTATATCTCGAAGCAGGCATACGCGGCTGCGAAATAGGCTACATTCTTGCCGACCGCGACCCTGTGACACGCGAAAACCGATTTGGCGGTCTGGACCTCCTGCGCCTTGCCATCCCGCGCCGCACCTACACCGACAACCACATGCGTGTCATTGCCGCCGCCCTCAAAAATGTCTACGACCGCCGCGAAAGCATTACACGCGGCTACGTGATTACCGAAGAGGCCCCGCTGATGCGCCACTTCACCGTGAAACTCGCCCCCGCAGAACAATAAATCAAGTTCCGCAAGCCACACTTGAAGGTTCTATTGCTAAAACAATAGGTTAAAAATTTGTAGTTTTACCAAACCAACAGTTCATAACCTATTTTTCCTTATAGCTCAAGAAATGGACTGACAACACAACGCAAAACAAGCAAACTTCAAAAATAGCCACCATCAAATATGCTGGTGGCTATTTTTATGTCAAATTAAATTTGATGGGCCAACGCGTTGCTAATACTTTTGATAATATGGTGGAGCAGAGGCCTTGGAAGGTTGGCCATGTGGATGAATTTTCTTAACTTTGCATAATTAACACAAAACCATTGCAAATCACAAATTCAATACACAAATCATTCGCATGAACAAACTATTGACGGTCCTTGCGGCCACGGCACTCCCCGTCTGTGCCTTTGCCCAGGACATGGCCCGGAGTGTTATCGAACGATTCGCCGGCAAAGAACTACCTATCGACCTGTCCATCAACCTGTCCAAAGAAAACGGGCACGATGTTTATGCCACCAGCGTTGCAGGCGGCAAACTGAAAATTGAAGGAAGCAGCGAAATTGCCCTGTGCCGCGGATTCTACGACTTTGTGCGCAGCAACGGCCTTGGCATAGCCTCGTGGAGCGGCAATCGCCTGGTGTGGCCCGCAAAACTCAAGCAGCAAAGCCGCAAACAAGTCGTGGCCCCGTTCAACGACTACTATTATCTTAATGTCGTTACCTTCGGCTACTCCGCCCCCTACTGGGACTGGGAACGCTGGCAGAAAGAAATCGACTGGATGGCCCTCCACGGCATCGATATGCCCCTGGCCCTGGTAGGGCAAGAGGCCATATCCAAACGAGTGTGGAAAAAGCTGGGCCTTACCGACGAGGAGATTGACAACTACTTCGTGGGGCCGGCCCACCTGCCATGGATGCGCATGGGCAACGTCAGCGGAATCGACGGTCCCATGCCCGACGAATGGCATGCCGACCAAGTGGCCCTGGAGCACAAAATCCTCGACCGGATGAAAGCCCTCGGCATGAAACCCATCACTCCCGCTTTCGCCGGATTTGTGCCACAGGCCATAACACGTCTCTATCCCGACGAAAAAATCACCGAAACCACATGGCTCGGAGGTTCATTCCGCAACTGGCTCCTCGACCCCACCTCTCCACTTTTCGGAAAGATGGGAACCATGTTCATCGAGGAATGGGAAAAAGAATTCGGCAAAAACGACCGCTACATTGCCGACACATTCAACGAAATGGATGCCGCATTCCCCGAGAAGGGCGACCCGGCCCGTTATAAGTTGATGTCGGACTTCGGCAATGCCGTCTATGGCAGCATACACCGCGCCAATCCCGATGCCATCTGGGTGATGCAGGGATGGATGT
Organism: uncultured Muribaculaceae bacterium; assembly: GCA_910584495.1. Classification (GTDB taxonomy): domain Bacteria; phylum Bacteroidota; class Bacteroidia; order Bacteroidales; family Muribaculaceae; genus CAG-873. Next base: position 6,899 of record CAJUAR010000067.1, read on the forward strand.
TCGGCTACCAGCGTCACATATGGGACTTCGAAACTCTCCAAGCCCTTGTTAGCAAGGTGCCCGACGACAAACTCCTGCTTCTCGACCTCGCAACGGACTATAACACCTCGTTCTGGAAAAATGAATACAACTGGGAGTTCTACAAAGGTCTGTTCAACAAACCGTGGGTCTACAGCGTCATTCCAAACATGGGCGGCAAAACCGGTCTTTCGGGCGTACCGGAATACTACGCCAACGGCCGCTTCAACGCTCTCAACTCGCCCAACAAAGGACGGCTCACCGGCTATGGCATGGCTCCCGAAGGCATCGACAACAACGAAGTGCTCTATGAACTGGTGATGGACGGCGGCTGGACTGCCGACAGCATCGACATTACCGAATGGTACCGCAACTATCAGACCTCGCGCTACGGCCAAAGCAGCCCCTTCCTCGACAAGTACTGGCAAGGTCTCCAGAAATCGGTCTACAGCTCGCTGGTCGACAACGCCCGCTTCAACTGGCAGTTCCGTCCGGGCATGGTGAGCCAGGGCAACATCGTGATCAACGACGATTTCTTCCTTGCAATGGAGAACTTCCATAAGGCAGTGCCGCAGCTCAAGGATTCGCCACTATTTGTCAACGACCTCATCGAGAACACAGTACACTATGTAAGTGCCAAGATGGAATACCTCATCAAAAACTGGGAGGCCGCTTACGAGCAGAACGAGATGAACAAATGCATCGAAATCGAAAAACAATTCACCGACCTTGCATTAGGAATCGACCGCCTCCTGGTGTCGCACCCCACTCTGCGCATGGAAGGATGGATTGCTAAAGCCCGCAGCCACGGCTCGTCCAAAGAACTCAAAGACTACTACGAGCGTAATGTTCGCCGCCTCATTACAATTTGGGGAGGAGACCCCGTCGAAGACTATGCCGCACGAATCTGGAGCGGCCTCATCCGCGACTACTATGTACCTCGCTGGCATAACTATTTCGAGAGCAAACGCACTGGCAAAGACTTCAACTTGTCGGCATGGGAACACGACTGGGTTGAAAAGCAAATAGGTTTGTCGGAGCAAAAGCCCTATGCCGATGTTGTGACGGCAGCAATGCAACTGATGGCCCAAGCTAAAGGCGTGAAACTCGACGTTGTCGACAGCAACGCTAACAAACTGGGCACATGGGGCTCGGGCGACTTCCAAAGCGGAGCTATTGCCGAAAAATCGTGGAACCTACCAGTTGCCAAGACTGCTGGGCTAAAAGGTGTAAAATTCCGCACAACCCGCGGCATCAACAAAATTGAAATCAGCAATGTTGCAGCAGTTATGGACGGCATCAGCTATCCGGCACGCTCTGTCGAACGACAAAACGATGGCAGCTTTGTGGCCCTTATCGACATTCCGGCAAGCGCCACGGGCAACAATTCGAGCCGCCTTGTTGCAAAAATAAAATGCGCAAACGCCACCGACAGTCATGGCGAAGTGCTTATTGTCAAGTAAATGAAACGTATCTATCTTTTTATTGCAGGGCTGCTGACGGCAACGTCGGCAGCCCTTGCCTGCTCGTCGATGATAGTCGCCGCATCGGCTTCGGCCGATGGACGGCCCATGATTTGGAAACACCGCGACACATCGGCTTCGGACAACTTTCTCCACCGAGTGGAAGAACCGGGCAAAATATCCTATGTCGGCTTGTTTAACGGCGGTGACACCCTGCGCCTTGACGAAGCATGGATGGGAATGAACGATGCAGGCTTTGCAATTATCAACACAGTGGCCTACAACCTGCCGGAGAATATGCCCGGATGCATCGACCGCGAGGGAATAGTTATGGCGCAGGCTCTGCAGCAATGCCGCACGGTGGCCGACTTCGAGCATTTTCTTGAAGCACTGCCCAAACCAATGGGCTTGCGCACCAATTTCGGTGTTCTCGATGCAGAAGGAAACGGAGCTTATTTCGAAACCGACGACTATCACTTTGTGCGCTACGACCTCGCCGAAGCTCAACAGGGAGTGATGATACGCACCAACTACGCCTATAGCGGCACAGAGGGCGACGGAATGGGCTATATACGGCATCAGAACGTGGCCGAAGTCTTGGCCCCGGCCATTTCTTCAGGCTCACTCACACCAACCGCCATCCTTCGAGGGGCAGGATGTTCGTTCTATCATTCCTTGCTTGGCCGCGATGTGCTCGAAAGCAATGACGAATGGGGCGTTGATCAAGATTTTGTGCCTCGCTATTCGTCCACTGCATCCATAGTCATCGTAGGTCCGGCTCTTGGTGGCAAACCTTCTGATATGAAGATGTATGCCCTACTCGGTTATCCTCCTTGTGCAAAGATGGTAGAAGTTGGCTTGACCGACATCCCTGCCGAGGCCGATGCTACAGCCTCCGACGGCACCGCCCACGCCCCGCTTGCCCTCGAAGCCGCCGAACTCAAGAAGCAGGTCTTCCCCATCGACCGCGGCAGCGGCCGGCACTACATCCATCTTCCCGTGCTCAGAGAGCTCGCCAAGGATTATTGAAAACAACAACGCCGGCCACAATGACCGGCGTTGTTGTCTGATATTTTGAAGCTTATTTACCCTGCAACATCTGCATGAGCTGTTCGGGTTGATTGGTTGTGATGAAGTCGACACCTTGTTCGATGCACCACTTCATATCTTCGGGTTTGTCTACTGTCCAAACATTCACCTTCATGCCTTTGTTCTGGCACTCTTTAATCCATTCGGGATGTTTGCGGAGGACTTTGATGCTGTAGTCAATGCCCGCACCACCTTTGAATTTCACTTGTTCGGGAATGTAGTCACCGGAAAGATAGTATACTTCGGTACCCTTGGGAGCCTGTTTGATAAAGTTGTCGAAACCGTACTTCGAGAAAGTTATATAGTCGACACGGTCTTCAAGGCCGTATTTCTTTACAAGCTTGATGATACGGCGTATGGCTTCGCGTTCGTTTTCGTTGCTGTCATGGTGTTTGAGTTCAAGCACCAGGCGCATGTTGGGATGTTTCTGTGCTTCGGCAAGATAGTCCTTGAGATAAGGAATATTTTCGCCGTTTGCAAGCTTCTGGTCGTGGATTTTCTTAGCCCACGATGTTTCGAGCACCACGCCATTGAAGCTTGGGTCGTGGTTGACCATAATTTCGCCGTCCTTCGACATCCAGACATCGAATTCCGAAGCGTAGCAACCAACAGAATCGGCTTTTACGAGCGCGCGGATAGAGTTTTGTGCCGAGCCGTCGATTTTCCAGTAACCACGGTGAGCAATCACCTTGGGGGTAGCAGCAAAAGCCGGTGCGCATGCAACAGCCATTGCCACGGCACTGAAAAGAATAGATTTTAAATTCATAATAGATTTATGTTTTGTGATTTACAGATTTTCAATTGAATCGATATATGTTCGACCGAAGGGGTCGGTTGCACGAACAGTGATTGTTTTCCAAGCTTTAGATGGCTTATAAAGGAAGAGGTGGTCGTTACCGGCTGCGGGACGCGAGCCCTTGTGGTTAGCTCTTAACCATCCTGTTTCGGGGTTGACCTGCATCACCACTTCGGGGTCATAAGCCGGCAGTGGCGCACGGTCGCGGTCGGGGACAATCGTATAAGGTTCTTTGCCGTCTTCCGTCACTTCGATTTTCCAGTTCTCATCCCAGAAAAAAACGTTGATGAGCACTTTGTTGTATTTGTCGCCAAGTTTCGCTTTGGGCTTGTGCAGAACAGCCAGTTTGGGCGAGTAGATTCGCATCTGGTAGTCGCGGCTCTTACCGAGGCCTTGGTAGTACTTGTCCACAAGACGGTTGCCGTCGAAGCGCAGCACACCGAAACCTTGCGGCGAGCCATCGTTGCAAATGGGATACCAAAAAGCACCGTTGAGGGCCCCAAAACTCGTTTCGGTTATGTTAGGGGCTATGTTGTTTATAAAGTTGTTATGTATGTGGCCGGCAAGGAGCTGTACATCGGCATAATCCTTGACAAGAGCAAGAAGTTTGTCCTGATTGATAATCGATTTTGCTTTCGAAGTGCCTTCCTGTCGGTCCTTGATTTTGGCATGTCTCCGTTCGGTTGGCGAATGCATGCCAATGATGAGTGTTTTACTCTTGTCGACAAAAGAAAGGTCTTTCTCGAGCCAGTCGAGCTGTTGCTGAGTTATACCGAGCGAGTAGTCGTTACGACCTTTTTCGGCACGATAGAGAATATTATCGAGCGCAATGAGGTGGCAGTCGCCGATATTCACGGAGTAATATGTGGGCCCCATAGCCGTGCGGTAGTCAATTTCGGAGAGGCTGTCGCCGCGCGTTTTCTCATTGTGGTCGTGATTGCCTATTACGGGAAAGATCGGGGCGCCGATGCGGGCCATCTGCTGTCGGTATTCATCATAATAACCGGGGTTGTTCCACACAATGTCGCCGAGACTGATTCCATAGAGTGCGCCTGTAATGGTATCAGTAATGTTGAGAACGAGCGGCATTGCTTGTTTTGTGAGGTCGGCAAGGTCTTTCTTGAATCCGATTTGCACGTCGGCAAAAGCAAGGAGGGTCCATTTGTCGGCCTTGGGCGCGCTTTCGAGCTTGAAGTCGCAATTCACCTTTTTGCCTGGTTTGCCCTTAATTTCCTTATAGAAGCAGGGATGTCCGGGGTCGTCGGTGGGTATGCGGCAGTCGGAGGGCACGGAAACAAACACATGCTGTCTTCCAGAGGAAGACATCTCATAGCGGCCGCGGCTGTCGGTTGCCACAACATTCACGCCGTCACTCACCACAACGCCCTGTCGCGGTTTACCGTCGACAGTGACGCATCCACGGAGCTTTACAGCGTCCGCAGCCACAAGACCTGGTATTGAAAAAACAAGAAATAGGAAAATAAATAGTTGTCGGATAACTGTCATTATAATTTGTCTTATAAGTTAACTACAGTTTACTGGATTCTACAATTATAGAGTTTTGTGAAATAAGGCCAAGATGCGCATTGTTGTCGGTAACAATCTGCAGCTCCACACCTCGGTCTTCAATAGCCGATGCAATCTTATCGGGAATATGTTCGTCGGTGATAATCATGTCAACGTCTTCTATGTCGGCAATCTTGCTAAAGCCACGGCGGCGGAACTTGCTGCTGTCGGCAAGAACTATGGTCTTCTGAGCGGCACGCATCATTGCGCGGTTAAGGTCCGATTCGCGCATATCGGTGGTGGTAATGCCAAAATCGAGGTCTATACCGTCTACTCCAATAAAGAGTTTGCTGCACGAAAAGTCGCTCAGCGGAGCCTCGGCAAACTTGCCGACCACCGACAAACTGCTTGAACGCAGCGTGCCTCCCAACTGAATAAGCTCAATATCCTCGATGGCTCCAAGAAGCTCCGAGACCTTGAGCGATGCCGAAATTACAGTCAGGCGCATATTGGGCTTGATACAACGCGCCATGGCAAGGACAGTGGTGCCCGAGGCGATGATTATTGAATCGTCCTTGGTGATAAGCGACGTTGCATACTGACCTATGAGACTTTTCTCATGGCGTGCAAGGCTCTCCTTCTCAATAATTGAACGGTTGTTGATATAAGGGTCGATGAGGATGGCACGGCCATGACTGCGATAGAGCCGGTTACTGCGCTCCAACTCACTAAGGTCCTTGCGTATAGTCACGGCCGATACTTCCAAGAGTGTCGACAGATTGGAGACGGTGATGGATTCGTGCTTGATAAGAGTGTCCAATATGAGGCTGTGTCGCTCCTCCTTTGTCATGGGTCAGATTTTTAAGTCAAAAGTTGTTTTTCTGTGTGCAAAAATAGTAAACATTTTCAAATTGAGCAAGTTCAGAAGGTTAAATGGTAAAAAAACATTGACAGAAAAATTGCCGCAGAAAAATTGCTTGGCTATAATTGTCTGACACCTACCAACAACACCTATATTGAATAAGATTAGCGCGAAGCCGGGCTCCGCGCTAATCCTATGATGGAAAAAAATTAATGTCGAATCGAGTTACTGGTGCGATACGCTATAGTTTGGAGCCTCGGCAGTGATGGCAACATCATGAGGATGGCTTTCGGCCACACCGGCAACAGTGATGCGTGTGAACTGTGCGCTGTGAAGGGCTTCGATGTTGCGAGCGCCACAATAGCCCATACCCGAGCGCAAGCCGCCAAGCATCTGATAGACAACTTCGTAGAGCATGCCTTTGTAGGGCACACGAGCTGCGATGCCTTCGGGCACAAGTTTCTTCACATCTGTTTCGCTGCCCTGGAAGTAGCGGTCTTTCGAACCGCGCTCCATTGCTTCGAGCGAGCCCATACCGCGGTAGGCTTTGTATTTGCGGCCATTGAATATAATGGTTTCGCCGGGCGATTCCTCTACGCCGGCGAGCATGCTGCCGAGCATCACAGAGTGTCCGCCGGCGGCGAGGGCCTTGACAATATCGCCGCTGTAGCGAATTCCGCCGTCGGCAATCAGAGGCACGCCTGTGCCTTCGAGGGCCTTGGCAACATCGTAGACAGCCGAGAGCTGTGGCACGCCCACACCTGCAATGACGCGTGTGGTGCAGATAGAACCGGGGCCTATGCCCACCTTCACACCGTCGGCACCATTGTCGGCAAGATAACGTGCAGCATCGCCGGTGGCAATGTTACCCACCACCACGTCGAGCTGAGGGAAGGTGTTCTTGAGTTCGCGGAGGACGCCCACCACGCCTTTGGAGTGGCCATGGGCAGTGTCAATGACAATGGCATCAACACCTGCTTCGACAAGAGCCGTAGCTCGCTGCATCGAATCGGGCGTAACGCCTATGCCGGCAGCCACGCGCAGACGGCCCCGGCTGTCCTTGCATGCGTTTGGTTTGTCTTTGGCCTTGGTTATATCTTTGTATGTGACCAGCCCGATGAGTTTGCCCTCGTTGTCGACAACGGGCAGCTTCTCAATTTTGTGGCGCTGAAGGATGTCGGCAGCCTGTTCGAGGTTGGTTGTAGTAGAAGTAGTGACAAGATTCTCACGTGTCATAACCTCGTCGATACGGCGGCTGAGGTCGCGTTCGAAACGGAGGTCGCGATTAGTAACAATGCCCACCAGCTTGCCATTAGGGTCAACAACAGGCACGCCGCCGATATGGTACTCGCTCATCATGCGCAGGGCATCGGCAACAGTAGAGCCTTCGAGAATAGTCACAGGGTCGTAAATCATACCGTTTTCGGCACGTTTGACAGCGTGCACCTGGCGCGCCTGCTCGGCAATGGACATGTTTTTGTGAATAACGCCCAGACCGCCCTCGCGAGCTATGGCTATTGCCAGCTGCGATTCAGTTACGGTGTCCATGGCAGCCGAAACGATGGGAACATTGAGGGTGATATTGCGCGAAAAACGCGTGGTGAGGTCAACTTCGCGTGGAAGGACTTCGGAATAAGCAGGGATCAGCAGTACATCGTCAAATGTAAGGCCATCCATTTTCACTCTTTCAGCAATAAACGACATAAAAAATTGCGGTTGATTTTATTGCATGCAAAATTAGTCATTTTTCGTGGATTTTTTGACAGTCAGCCCCAAAAAAATTTGTAACTTTGCGCAAAATTCCCACATCGACATGCAGGAAAAGATTGTTATTCTTGATTTTGGCTCGCAGACGACCCAGCTGATTGGTCGCCGAATCCGCGAGCTTGGTATTTACAGTGAGATTATCCCCTATCACAAGTATCCCTACGGCCACGAAGCCGACGAGGGTATTATCGGTGTAATTTTGTCCGGCAGCCCGCTGTCGGTCTACGACCCCAAGGCGTTCACCATCGACCTCGAGGCCATAAAAGGGCGGCTGCCGGTGCTCGGCATCTGCTATGGAGCCCAGCTCATGGCCCGCACCTATGGCGGCAACGTTGAGCCGGCACCTTCACGCGAATATGGCCGTGCCCGGCTGTGCGACATCGACACATCTTGTCCCCTCTTCGAGGGAATTGCCAACGGCGAACAAGTGTGGATGAGCCACGGCGACACCATCACTCTACTGCCAGAATCGTTCAGCCGCATAGCTTCGACCGATTCGGTGGCCCTTGCTGCCTTCTCGGCCGGCGACAAAATGTGGGGCGTGCAGTTCCACCCCGAAGTATACCACAGCGAGTGCGGCATGCAGTTGCTGCGAAATTTTGCCGTGGGCATTTGCGGTGCCAGCTGTTCATGGAGCCCTGAATCGTTCATCGAGAGCACAGTGGCCGAACTTCGAGCCATGCTTGGCAATGACAAAGTGGTGCTTGGCCTTAGCGGCGGCGTTGATTCGTCCGTTGCTGCAGTGCTGCTCAACAAGGCTATCGGCGACCGCCTCACATGCATCTTCGTGGACCACGGCATGCTCCGCTACCACGAATTCGAGGATGTGCTCAACGACTATCGCTGCCTTGGCCTCAACGTTCGCGGAATCGATGCCTCCGACCGTTTCTTTGCCGACCTTGCCGGTGTAACCGAACCCGAAAAGAAACGCAAAATCATCGGTGCCGACTTTATAAAAGTTTTCGACGAAGAAGCCGCTAAGATTAAGGACGTTCGCTGGCTCGCCCAGGGCACTATCTACCCCGACTGCATCGAATCGCTCTCCATCACCGGCATGGTAATCAAGAGCCACCACAACGTGGGCGGTCTGCCGGAACGGATGAAGCTCAAACTTTGCGAACCGCTGCGCCTGCTCTTCAAGGACGAAGTCCGCGCCGTCGGACGCTCTTTGGGCATGCCGCAACACCTCATCGACCGTCATCCATTCCCCGGTCCGGGTCTGGCTGTGCGCATCCTTGGCGAGGTGACACGCGAGAAAGTTAATGTCCTCCAGCAAGCCGACCACATATTCATCAGCGGTCTTCGCAAACATGGCCTATATAATAAGGTGTGGCAAGCCGGAGCTATTCTCCTGCCGGTGCAGAGCGTAGGTGTGATGGGCGATGAACGAACCTACGAAAACGCCGTGGCCCTGCGTGCCGTGACATCCACCGATGCCATGACAGCCGACTGGGCCCACCTCCCCTACGAATTCCTGGCCGGAGTGAGCAACGACATCATCAACAAAGTACGCGGTGTCAACCGCGTGTGCTACGACATCTCCTCAAAACCACCGGCCACAATCGAGTGGGAATAATTTATTTCTAACAGCTTCAACCCAAAACCCTAAATACCAGCTGCTTATATTTTTAGTTGTAAATATAAGCGGCTGGTATTACTTGTGGAAGTCCAAGTTTAGGCATTGAATATGCCGGCTTTAACGTAGTAGCGGGTAACAACAACTGGGTTGCTGCTATCAATGTATATAAACAGAATTTCAATCACCCTATAAATCTGATAGACCTTTCAAATAAACGATAGATTATTAAAGTTTCGCAAGCTTTAAGGCTTGCAAAACTTAGGTTAAAGGGGTTAAA
>CAJUAR010000068.1 GCA_910584495.1 uncultured Muribaculaceae bacterium
AAACTCGCCAAATCCACAGCAATGGACTTGGCGAGTTCTTGATTTTTAGCCCTGGATTTGAGAAAACTGAAAAGTGATTACTTTTTCAGTGCCCTCGCAGTGATGTCGGGGTTTTCTTTTGGAGTTGTAGCGCTGACTTGGTTTTCTAAACAGAGCTTATTTTTTACGTTATTCTGCCCCACAGGGGCTTGTGGGGGCGGTGGAACAAATGGTGTTTATAAAATTTAGCAAAAAAAACAAACCTTTTTCGGAGGATGCTTGTTAGATATTCAAACAAACGAAAATAACTTACTTCTTATAAACATCTGATATGAAAAAAATCGCATTATTGCTTGCTGTAGCTCTTGGAAGCGCAGCTTGCTTCGCCCAAGTAAACAAAGGCGAACTCAAACAACTTCAGGCATTCCTCAATCAGCCCGCCCAGCACGAAGCTACTAACGCTCAAGCTCTGAAGATTACCAATGCATCCGATCCCTCTACCTGGGAAGGTGTCACCGTTGTCGGCGGTCATGTTACCGAAATCAAATGGAAAGACAAAAAGCTTGCCGGCACTCTCAATCTCTCAGGCTTCAAAGCCCTTAGCACAGTCGACGTTTCACGCAATGCCATCACTGCTGTTACAGTCAAAGACGCTCCCGCACTGACCGACCTCAACGCATCACGCAACAAAATTGCCGACATCGACCTATCGGGATGTACCCAGCTCTCAAAAGTGGCTCTAAACAACAACCGTATTGCAGAATTTGAGCTTTCGGATGTTCCGGCCATCAAAAACTTCAACATCGCTTCGAACTTCCTTGTTGCTCTCGACCTTCAGTCATCATCAACACTTGAAACTCTCAACTGCCAGAGCAATCACCTCGAAAGCCTTACGGTGACCAACTGCACAGCCTTGAAGAACCTCTATTGCGGCTACAACAAACTCACCGGCCTCACTCTTTCGGGCGTTACCAGCCTGCAGAACCTCAACACCGACGACAACCAGATTGCCAACCTCATTGTTTCCAACCTTCCCTCGCTGTCGACCTTCATCTGCTCCGACAACAATATGAAGACCCTCGGCGTTCGCGAATGCCAGAACCTTCTGGACCTCGTATGCTCCTACAACGACCTTACAACCCTCGACGTTACCGGATGCCCCAACATCATATTCGTGGACTGCTCCTATAACGACCTGACCACTCTCGACATGAGCAACCAGACATTCCTGCAGCGTCTGCTCTGCAACAACAACGAAATCAACACTCTCGATGTTTCGTTCGACCAGGCTCTCACCTACATCAACTGCCGCTACAACGTAATCACCGACCTTCGCACCATTGCCTGCCCCAACTTGCGCATGATAGCCTGCCAGTGGAACTACTAAACAAACAATGCGATAATACATCTGATAACCTTCCCGGAGAGGGCGGCAGCTGCCGCCCTCTCTTTTCAACGCAAACGGCAAGGGATATAAAATGTGCCGCTTCATGATAGCCATCACATTGGGTTATAACTTCTAACACGGCTTTTTGTCGGCAAAAAGGGCGTGTCGGTCGATTTTTCTTGGCCGGCACGTCTTTAATAATTATCTTTGCTACACCAAAAAAACAAAACACATGCCGCTGACAGAGACAAAGCGCAGCCGGCTGGTGACACTCTTGTCGCACACGCTGCTGATTGTAATCATATTCATTCTGCCCGACCTCATGCTGGGGCTGGCAATGCCACGTCGATGGGGCTTTGCAGCCTACCCCATGATATATCTCAAGGCAACGCTCTATATCACTCTGTTCTATATCAACTATCTCTATCTGATTGACCGCACCTTGTGCCGTCAGGGAGCACCGCGGCGCATAGGCCGTTTTGTGATGTGGAACTTTATTTTGCTCATCGCAGCACTTGCACTGAGCTATATAATCAGCAACCAGTGGTTCCCGGCCCCGCGCCCAAGGCACCATCGTCCTGAAAACTATCTCTTCTGGCGCAGCATCCTGCGCTCGGCATCATTCCTTTTTCGAGATGCCGTGATGATTTGCCTCACAATCGGCCTGGCGGTGGCTTTGCGTCTATCGGCACGATGGAAAGACATCCGCGAAGAGCAGCAGGAACTTCTTGCAGCACAACGGACTTCTGAACTGCAGAACCTTAAAGGACAACTCAATCCTCATTTTCTTTTCAACTCGCTCAATACCATCTATGCCCTCATCGAAGTCGATGGTAAAGTCGCACAAGACGCCGTGCACCGCCTATCCACCATGCTGCGATATGTGCTCTACGACGAACAAGGACTTGCCGAGCTGAGGCGCGAAGCCGACTTTATCGAGAACTATGTGTCGATGATGAAACTACGCATGGGCAAACGTCCCGTTGAGCTTACAATCGACGTAGGGGCCGAAACCGACAAACGCATTCCGGCCCTGCTCTTCATTCCATTGGTGGAAAATGCTTTCAAATACGGCAGCAAAACTTCGGACAACAAACCCATTGTCATCAGCATTTTTGCAAAAGACAACACACTGGTGTGCGACACTTCCAATACGTTTGTGCCCGACTCCTCGTCAAAAGAGAGCTCGGGCATAGGCCTGGCCAACCTTCGGCGCCGTCTGACATTGTTCTATGGCCAGGAAGCAAAACTCACAGTGAAAGTCGAAGGCAATGTGTTCTCCACACACTTGTCGGTGCCACTCGATGTAACACCTAAAATCACAACCCAATGAGCAGCGACGATAGCAAAATACGGTGCATTGTAGCCGATGACGAACCGCTGGCAGCAGCCCTCATCAGCAGTTATGTGAAACGAACACCTTTTCTCGAACTTGTCGGAGAAGCTTCGAGTTCGGAAGAAGTGCTTGCAATGACTTCCGACAGAAGCATCGACCTTATTTTTCTCGACATCCACATCCCGGGGTTGACGGGCATGCAGCTGGCACATGTACTGCCTCAAAACATCAGGATAATTTTCACCACTGCCTATAGCGAATATGCTCTTGAAGGATACAGGGTGAATGCTGTCGACTATCTTCTGAAACCTATCAGCTACGACGAATTCCTACAGGCAGCCTTGAGGGCAAACGAAGAAATAGGTCTGAGACGCGCAGCATCCGACACAAACGTTTCGGCCTCGTATATAACGGTGAAAAGCGAATACCGGCTGGTGCGCGTACCCCTGAGCGAAATTGACTACATCGAAGGCCTCAAAGACTATGTGAAAATCTACACCACAGGCAACGAGCGGCCCGTTCTTTCGCTTATGAGTATCAAGAGCCTTGAGGCGACCTTGCCGTCGGGCACCTTCATGCGTGTGCACCGCTCATTCATAGTGAACCTCGACCGTGTGCGACTTGTCGAGCGCACAGGCATCATCATGGGCGGACGCTGCATCCCGATTTCCGAGAGCTATCGCAAAGCTTTCTTCGACCGCATATCGTAGACAAAACAGCAGATTTGCCGCGCAATGCAATGAAAATGGGATTTTTTTCGTAACTTTGGGGCGAAATACTTATACGGCTCTAAACAGAGCGTCCAAACCATCACAAATCGCACATTTCTCCAATGTCAACAAAAATCCGCGTCCTTCTTATTGTTCTGGTAGCCCTCAGCGGCCTGTGGAACTATGAGGCACGAGCACAACAGGAGTTCAAACGCGAGCTCGCGCAGGTTTCTTTTGTCCCGAAAGGAGCCTGGGTTGCAGGTGTGAGCGTAAACTACTCCCATTCCGACCAAGACAATTATCAATTTCTGATTATCGAAAACCTCAGCGGCGACAGCTACAGTTTCAAAGTCAGCCCCACTGTGATGTTCTGTTTCAAAGACAATTTCACTGCCGGCGGCCGTTTTTCCTACAGCCGTTCGCAAACACGCCTCGACAACGCCGACATAATCATCGATTCGGAAACAGACCACAACATCGACAAGCTTTTCCGCGTGAGCCAAAGTTACCTGGGCACAGGGCTTATGCGCATGTATGTGAGCTTGGGCAAAACCACACGTTTCGGACTTTTCAACGAAGTGCAGCTTGCCATTGGCGGCGGACAGTCGAAAATAACAAACGGACAGGGCAAAGACTTTACAGGAACCTACGAACGTAATTTCCAGTTTCATGTCGGACTGGCACCGGGATTGTCGTGCTTTCTGAACAATTACTCGGCTATAGAGGTGAATGTTGGCGTGCTCGGCTTCAACTACACCCACAGCCGCGCCGTCACCGACCGCATCCACGTGGCAAAGACAAATGCCAACCACGCCAACTTCAATATCAACCTATTTTCAATCACTTTCGGAGTGATGTTCTATATCTAAGCTATGAGGTACATAATCAGAATAATAGCCGTCATCGTTATTGCCATGGCATCTTTGGCGGCCTCAGGCCAAGATATAGTTCGCAAAAGTGAACGGATTCAACCCCTCGATTCGGTCGATTTGATTATTGTCAAAGGCGACACAGTGCCGCGCATACTTCCGCAACGCAATTTCGGCCGTTTCGACCGCGGTCTGGCAAACTACACTTTCATCCCCAAAGGTAAATGGGGCTTCGGGCTTAATGCATCCTACGGCGAAATCAACACCGACGACATACAGATTCTCGATATTATCAAGAACTTCGATTTCAAAGGCAAGATGTACTCCATCAAACCCTACGTTACTTATTTTATAGCAAGCAACCAGTCAGTGGGCTTGAAATTCAACTATACCCGAGGCATTGCCGACCTCGACAACCTCGGCGTGGACTTCGACGACGACATCAATTTCGACCTCCACAACGTGAGCTACTACCAACAGAGCTTCATGGTGTCGACTTTCTACCGCAACTATATCGGACTCGACCGTGCGGGGCGCTTCGGCATTTTCAACGAAGTGGAACTCGGATTCGGCTCCGGATCATCGCGCTTCAAACGATACTACAACGATGTGCTGCGCGACACCCGCACCAATGTCACCCAGGGTGCTCTTAATTTCAGTCCCGGTGTGTGCGTTTTCATCCAGGAGCATGTGTCGTTCAATGTTTCGTTCGGTGTTTTTGGCCTTAAATGGCGCAAAGAAGACCAGACAACAAACGGCATCGACGAAGGTTCGCGTGTTACTTCCGGCGCCAATTTCCGTTTCAACATTTTCAACATCAACTTCGGGTTGATGGTAGTCATCTGAAAAAGGCTATGAAAAAATTAATATATGCCATAGCTATGCTGCTCGCAGTGGTCGCCGGCAGCTGCATACACAACGACATCCCCTACCCCTGGATACAGGTCAATTTTCTCGAGCTGACAGCCAAGGGGCAAAGCGGAGCAACCACAATCGACAGCACAAAACTGACGGCAACTATCAGTTTTCCCGAGCAGACCGACATTTCGGCAGTAAGCATCGAAAGCTACAAGCTCACTGCCGGAGCAACCGTTGCGGGCAATGTGCTCGACAAACCCATCGACCTGAGTTCTCCTTTCGAAGTAACACTCTCGCTTTATCAAGATTATACTTGGAAAATCGTAGGTCTCCAGACCATCGAACGCTATTTCGATGTTGAAGGTCAGATAGGCCAAAGCGTCATCGATGCGCAGGCGCAAACCGTTACCCTCACCATTCCCGACACCAGGCCACTTGATGCCGTGAAGGTGTTAAAAGCCAAGCTCGAGCCTCTTGGAGGCAGCATGGAGCCCGACCTTGCCGACGGAGGCACAATCGATGCCACCAAACCGGTAAGCATCAATGTTACAGCCTGGGGACGAGTGCAAAAATGGACTGTCACCGTCGAACAGACCCACGTCAATGTGCGCACGCTGGGTGTCGATGCGTTCTCGTGCGTGGCATGGATTCACGGCCAGTTCGAAGCCGGAAAACCGCACGGCGCACAATACCGCCGCAGCGGCGATGAAACATGGACCACAGTGCCCGAGACCGACATCACCACAAACGGCGGCAATCTTACCGCCGCGCTCTCCCATCTAAGCCCAAATACAAGCTATGAAGCCCGCGTGTTCTCCGACGGCATAGACGGTGAAACAGTGACATTTACCACCGGCGCAACGCCGCAGATGCCGAATTCCGACTTTGAATGGTGGTGGCAGGACGGCAAAGTGTGGTGCCCGTGGAAGCAGGACGGAGAAGCTTTCTGGGGAACAGGCAACAAAGGTGCCACAACCCTCGGACAGTCAAACACCACTCCCTCCACCGACACGCCCACGGGCATAGGCACTGCCGCAAGCCTCGAAACACGCTTTGTGGGCATAGGCCCGCTGGGCAAACTCGCTGCCGGCAACATATTCGCCGGCTACTATGTGAGAACCGTGGGCACAAACGGCGTGCTGAGCATGGGACGCCCGTGGACCGACCGCCCCGTCAAACTGCGCGGCCAGTATCAGTACACCAGCCATGAGATAAACTATAGTTCGTCAGAATTCCGCCATCTCATCGGCCAGCCTGACACATGCATCGTTTGGGTGGCTCTCATCGATTCGGAAGAAGCCTACGAAATACGCACCGACCCCAAGGACCGCCGGCTCTTCGATGAAAACGGACCCGAAGTAATTGCATATGGAAAGTTCCAGACATCAGAAACTACAACGGAATACGGAGCTTTCGAAATCGAAATAGACTACAAATCAACATCGCGTGTGCCCCGCTATCTGCTTGTGACCGCTTCGGCAAGCAAATATGGCGACTATTTCACCGGCGGCGACGGCGCAAAACTTCTGCTTGACAATCTTGAACTTGTATATGACTATTAAACCACTGATAATCACAGTTTTTGGCGCATTAATGCTGACAGCATCGGCACGAACAACGACCACAACGACTACCAGAACCACTACCGACTCCGACGGCACAACACGTACTGTGACAAGCACAGAAACGGACTATGGACCCGAGAGTGACTGGAAAAAATATCTGCCTACTGTCAACGGAATCTTCCGCGGCCAGTACCAGCAAAGCACTGCCGATGGCGAGGGCCGTTTCCGTGTGCGAAACGCCCGCCTAAAAGTCACAGGCAACGTGATGCCAATGGTGGGATATGTTGCTCAAGTAGACCTTTGCGACAAGGGAAAGATGAAAATCCTCGACATGTACATCACTCTTCGTCCCGCCAAGGGTTTGAGTATTATGATGGGACAGGAGCGTGTGCCATTCTCTGTGGAATCAACCCGCGGGCCCAACGAATACCACTTCACCGACATTTCGCTTGTGGGCAAATTCGGCAACCTGCGCTCGGCAGGTATCAAGGCCGGATATCGGTTTGCCAAATGCCCTCTCTACTTCGAAGGCGGCGTATTCAACTCGTCGGACCTCGACAACCACGGACTGTGGCAACATCAGCTCACCTACAGCATCAAAGGCAATTACAAAACCGGATGCGGCCTCAGGCCCGAGCTCGCATTCATGTCGCGTGTGCCGGGAGCAACGGGAATACGCATCAACCAGTACAATGCCTCTCTCTCGTGGACATATGGAGGTTTCTTTGTCGAAGGCGAATATATTATGCGCCTTTACACCAACGACTACCATCGCACTTCGCACGCCTGGAATTTCTTTGTGGACTATGGCTGGCCGGTCGACTGGAAATGGGCTCAGCGAATGTCGGTCCAGGCACGTTTCGACGGCATGACCGAAGCTATAACAGGCTTTATCGACGACAACGAGACCGACGACCTGCTGCCCGAGCGTAAACGCCTCACATTAGGCACGACGGCCTCATATAACTGCGGACGGGCACACCTCGACTTCCGCTTAAACTACGAGAAATATTTCTATCCCGAATCGGTGAACGGAATCAAAGCCGACGACAACGACAAACTCGTTGCCAGCATGATTCTATATTTCTGATTATTCCACATCGAAGCCGGCAGCGGTAACGGCGGCTTTGATGTCAGTTTCCGATGGTGTGCCGCTCACTGTGGCCTCGCCTGTAGAGAGGTTGACCACAACTGCTTCGACACCGGGAACGGCGGCGATAGCTTTTTCTACACTTGCCTGGCAATGAGGGCATGCCATGCCTTTTACTTTATATACTTTTGTTTCCATATTTTTGATTGTTTGATGATTATGTCGGTATGTCCTGAACGATGAATAGACGAGAAGTGCTGCAAGAATTGCCGAACATATCGACGGGAAGATGTCAAAGGAGTGATGGCAATTCTCCGCCACTGCCGTAACTTTGGGAATAAACCACGATGACGGCAGCAACAGGTCGATGGCAAGACCGAAGCCTATGGCTGTCAGCACCACGGAGGCGACATAGATGAATGTTGCCCTACGACCCATGGTGCGCGAAAGGATGACAACAGATGCAAAGTTTGCCGCCGGACCTGCCATGAGCAACACAAAAGCTATGCCGGGCGAAAGGCCTTTGAGCATCAGCGACAAAGCGATTGGTATTGAACCTGTTGCGCACACATACATGGGGACAGCCACTGCAACAACGGCGAGCATGGCAAGGAGAGGATAGCTGCTGAGCGACACAAAGAGCGAATCGGGCACAAAAACCGTGATGAGTGCAGCAACGACAAGCCCGATAACAAGCCATTTACCCACGCTTGAAACCATATCGACAAAACCATAACGTACAGCCTCGGACATACGGCGCCAAAAACCGGCCGGCGGCTCGTCGGTGCCTTTCTCTCCTTGCTCCAATGTGCAACTGTTGGCTTCTACTTTTTCACAATCGTAACGACTGACAGCACAGCCGCCAACAGTTGCGCCAACAAGAGCTGCCAAGGGCCGTATAAAAGCAAATGCCGGGCCCAATAGCGAAAAAGTAGCGGCGATTGAATCGACACCAGTTTGCGGAGTGGCGATAAGAAACGATGTTGTTGCGCCCTTCGATGCTCCGTTGCGGCGCAACGATACTGCAGTAGGCAATACTCCGCACGAGCACAAGGGCAAAGGAATGCCAAAAAGAGCAGCTTTTACCACCGGTTTCCAACCGGAACCAGCAAGGTGCCGGCTCATAAGGGCCGGGCTTACAAAGGCATGGAGCAGTCCGGCAATGAAAAAACCCAGCAAGATGTAGGGCGACATCTCGTTGAAAATTGTAAGAAGAGAATATACGATTTGTTCCATGTTGCAATTTTTTAGAGAGTGTTTGAATTTAACTTGTGCAAAACTACAACATTTCCCGGTCCGAAACGCTACACGATTCCGGCTCTATTTTACAAAATTTGGTCGAATACGTAGCGTCAAATCATGTCGAGCGGTATGCGCCGCGAAGCTCCGGAAGCGACATACTGTGTTGGTGTCATGCCTGTTACATCTTTGAACTGGCGCGACAGATGCGCCACGCTCGAATAGCCTGTGCGAAAGGCAATCTCGGCAAGGCCCAGATCCTTGTAGGCAAGCAGCTCTTTGACGTATTCCACTTTTTGGAGAATGTGGTATCGCTCGATGGTGCGTCCTTCGAGGCGCGAGAACACACGGCTTGCCAGGTCGTAGCTCACCCCTATGTGCGAGGCAATGCATGCCGAAAGGTTATATTTGCACTCCTGCTCATCGCGCAGATGATGGATAATGGCATGCTTCACATCGTCGACAAGCTGCTCGTCGGGGTCGGAGATACGTTCAAACCCATTGTCGGACAAAGCCTTGTCGATTCGCCGCAAAGCCTCGCCTTCGGGCATGTTGTCGGGCAGAGCAAATGAAGCCTTGCCCAGTTCCACCTCGATACTGCCCATGCCCTGCGCGGCAAGAAGGCTTTCGACAGCCGCCATGCAGTGGCGACACACCATGTGTTTGATTTTTATCTCCATGGAGGCAAAGATAGCGATTTTTCGGCAAAAATCATAACTGCCAACCGCCGCCGAGAACTTTGTAGAGGTTGACCAAAGAGAGGTATTCGTTGCGGACGGCGTTTGTCAGACCAACTTGGGCTTCGAAGTAGCGACGCTGGGCATCGAGCACGTCGATATAGTTGATTACACCCATATTATACTGTTTGTAGGCCAGCTGTGCATACTGGTGCGCGGCATCGCACAGCTCGCGCCGGCGACTTGACGATTGGCTCACAAGTTTATAGGCATTCACGGCATCGTCGACTTCGTGGAAGGCGGTGAGCACCTTCTGTTCGTAGTTGAGACGGCTCTGCTCATAAGCAGCCATGGCGGCTTTGTGCCTGCGCTTGTTACGGCCGAAGTCGAATATTGTGCCGGTCAGCGAGCCTATCACATAGCTGAAAGGCGAATTGAAGAAACCGCTGAGTTCGTCGTTCTCGACACCGCCGGTGAGACCGATGCGAAGACGAGGAAAGCGGTCGGCATAAGCCACACCCACAGCCGCAAGCGAGGCACGAAGCGAAGCTTCGGCCTTACGCAGGTCGGGCCGGCGTTGCAGCAGTGCCGAAGGCAGTCCCACAGGCATGCGGTGTGTCAAGGGTTCGTCAAGCGACAATGTTGAGCGTGATATTATTTCGCCCGGATAGTGCCCCATGAGCAGTGCTATGGCATTGCACTGCGCTTTTATGCGTCGTTCCAGGTCGGGGATGAGCGATGCCGTTGAAGCATACTCTACCTTTGCTTGTTGATAGACAGTTTCGGGAGTAAGCCCACCCTCAAAGCGCAGTTTGGCCTTTTTCAGGTTTTCTTCGCGGGTGTAGAGAGTTCGCCGCACAATTGCCAGCTCATTATCGAGAGCCAGAAGATTGAAGTAGGCCGTGGACACTTCGGCAATTAGCGACACCTGCATTGCGCGCCATTCCTCTATGCTTGCCCGGTACTGTGCGCCGGCACGTTGTTTACGCCACGACAAACCGCCCCAAAGGTCGGCTTCCCAGCTCAGCGTGGCTTTGAGGCCAAACTCGCTGTCGCCCTTGAATTTCTCATCGCTGTAGTGATTAGTCTCGCGGTCGGCATATGAATTTGCAGTTACTGCCGGCAGGAAATCGGCTTTCGAAATGCCGTAGAGCTCCCTTAGTTCCTCGATGCGCGCTGCGGCGGCAAGAAAATCGCGGTTATGTTCCAAAGTTTCGCGGATAATCATCGCCAAAGTCGAATCGGCGTAGAATTTCCACCATTCGGTGTCGGCCACCGAAAGAGTATCGACGGAGTTTCCGGCCAAGTCCTCGGGCAACATCAGTTGCGGAGCCCGGCAATTTCTCACTCCCGAACAAGCGGCCAGCAAAGGCAGCAAGCCTATGAAAATGACAATGCGAAGAGTTTTCATTTCTTGAAACGTTTTTTGAACTTGTCAATCAGCACAAAGAAAAAAGGAACGAAGACGATGCCCACAGTTATGGCCATCAACATGCCGAAGAACACGCCGGTGCCAATGTCGCGCCGGGCCGCCGAGCCGGGCCCGGTGGCGAAAAGCAGAGGAAGCAGTCCGAGCATAAATGCCAGCGAAGTCATGACAATTGGGCGAAAACGCAGACGGGCAGCGGTCATTGCAGCCTTGAATGCTTCCACACCTTTGTCGGTTTCTTCCTTTGCAAATTCCACGATGAGGATGGCGTTTTTGGCCACCAGGCCAACGAGCATCACCAGACCAATCTGAAAATATACATTGTTCTCCAAGCCACATACAGCAATACCCATATAAGCACCCACGCCGGCCACCGGCAGCGAGAGAATAACTGCCAAAGGTACGGTCCAGCTCTCGTAGAGAGCGGCAAGGACAAGGAATACAAATATAAAAGCCAAAGCCAGAACAAGGCCGGTATTACCAGTGTTGTGTTTTTGCTGATAGGACAAACCGGCCCATTCCACACCGATGTTGTCGGGCAGGTGCTCTTCGACAATCTGCTCGAGACGCTCCATTGCCTGGCCAGTGCTGTAGCCACGCGCAGCCTCGCCCGATATTGTGGCGGCATTGAACATGTTGAACCGTCCGATAGAGCCGGGACCCGAGGTGTAGCGTGTCGTGCCCAGCGATGTGACAGGCACCATTGTGCCTCCGTTGCCGCGGACAAAGAACAAATTGAGGTCGCCGCGATTTTCACGATAAGGAGCATCGGCCTGGATGTAGACACGGTAGATGCGGTTGAAGAGATTGAAGTCGTTCACATAGACCGAGCCGGTGAAGGCCTTCATTGTCGAAAAAATATCGTTCATGGGCACACCCTGAAGCTTGGCCTTGTCGCGGTCCACATCGAAGAAAAGCTGCGGAATATCGGACTGCATCGAAGCCGACAGGCCGGCAAATTCACCCGACTGTGCGGCATAATGCTCCAAAGTGTCGACAGCGGCGGCAAGGTCGGCGTATGTTGCATCGCCGCGAGCCTCAAGCACCATTTCGAAACCGCCCGAACGACCCAGGCCGGGAATGATGGCCGGAGTAAAGAAATATACCTTTGCCTCGGGATATTTTGCAAATTCAGTCTCGGCACGCTGACGGAGCTCGGCAAGCGAGTTATTGCCTCGCTCCGATGCGGGCTTTAATATCACTGTCAAGGATGCATGCGCCTGATTTGTTCCGGCTCGCGGCGACGAGCCTGTGACATTGAGCACATATTCCACATCTTTGTCGGCTTTGAAAAAATCGATTGCTCGTTCGGTGACACGACGTGTGCGTTCAATTGTAGCACCTTCGGGCAGTTCAAGTTCTACGGTGAAATAGCCTTGATCCTCGGCCGACATGAAGCTCGTCGGCAGCAAACTGTTGGCCACATAGATAAACACCAGGGCTATGCCAAAGGCCGCGAGCATCCGGCGGGGTGCGCGGACTGCGCCACGCACCATGCGGGCATAGAAGCTGTTGCCACGAGCAAGCCAATAGTTAATCAGACGGAAAAAACGAGGCTTGCGCCGTCCCGACGAGGGTCTGAGCAGCTTGGCACACATCACCGGCGACAATGTGAGGGCTACAATGGTGGAAATAATCACCGACACGGCTATGGTGATGGTGAACTGTCGGTAGAGCTGCCCCGTGATTCCGGGCAGAAAGCTCACCGGCACAAAGACGGCACAGAGCACCAGAGACATTGCAACAAGGGCACTGCCCAAATTTTCCATGGCTCGGCGCGTAGCTTCGGGGGCACTCACCTTGTCACGGTCCATGATGCGGTCCACATTCTCCACCACCACAATTGCATCGTCGACCACAATGCCGATGGCAAGTATCAAACCCAGAAGGGTGAGCATGTTGAGAGAGAAACCAAAGATAAGCATCACACCGAATGTGCCTATGAGCGATATAGGAACAGCAATGATGGGAATGAGCGTGGCCCTCCAGTTCTGCAACGACAGGAAAACGACGAGAATCACAAGCACCAGAGCCTCAAAGAATGTACGGTAGACATGGTGTATGGATGCCGAGATATACTCGGTCATGTCGAAGGGAATTTCATAGCTAAGACCTTCGGGGAAATCGGCTGCAATCTCGGCCATTGTTTCCTTCACTTCGCCGGCCACTTCAAGGGCATTGCTGCCAGGCAGCATGTTGAGTTCGATTACTGCGGCGTTGCCACCGTTGATACCGCTCTCTGTCGAATAGCTCGAGGCTTCGAGGCTCACACGTGCCACATCCTTGAGGCGGATAATGGAGCCGTTTGCGTTGGCACGAATCACAATGTCCTCGAATTCGGCCACGCTCGACAAGCGCCCGCGGGCAATGATCGGCACCGTAAGGTCCAGCCCCTCCATCGGAGCCTGGCCGAGCACGCCGGCTGCCGACTCCCGGTTCTGGTCTTTAAGAGCGTTCTGTATATCCTTGACTGTCAGCCCCAAATCGGCAAGTTTGTCGGGCAGCACAAAAATCTGCATTGCATAGTAACGGCTGCCCACATTTCGTATGCTGCCCACACCCGGCACACGGCGCAGCGGGTCTATGACGTTGAGCGTGGCATAGTTCGACAGATATATTTCATCAAATTTTGGGTCGGACGATAGTAAAGTGATGGTCATCAGCTTGCTGGCCGTTTCTTTTTCCACACTTATACCGTTCTGTACCACTTCGGCAGGCAGACGGCTTTCGGCCTTCTTAACCCTGTTCTGCACATCGACGGCAGCCAGTTCGGGGTCGACATCAATGTCGAAGGTCACCAAGGCCGAAAAGCCGCCGGAATTGCTACTGCTGCTCGACATATATATCATTCCCGGTGTGCCATTGAGTTCCTGCTCAATAGGCGTAGCCACAGCCTGGGTAACTGTCATTGCATCGGCCCCCGGATAAGAAGCCGACACTTTGACCACCGGCGGGACAATGCGCGGATATTGGTCGACAGGCAGCAAGGCCAGCCCTATGCCTCCGACGATGGTGATGACAATCGATATTACGATTGAGAACACCGGATGCTCAAGGAAAAAATTCTTTTTCATTTTCCATCGGTTTTAATACCTGCCGGCACAGACACCGGACACACCTTCATGCCGTGACGCAGTTTATGGAAGCCTTCCACCACAATATTTTCGCCCACAGCCAGGCCTCGTTCCACGACAACCTCATTACCCAGTTCGGGACCGGTCTCCACATATCGCCGCTCCACAACGCTGTCGGGACGCACAACATAGATATACGTACCACCCTTCTCTATTTCAAGAGCTTTTGAAGGAATCTCAATTGCATCGGTGCGCACATCCATGAGCACTTTCACTTTTGTAAATTCGCCCGGCAGAAGCATCTGTTCGGGATTTGGCATCTCGGCACGGACAGAGAAAGTTCCGGTGGCGGGGTCGACTTGCGGCGAAGCAAAATCCACAAGACCTTCGTAGGGGTAGACCGAGCCGTCGGCAAGCGTAACTGTGACATAGGGATTCCATTTGCGGCTGTCATCCTTTTGTCCCAGATTGACATTGCGGTTCTTGGCATTGAGGTAGTCGAGAGCAGTCATTGAAAAATCTACAAGCACGGTGTCGCTCTTCACCACTGTGGCCAGGAGCGAGTTGCCCGACGGTCCCACAAGTGTGCCTATATCAGCACTGCGCTCCGACACATAGCCCGAAATCGGACTTGTAACAGAACAGTAGCTAAGAGTGAGCTCGGCCTGTGTGAGGTCGGCCTTAGCCACCGATTCTTCGGCTTTGGCACTTTCGAGGGCCGCCTCGGCATTGTCAAGGTCGAGCTGCGAAGCCGCGTTCTGTTCATAGAGCGGACGGATGCGTGCAAGGTCACGCTCTGCTTTAAGAGCCTGAGCCTTTGCTTTGTTCAGTTGGGCTCGCGCCTTCTCGAGCCGTGCACGGTACACCTTGGGGTCAATCACAAAAAGCGTCTGACCTTTGCGTATATACGTTCCCTCTTCAAACACCATGCGCTCCAGATAGCCCTCGACACGGGCACGGATTTCGACAAACTGCTGGGCGCGGATTCGGCCCACATATTCGCCATAGACATTTACATCCGATACATGGACCTTCTCTGTCTCTACAACAGGTAGTTCAACAGCAGGCTGCGGCTTGCGGAGCAAAGCTATGACACCTGCAATGGCCAGAATTGAAAATAAAATGGTCAACGCAATGCTCATCGAGCGCTTGGGATGACTGGTCAAAACATTCTTCTGCATATTGACATGAATTTTTGTGCACTTGTGATGAAACTTTCAATTACCTTTAAAACACCGTTTGTACCATTATTGTTCTGCCGCTTCAGCAATGCTGTTTGGCAAGGGTCAGGCAAAAGATTTTATTTGGGAAGGATAACGACGCGCGATCCTCAGAGAATCTAAATAGGATCATTCCATTTCTCCCTCGCCAATGACTGCTATACTTTTTTACTGTTAGCACCATATCTTTAGTCGTTTAGAAGATTGAGGTCTTGCATTGTCTGGAGCATTTTGGAGCATCCATAGCTGTTTGCCAAAAATACTTTTAAAATCAGCCAACGTTCATAGTGAATGCTTATCATTATCGTTGTTTTTATCTGTTGTAGGGTGCAAAGGTACAAATAAAATTTTACACAATAATTATATGATTAAAGTTTCGCAAGCTTTAAGGCTTGCAAAGGGGTTAAAAGGGTTATGAGCCTTTGGCTCAGGTTAAGAATTATGGATAAATTAACCTGTTGCTTAGCAACTTAACCCATCGCTGCAAGCTATATAACCCGTTGCTTTAGCAACAGAACCTTCAAGTGAAGCTTGCGAAACTTGAATTATATGAGATATTATTGCAATAAAAGTACCCAAAAGAAGAGGCTGCGCCGTAAACCTTAGAGCCGGTTCGACAATATCTGTTAATCACCAGGTCGCATGGCTTGGAGTG
>CAJUAR010000069.1 GCA_910584495.1 uncultured Muribaculaceae bacterium
CACGCGTAACAATTAAATCGGTTCGAGCAAACGGATTGGCTGCGAATTTGAGGTGTATAAAGAAGAGATTGTAATTGTTGCTTAATATCGTCAATGGTCATTTCGGCCGGTGAGATTATATTAAACCAGCTTTCAATCAAAGAAATGTTATCATGAAAGAAATTTGACAATGCTTCGTGAGCGGGTAATGAAATTTTTGATTTGGTAAAGGTATTAGTCTTTTTTCCTTCTCTATAACTTCCAATAAAGGCATCTTTAATGGGGAGATATTCGGTTGACGGATTCAGAATGGTTTTGTCAATAAATGAATATAAGCCTTCGTCTGTTAAAAATAGAAGACGGTCATAGCTTTGTACCAAAACTTTCAATTCTTTGTTCATGTCGTTAGATGTAAACCAATTGCCATGGTTGCTAATTACGCCAAACGACAATATGAAGTCTTCTAAATTACCTGATAGTAAACACGAGTTGAGAGCATCTTCATACTTTTCAGTATGCATCTTGTCATCTTTAAAATAGACGCCGTAGACATTCCCTTGTTTGTCTCGAACTTTCTGTAAAGATGATGATTTTAGGGCTACATAAGCTCCTTGTTTCGCTTTTTCTATTGTTTGCGGTCCTTTTTTTTGACCTTCCTCAACCCCGACTCTCTTACACTCAAACATGACAGAGGCTTGTTCCTTTATCAATGAGAATATAATCTCTCCGTTCAACACATTACATATCCCCAGTAATCCATCTCCGCTTCCTACAACTGCGGAATTTTTAACAGTATCATCTTTGTCTATAAATGTTCCAGACTTAGATAGATTGGGGTTATATTCAAATAAATTTCTCACTCTGTTAAATGTCAATGGCTTGATTATATTCTTTTTATTTTGACATCTAATTTTGTGTAAAGTGAATTCAACATTGTGTGTGATTTCAGAATTTCCAAATTCAGGAAGTTTAGTTTCAATACTAATATTAGGAGCATATCCCCATTCTCGCAAAAGATAATACGTTATTATCTCCACGATGGTTCCCAATGCCCTCCCTGCGGCCTTCTTTGCATCCTTTTTGGTTGAGAATATTGAAGAGGCCAAGCTTCGTTGCAATATGTCGATTGATTTATAGCTCATTCTAAAGATTGTTGGGTTGTCAGTGTATTCATTCTTATGCAAAATTACAAAAAAACTTACGTTGCTGCAAAAAACAAACCGTCCTC
Source organism: uncultured Muribaculaceae bacterium (assembly GCA_910584495.1). Lineage (GTDB taxonomy): Bacteria > Bacteroidota > Bacteroidia > Bacteroidales > Muribaculaceae > CAG-873. The sequence continues at coordinate 1,208 of CAJUAR010000069.1, forward strand.
CGGAGAGGGCGGCTTGCGGATGTATATTGAGGGAGGGCTTGGTTTACTGGGCGTTGAAGATTACGATACGGTTCCAGTTGTTGACATCGTAAGGTTGAGTGTCGCTGCCTTCGGCCTGTATTGCGAGGCGTTCGGGGTTGATGCCGTATTTGTTGACAAGGGCATCGTAGACAGCCTGTGCGCGGCGTTTCGACAGTGCCATGTTGTAGGCCGAGGTGCCGGTCTCGCGGTCGGCGTAGCCGACTATAGCCACATTCTGGCCGGGATTCTGTTTCATCCACTCGCTGACGTTGAAGACGTTGACCATTTCTTCGTTAGAGATGCGTGCCGAGTTGATGGTGAACCGCACAGAAGCCATCATAGGAGCGGATTCTACTACAGTTTCGCTGATTTCTGCCACTTCGGGGCAAGGAAGCTGAGATTCGGCTGCCGACAGGGCGGCTGCTGTAGTGGCAAGGGCTCCGCGGAGTTCGTTAACTTGGTTGTTGAGGTTGTCGACATATCCAAGGTAGTCGCAAGGGTTGTAGCTCTTGTAGTCGCGACCGCCGAAAGTGATGGCGAAGCCTCCGTTGACTGTAAGGTTGATGTCGATGGGACGTCCAATGGCAATGTTGTTGAAGTTGTCGCCATAGAACGAGGATCGAGCTTCGGCAAAAAAGTCAACCGATTTGCACAGGCGGAAGCGGAGCTGGAGACCTGCCGACACAGGAAGTGTCCACGATGTGTGTTTTGGCCCGTGATTGCCTTCGATTTCGCCCAGCGGACGGTAGTCCCATGTGAAAGTGCCGCCAAGACCAACGAAGGGAACGATTGAGAACACGCGGTCGGCCTTGACACCGCCAAGCGAGTTGAACATATCCCACATAAAGTCGAGATTGGCACCTACATATCTGATTTTGTGCATCTGGTCGCCAATAGTGTAGTGGAGAGGACCGCCGTTGAAAGCGAGACGCCATCCCATATATGGCGAGAACCATTTGCCAAAACCAACATTATAGTTGACGGTGTACTGGCGGGAGCGGTCGCCCTTGGCGTTTTTGCCCTCGACAAAAGGAGTTGCTACGCCGGCGCCAAACTGGATGAACCAATTATCGTGCGAATCGACATAGTAGCGTGTCTTGCATGGAATATCGGTAACGACCGCCGATTCCTCGACAACAACTGTTTCTTCCTGGGCATTTGCCTTGAATGATGGCACTAACAATGCGCAACAGGCAGCAGAGGTGATAAATATGTTCTTTTTCATTGTAGTGGTGTTTTGTTAGACTGTTTTTATGAATTTAGAATTTGCTTATTAAACACTGTTGATTAAATTTTTGTTCAGTTCTCAAAAATAAAATGTGATGTTGATATTGCACCCGGAAATGGGTGAAGTTGTCAAAACGCTGTAAAACAAGCAAATACAAAAGATGTCAATTTTGAAAATGTTAAATATAGTTAAGTGGATGCATTTTTGTGACGGAAAACTATGTTATAAAACATATAGTTTGTAACTTTGCATCAGTTTTTCATGGTATTAGATTTAAGGTGAAAAGATTATTCGTCGTGATGACGGATAATTTTTTTTGTGTCTTGTTTCAAGGATGCTGAAAACCAGCAGATTACGTCTGTTGGTATGGCTCTCAAAAAAAGTTATCAACATTTTGCTCAATATTTCGTGGAACATATTGTTGGAGTTTCACAGAAAATTCGTTACTTTGCACATCAATCTCTCACAGACAATTACCAGATATGGGAAAAATTATTGCCATAGCCAATCAGAAAGGCGGCGTAGGAAAGACAACAACGACAATCAATCTTGCCGCGTCGCTTGCCGCTGAAGGTAAAAAAGTACTTATTATTGATGCCGATCCGCAGGCCAACGCCACATCGGGCTACGGCATCGACCCTCGCAGCATGACATCGTCCATCTATGAATGTATGGTGGACAACTATCCCCTCGACGGCTCTGAAGTGCCCACCTGCATGGACGGCCTCTACCTGGTGGGTTCGCGCATCGACCTTGCCGGAGCCGAAATCGAACTCATTTCCAAACCCGACCGCGAGCGCGTGCTCGCCAATCTTCTTGCCCCTGTCAAGGACAAATACGACTATCTGATTATCGACTGTTCGCCGTCGCTGGGGCTGATTACTGTCAACGCCCTCACTGCCGCCGATTCGGTAATTATCCCCGTTCAGGCCGAGTATTTCGCCCTCGAGGGCATCAGCAAGCTCCTCAACACCATCCGCATTATCAAAAGCCGCCTCAACCCTTCGCTCGAAATCGAAGGCTTCCTCCTCACCATGTATGACGCTCGTCTGCGCCTTGCCAACCAGATTTACGAAGAACTCAAGGGGCACTTCTCCGACATGGTGTTCAACACCGTCATACCGCGCAACATACGACTTAGCGAGGCACCCTCGCACGGACTGCCGGCCTTGCTCTACGACGGCGAGAGCCGCGGAGCCACAAGCCACATACTCCTTGCAAAAGAACTCGTCAGCAAACATGCCCGCCACCCACGCCGGCAGGCTGTCAAGATATAACAGACCATGAATGTGAAACGAAATGCATTGGGCAGGGGTCTCGACAGCCTCATACCCATGGACGATGTCCCGGCACGCGGCACATCGGCCATCAACGAAATTGCCCTTGCCAACATATCGCCCAATCCCGAACAACCGCGCACAAGCTTCGACGACGAGAGCCTCGAAGAACTTGCTGCCTCCATCTCGCAACTTGGCATCATTCAGCCGCTGTCGCTGCGCAAGACAGGCCCCGACAGCTACCAGATTATTGCGGGCGAACGCCGTTACCGTGCTGCCCTTATGGCCGGTCTGGCAACGGTGCCGGCCTATATACGCACTGCCAACGACAGCGAGCTCACCGAAATGGCCCTGATTGAGAACATTCAGCGAGAAGACCTCAATGCCATAGAAATCGCACTGACATTCAAGAAGCTTATCGACCAGTACAATCTAACCCAGGAACGGCTGAGCGAGCGCATAGGCAAAAAACGCGCCACCGTGGCCAACTTCCTGCGTCTGCTGCGTCTGCCGGCAGAGGTGCAGCTGGGTTTGCGCGACAAACGCCTCGACATGGGCCACGCCCGCGCCCTGCTCACAATCTCCGACCCTGCCCTGCAGCTCAAACTCTACAACGAGATTTTGCGTCAGGACCTGTCGGTGCGTCGTGTCGAAGAACTGGCAAAAGAATATGAGAACGGAAAAGTGGAAGAACGCCGCAAAAGCAAACCGGCAGCCACTCCGGCCGACTACGATGTGCTCAAACGTCATCTGTCGTCGGTGTTCCGCACGCCGGTGCAGTTTGCATGCAATGCCAAGGGCCGCGGCCGCATCACTTTCCAGTTCAAAGACGAGGACGAACTCGAACGCCTCATAACCCTTTTTGATTCGCTCAAGCAGAACGATGAACGCTGACCGAATAATCAAACTTGTCAAGACATTGCTTGCCGCCGCCGTGTTTGCTGCGGGCACCTTGTGCGCCACAGCGCAGCACAAGCCCGTGAAGCGTCATCATCTTGCTGCCGACAGCATCGAGGCTAAGGCCCCGGACAGCGTGCGCATTGTGCTTGGCGGCATCGAGGGCTTGCCTGTCGACACTGCAGCAAGGAGCGTGTTGCCGGACAGCGTGCTCTTCGGTGGCACGGCACAGGGCGATTCGATAGTGTCGGCTATTGCCGATTCGATAGCCCCGCGGCCTTTCTCCGACTACGATGTGTGGGAACCCCGCGACATAGAATTTAACCCCGACCCCACGCGTGCCGTGTGGATGTCGGCCCTCTTTCCCGGACTGGGGCAGCTCTACAACCGTCGCTATTGGAAACTTCCCATAGTAATCGGCGCATACATGGGCCTTGGCTATGCCACATCGTGGAACAACGGCATGCTTACAGACTATACCACGGCCTACCGCGACATTATGGACAACGACCCGTCGACAAAGTCGTATATGAACTTCTTCCCGCCCAACACCAAGGAGGAAGACCTCGACAAACAATGGCTCACCAACGTGTTGCAGTCGCGCAAGAATTTCTACCGTCGAAACCGCGACCTGTGCATCATCTGCATGGTGGGTGTCTATCTTGTTGCCATGGTCGATGCCTATGTCGATGCCTCGCTATCTCATTTCGATATTTCGCCCGACCTGTCGATGGACCTCAGTCCGGCCCTGTTTCGCGAAGAACGCGGTATAAGGCCCGCCGTAGGCCTTGTGTGGGCTTTAAATTTCTAATTTGACAATGAAAGCTAAAAATATACTCCTGACTTTTGCCCTGCTGCCCACTGCCGCAGCGGCCTTTGCCTCCCCGTCGGTGCTGGATGTCTCCGACGCTTCGCAGACCCCTTCGGTTATTTTTCCGCAAAGTTTCGAAACCGATACCAAGGAGATGCTCGAAGACTGGTATCTGAAAAACTATGCCGTGCTCGATTATGAAGCCGACAGCCGTCCCGAAGCCGAGGTCAGCGACGAACTCATTATCGAACGTCTGGGCAAGCTGCCCACTGTCATTGAGATGCCTTTCAATGACCCGGTGCGGAATATGATCAATTTCTATGCCAACCGCAAACGGCAGCTGGTTGAAAACATGCTGGGCCTGAGTCTCTACTACATGCCCATCTTCGAGGAAGCTCTGGAGCGCTATGGCTTGCCCAATGAGCTGCGCTATCTCCCCGTCATAGAATCAGCCCTGGTGCCTACGGCGGTGAGCCGTGTGGGGGCCTCCGGTTTGTGGCAGTTCATGCCCGCAACAGCAAGCGGTCTGGGGCTGGAAATCAACTCGCTCATCGACCAGCGCCGCGACCCCTATAAATCGTCGGATGCTGCTGCCCGCTATCTCAAACAGCTCTACAACACATATAGCGACTGGTCGCTGGCCATCGCTGCCTACAACTGCGGCCCCGGCAATGTGAACAAAGCCCTGCGCCGGGCCGGAGGCGGCAAGCACGATTTCTGGGACATCTATGCCTTCCTTCCGGCCGAGACTCGCGGCTATGTGCCGGCCTTCATTGCCGCCAACTATATAATGAACTACCACAAGGACCACAACATATCGCCGGCCCTTGCTCGCCGCCCTATCATAACCGACACTGTGCATGTGAGCCGCCGCATACATTTCGACCAGATTTCGGAAGTGCTGGCAATACCAATGAACGAGCTTCGCGCCCTCAATCCGCAGTTTCGCCAGGATGTGATTCCCGGCGATATCAAACCATACGCGCTTGTGCTGCCCTCGTTGCAGACTCTTGCCTATATAGCCAACGAAGATTCCATTGCCAACCACAATGCCACGCGCTATGCGCGCCGTGGTGTGGTAGAGCCTTCGTCGGGAGCCTCCGTAGGCCGTGATTCGAGGGGCGAATACTACGAGGAGGAGGTGATAATCTACCACACAGTGCGCCGTGGCGAAACTCTTTCCAAAATCGCTCAAAAATATGGCGTGAGCGTCAAAGACATCCGCAAGCTCAACAAAGTGGGAAAAAGCGTAAAACGCGGCAAAAAACTCAAAATCAAGACTGTTGAGCGCCGTTATCGTCCGAAGACCCAGGATGTTCCCGTGACACGTACGGCCGAGGACGATGCTGCCGACAGCACTGCACTGGTAGCCGCCAACAAGCTGCCGGCATCTGCCGCCTCCAACACTGAAACGAGTAAAAGCTCATCAAAGGCCAAAGCCGACAACAAAGCCGACAATAAATCGGACGCAAAGGTCGCAGCCAAGGCTGAACAAAGTTCAAAGGCTAAAGCCGAAAAAGGTAAAAAGAAGAGCAACAAGGCCAAAGCCACAAGCTATACAGTGCGCAAAGGCGACAATCTGGGCAAGATTGCCGCTCGCCACGGCATTACTGTGAAACAGCTTAAAAAGGCAAACGGTCTGAAGAGCGACCGTATAGACATAGGCCAGAAACTTACTATTCCCGCCAAATAATTCAGATTTACAAATATGGAAAAAGTAAAAACTAATCCCGACCTTCCGGTGGCCGATGTCGACCCCGTCGACCTGCCGGAAAACGCCTTCGTTGAGCTGGGCGACAACGAGGAGTACCGGCCCGTCATGCACCCTGCACGCGACTATGCCGAGGTTACTCCCTACTCTGTGACTGTCGGTCTGATTCTCGCTGTTATTTTCAGCGCGGCCGCTGCATACTTGGGCCTCAAAGTAGGTCAGGTGTTCGAAGCCGCCATTCCCATTGCCATCATCGCCGTGGGCCTGTCGGCACGTCTCAAAAAGAAAGATGCCCTTGGGCAGAACGTCATAATCCAGTCGATAGGCGCATGTTCGGGCGTGATTGTTGCCGGTACCATCTTCACCCTTCCGGCTCTCTACATCCTGCAGGCCTCACATCCCGAAATCACCGTCAACTTCATCGAAGTGTTCCTGAGCTCGCTCTTCGGCGGCGTGCTCGGCATACTGTTCTTCATTCCATTCCGCAAATATTTTGTCAAGGACATGCACGGCAAATATCCCTTCCCCGAGGCCACGGCCACCACGCAGGTGCTCATCAGCGGCCAGAGTGCGGGCGAGGGTGCCGGCGGCCAGGCCAAACTGCTCGTTGTCGCTTCGCTGGTGGGCGGTATCTACGACTACATTGTTGCCACCTTCGGCTGGTGGAGCGACGTTGTCACCACCACGGCCTACAGCTGGGGCCAGGCTCTTGCCGATAAAACCAAATTTGTATTTTCGTGCAACACAGGGGCCGCAGTTCTCGGCCTGGGCTATATTGTAGGTCTCAAATATGCCTTCGTCATCTTTGCCGGCTCCATCTTTGTGTGGTGGTTCGTCATTCCTCTGATGGGCACATACGGCAGTCCTGAGATTGCCGCCATGTCGTCGGCTCAGATTTTTGCCGAATATGCCCGTATGATAGGTATCGGCGGTATTGCCATGGCCGGCATCATCGGCATCGTCAAGTCGCGCAGCATCATTGGCCAGGCTGTGGGTCTGGCAGCCCGCGAGCTCAAGGGCCAGCAGAGCACTCAGAAGGCCGTGCGCTGGCAGCTCGACATTTCGATGAAACATATTGCCTATTTCACCGCCATAGCCCTTGTCGGCGTGCTCCTCTTCTTCTGGTTCGGCGTTATCCACACCTTCTGGCAGGCCCTTGTCGCATGGCTCGTGGTCACTGTCATAGCTTTCCTTTTCACCACTGTTGCCGCCAACGCCATTGCAATTGTGGGCAGCAATCCCGTGAGCGGCATGACGCTGATGACGCTCATCATCGCCTCGGGTGTGTTTGTGGCCATAGGGCTCAACGGCACATCGGGCATTGTTGCAGCCATGGTGCTCGGCGGCGTGGTATGCACGGCGCTGTCGATGGCCGGTGGTTTTGTCACCGACCTCAAAATTGGCTACTGGCTCGGTTCCACACCCCGTAAGCAGGAAACATGGAAATTCCTCGGCACTCTCGTGTCGGCAGCCACGGTGGGCGGTGTGATGCTCATGCTCAACAAGGTGTATGGCTTCACCGACCCCAACATTCTTGCCGCACCCCAGGCCAACGCCATGGCCAAGGTCATCGAACCCATGATGATGGGCGGAGCCACACCCTGGACGCTCTATATCGTTGGCGCAATCCTTGCTCTGATTCTCAACTGGCTCGGCGTTCCGGCCCTTGCGTTCTGTCTGGGCATGTTCCTGCCCCTGCAGCTCAACACTCCCATGCTTGTGGGCGGCCTGGTGTCGTGGTTCGTAGGCCGTAGCTCCAAGGATCCCGCAGTGAGCAAAGCTCGCACCGACCGCGGCACCCTTATTGCCTCGGGCCTCATTGCAGGCGGAGCCCTCTTCGGCGTGTTTGCTGCCATCACAATTTTCTGCGGCGTGCCCGTGCCCACGAACGGAGGTGAGTTCACCCCGCAGATTCTCGGCCTCGTTGCCTATGCTGCCCTGATTACATTCCTCTACATCAGTTCTAAAAAAGCTAAATAACACGAAAAAGCTCAATCGCGAGATTCTTGCCATAGCACTGCCGGCAATAGTCTCGAACATCACAACGCCGCTCCTTGGTCTGGCCGATGTTGCAATCACCGGCCATATAGGAGCGGCGCTATACATAGGTGCCATTGCCGTGGGGGGCAGCATATTCAACATGCTATATTGGCTCTGCGGCTTTCTCCGCATGGGCACCACGGGGCTCACGGCACGTGCTGTGGGTGCGGGCGACTTCCATGCTTCCGCAACCACGCTCTACCGAAGCCTTGCTCTGGCGCTTACCATGGGCTTGCTGCTTTTGCTGCTGAGCCGTCCCATTGCCGACGTGGTGCTCCGATTTATGGACGCCGACGGCGATACTGCCGCTTTGGCGACAACATATTTCCGCATCTGCATCTTCGGGGCTCCGGCTGTGATGGTCTCCTACACCATGTCGGGCTGGTTCTTGGGAATGCAGAACTCGCGGGCGCAGATGTGGGTGGCAATTGCAACAAATGTCATCAACATTGCTGCCAGCGCAACATTGGTCTTCGGTTTAGGATGGAAAATTGAAGGTGTGGCCACAGGCACGCTCGTGGCCCAGTGGGCGGGAGCTGCCGTAGCTGCCGCTGTTATTATGGTGAAATATCATCCGGCATTGCCGCCCCTGCGCGAGATTTTCGCCATTAAACCTCTTCTGAGTTTTTTCCGCATCAACACTGATATCTTCCTTCGCACGGCATGCCTGGTTGCGGTAACTTTGTGGTTCACCCATGCCGGTGCTCTTCAGGGCAACGACATACTTGCCGCCAACGCTCTGCTGATGCAGCTTTTCATGCTCTTTTCGTTCTTTATGGATGGTTTTGCCTTTGCCGGCGAGGCTCTTGGCGGCAAATACGACGGCCGTAGCGACAGCTCGTCATTGCAAAGCCTCATACGCTCGCTCTTGCTCATCGGATTGTGCGGGGCCGTGCTTTTCGGCGCGCTCTATGCCGCCGCCGGCGAATTGATAATCAGCCTTCTTTCCGACAATTCCACGGTGCGCAGCGTTGCCGTGCGCTATCTTCCATGGGCTGTGGCTGTGCCGCTGTGCGGATTTTTGGCCTTTGTGTGGGATGGCATTTTTGTGGGGCAAGTGCGTACACGCGCCATGCTTGTATCCATGGCCGTGGCAATGGCTGTTTTCTTCGCCCTATATTTCTCCTTAGGACCCTGTATGGCCAACCACGGCTTGTGGCTCGCTTTCGATGCCTATCTGCTTGTGAGAGGGGCAGTTGAGTGGTGGATTTATGTCAAAATTAAAAACTGTTAAAGGAGCATGTGCCACACTTGGCCTGTTTGTACTATAACTAAGTAGCATTTTGTCACAAGATAGTGTTGTTTGCAAGCAAAATACCACTAAAACAGCCAAAAGTGCCGGGAGTAAGTAAAATAATTGTTAATACAAGAGCATTTTGTTGGCAAAAAGCTTGCATCATTAGCAAATACCCACTACCTTTGCATCGTGTTTTTCATGGTATAGATTTAAGGTTAAATGGATTGGTTGTCGTGAGACAATCAATTTTTTTTTGCGCCTTGACGAAATGTTGCTGATAATCAGCCAACTATGATTTTCGGAGAACCTTTAGGCACCGGACGATGTTTTAATTATGCAGTCTCAGCCCTCCCGGGGGAAGACAAACATATAAAATTTTGAATTTTCGCAAGCTTTAAGGCTTGCAAAACTTAGGTTAAGGGGGTTAAAATGGTTATGAGCCTTCGGCTCGGGTTAATAATTATGAATAAATTAACCCGTTGCTTTAGCAACATAACCTTCAAGTGAAGCTTGCGAAACTTGAATAAAAATCATCACTATGTCGTCGTTCACTTCCCGACCCTTTACTTTCGACCGCGTGGTGCGCATTGTGGCCGGTTTGCTCCTTTTAGCGGCCGCCGTATGGCTTGTGGGCTATCTGAGCAACGTCCTGCTGCCCTTCTGCCTGGCGTGCCTCATTGCCTATTTTCTCGAACCCCTTGTCGAACTCCATCAACGTTGGTTTGGCACGCGTCGGCGGGCCGTACCGGTGCTGTTCACACTCGTCGAGGCTACAGTTGTCATAGGCGTGTTGCTCTATTTCTTCATTCCTTCGGTCATCAGCGAGGTTAAACATCTCGGAGCTCTTCTGGAACGCAGCACATCGACCGATGTCAGTGTGCCATTCGTGCCCGAGCATCTGGTCAATTCCTTGCGGAAGTGGGTGGCTACGGTCAACATTCAGGACATACTCGGGAACCAGCATTTCGAATCGCTGCTCGATTCAAGTACCTCGTTTCTCGCGCAGGCAATCGATGTGCTTCTGCACACCCTCGAATGGCTGCTCACGTTCATCTACATCATCTTCATCCTCATCGACTACCCGAGCCTTATGTCCGGTTTCCGCAGCCTGGTGCCCCGCAAATACCGACGCGTTGTCTTTCGTGTGGGCGACGACCTCAAGAACAATATGAACCGCTATTTCCGCAGTCAGGCCCTTATTGCAGCCTGTGCCGCCGTGTTCTATTGCATCGGTTTCTCAATTGTGGGCATTCCGATGGCCATAGTCCTCGGCGTTACGGTGGGCATACTCTACATGATTCCCTATTTCCAATATGTTACCATCATCCCCGTAGCCATAGTGTGCCTCATCGATTCAATGACGGGCAGCGTGCATTTCTGGGCCGAATTCGGCCAGTGCATCCTTGTATACGCTGTGAGCCAAAGCATCTGCGACTATGTGCTCACGCCAAAAATCATGGGTAAAGCCATGGGTCTCAATCCGGCCATAATCCTCCTGTCGCTGTCTGTGTGGGGCACACTCCTGGGCATCATAGGCATGATCATCGCCCTGCCGCTCACCACCATCCTCCTGGCCTACTATCAGGAATTTATCGGCACCAGCCCGGAGCCCTCCGCCACCGCTGACGAGAAGAAATAGTCACGGCAGTGAAAGTCAGGTATTTAGACAGATGATTATTGCAATAATCATTCATGTTTCGCAAGCTTCTCAAAGAAGTACAGTTAAGCACCGGAGGTGCGTTGTTCCTACAACCACCGTGCGCAGCCGGTGGCCTATTGCGACACAGTCAGAGAAAGTGCAACGATAGATGCCCTGCGGATGGTTGTATATCCGCGCCGACAGTGCCACTCGTGGGGTGCTGTCAGTGCTTGCATATACGTCTCGGCGTGGGGTTCTGCGTTGCCTGTTTCGACTGTGTAGGCATGCGAGGGCCTCTAGACAGGCAACGGATACAGACTACCCACGTCTTTTTTATCTCACACATCGAATAAACCAACACCGTATCAATCAGGGGTAGACAGCGATACAACAAACTATCACTATGGTCAATCTGGTCGAGGTAGAACGGAACACCACCTGTCACCATATAGCACTGCAACATTTCGTATCTGTCCCATGTGGTGCGACGTTTCTTAAAATATTCCTCAGTTTCTTTCAATGTGAATGGGGCAAGATAGAGCCTCCGGGTGATGCGGTTGTGCAATCCACCTCTGTTTTTGATAAGGCCTGGTTCCTATAGAGGTACTTTTTCAGTGCCCTCGCCGCGAGGCTGCGCGCTTTTAAGCTTTTAAATCACAAGAACATTGTCATATATATCGGAAGGTAGAGGATGTTGCCTTCTTTGTGGAGATCTTTGGTGTAGATGAGGTAGCGTTTTTTTATCCGCGATGAGAATTTAAGGCAAAAGGCGTCTAACGAGGCATGAGCTTTATATCCCGACGATTTCACTTCGATGGGACTCACTTTATCGCCATCGGCAATAAGGAAGTCGATTTCGTAGTTATGCTTTCGGCTTTCGGTTTGGAAAGTATAATAAAAGTTTTGGCGATAGTAGATTTGCCTACTCGTCGTGCTCCTTGAATCAAAACCGCTGTTTTGCCGTTGTCGGTCTGCTTCCAGCGTAAAAGTTCATCGTATATCTTCCGTTTGAATATCATGGCATACTTTTTTGTGTTGCAAAGATAGCTTGTTCTGCACGATTCTCAAAATGTTTTGGGGAGAAATGTGCAGTAGTCTCATTTTGTTGGGGTGTTCTGCACGATTCTCAAAATGTTTTAGGGCAAAAAGTACATGATTCTCAAAATGTTTGCAGCGATGGCTCACAAAGAAAGTGCGCGGCCCCAGGGTCGCGCACTTTTAAAAGAGAGAGGAGAACTATCACTTGTTTTGATTAGCATCATTGCCGCGTTGTGCGTCGGTACGGCGCATGCGGTTGCCGAGGAATTTTTTCTTGTCCACGCGTGCACGGTCTTTTTTGCCGTCTTTGAACTTTTGTCCGCGGTTCACAAAGTTATTTTCCAGAAATTGTACGTATTGTTCGGGGCTGAGAACAGCCTTGATGTCTTTGAGCATTTTTCGACGCTGGTCGTTGCAAGCCTTGCGGCGTTCGGCCTTGTCTTGTTCTCTTGCAGCCTTGCGGTCGGCCTGGCACTGCAGGCGCAGAGCCTGAAGCTTGCTTTCCTGGTCCTTGCTCAGGTTGATGCCTTCGAAGGGGTTGAAGGCCGTTGGGCCGGCGGCACGTTTGCCGAGGGTGCACTGCTTGTTGTTGTTGCATGTTGCGGCCGTATTGTCGGCTTGCTGTGCCGAAGCGTTGAAGGCGAAGGCTCCTGCAAGGGCCACGATAGCTGCTGCAATAATTTTGTTGTTCATCTTTGAAAAAGTTTTTATAGATTGTAAATTCATTTCGGTTTACGTATGATAAGACAAAGAAAACGGACTACGGTTTAAATCCGCAGCCCGTTTTTAACATTCTTTATTGCCTTATCCAAGAGTGTCTAAGGCACCCTTGTAGTCGGGTTCGTTGGTAATTTCGTCCACAAGGTCGGCGAAAATCACCTTGCCGTCGGTGTCCGCTACAATGACGGCGCGTGCCAGGAGGCCGGCCAGAGGGCCGTCGACAATCTCCACGCCATAATCTTTGGCGAACTGCGGCGAGCGGAATGCCGAGGCCACTACAACATCTTTAATGCCTTCGGCCGAGCAGAAACGGCCTTGGGCGAAGGGAAGGTCCATGGAAATGCACACCACGGTGGTATTGTCGAGCTTTGCGGCTTCGCTGTTGAAACGGCGCACGCTGGCAGCGCACACCGGGGTGTCGAGGCTGGGGAAGATGTTGAGCACCACGCGGCGGCCGCGGTAGTCGCTCAGCCGCACCTCGCTCAGGTCGGCTCCTGTGAGTTTGAAAGCAGGGGCTATGCTGCCTGTCGAGGGAAGTTTGCCATTGGTGTGGCACTCTGTGCCTTTGAAATATACGGTTGCCATATTCTTTAAATTAGAAAATTTAGAATTAAAAATTAAGATTTCCCGGGCCGGCAGGTCACTCGCTGCTCAATCCGGCCATGCCGGCTTTTTGTAGAACAATTTCTGTGAGGTCTTTGTTGTATCCCACCACATAGTCGGTGACATTTCCTGCCCGGTTTGCAAAGACGAGCACTGGCAGAGTGGCTCCGACACCGCAGTTGCGTGCCGCGCCACGTGCTGCAATGAGCACAGTTTCGCCCGGGCGCGCATGCTCCATTGCCGGAGCGATGTCCTCGGCTCGATGGTTGACAAAGGCCCAGACAATGTCGGTGCGGCCCGGCAGCATGTCGGTTGCCCGGCGCACAGCCCCTATCAGCTCGGCCGTGCTGCCCAGCGAGGCATCCATAAAAGCGATGATTGTCGGTCCTTCCAGGGCATCGCCACGCTCGTGGACATAGCGGTCGCCGGCGGCTGTGGGGCTCACCATGCGGGGTAGGGGGCGGCCCGGCAGTGTTGCCAGCGAGAATGTGCTTTCGCGGTAACGTTCAAAGGCTTCGGGATGGCGTTCCGACAGGGATTCGATGCTGAATTTGCAGTCGGGAGCTGTTGCATTGCCGGCATAGCTCACCACCACGCACTGCTCGCCAATCTGCCCGGGATTGTTTTCCAGCTCTATGTGCCGGGGTTTGTAAGTGTCGGGGTCGAAAACATATACATATTCGGAGCCGTCATAGCCGCCGCTGCGCCGCACGCCCTTGAGCACCATCGCCTTCCGGCCCTCAAACACCGTGTCGGGATGGAAGGTATATATATAGGTGCTGTCGCTTATCATGGTGCGGATGTGGCGCCCTATGTTCTGGGGCAGCAGTTCGGCAAACTGGGCCTGGTTCTGCACGCCGCGCCCGGTGTTGCCGCCGGGAGCGAATGTCTCGCGGTTCAATTCATAGTGATATTCCTGCAGCCGCGTGTCGCGGAAACGGAAGTGGTGGCCGTCGAAATAGGCCGAGAACCCTTCCGACATGCCGCCGGGCGTAGGCAGCTGCCACGAAATAATATAGTCGCAGGACGATAAGGTGTCGGCAGGAGCCCCTTTGCTCTCAAGGGCAATGCTGTAGGCTACAGGGGCGGGCAATTGTTGGAGCAAGACTTCATAACGAGCACTGTCGGCATAGCAGCCCAGCGTTTCCAGACTTTCGGCAAGACTGCCAAGTGATGTCTGCGCCGGAGCTGCTGCCGGCAGAACCACGGCTAACAATAATGTGTAGACGCTTTTCATAGATGCGATGAATATTTCTGATTTAACTTAATAACGCCCGCCGTTTGTTAAAAGTTCATCAACCCGGAATTATTTTTTAGGGCTTGTGGGCGAAGGGTGATGGGTGAGAAGTGAAGGGCGAAGGATGATGAGAGAAGAGTGTTGGGTGAAGGGTGAAGAGTGAAGGGTGAAGGGTGAAGGGTGAAGGGTGATGAGAGAAGAGTGATGGGTGAAGGGTGATGAGTGAAGAGTGAAGGGTGATGAGTGAAGAGTGAAGAGTGTGGCGGCGTGGGACCTTCGTAGAAGGTCATTCTGTGTATAACCCCATGTTGACAGCTTGCTGGC
>CAJUAR010000070.1 GCA_910584495.1 uncultured Muribaculaceae bacterium
CACGCGTAACAATTAAATCGGTTCGAGCAAACGGATTGGCTGCGAATTTGAGGGATAAGGAAACTTGTGTCGTAGTCGATGTTGTCGCACACCCAGCGATAGATGGCATGGGCCTGGTCGTGTTTCGATGTCTTGCCGCGGACAATTTTCTCTGTGACATCGCTCCAGTCTAATTTGCTATCGTGCACGCGCATGGGCGTTTGTGCTGTGGCGGCGAAAATGGTAATAAGCAATAATAATGTGAAAAACACTCTTTTCATGGGCTGTTTAGCAATAATTGTTTGGCTTGGAAGAATCTTACGTTCGCAAAGGTAGGCATAATTTTTATATTGTCAAAAAATGGCAAAAAATAAGCCGTCATTCGTGGGAATTTTTGCCAATTCGTGGAAAATGCGTAAATTTGTAGATTGATAGGGCGCACACTGCCCATTGAGCCAAAATGAAAATAATTTAAAAGATATACAAGGCATGAAATTCAATGTTTCGAGCAAAGCTCTCTACAATGCCACCTCGGCAGTGAGCAAGGTGATAAACTCCAAAAACGCACTGGCAATTCTGGATAATTTCCTCATCACCCTGGCCGGCGACAAACTGACAATCACCGGCTCGGACCAGGAAAACGCACTCACGGCAGTGCTTCAAGTGGAAAACCCGAAGGGCGAAGGCAGCTTGTGCCTTGGTGCCCGTCGCCTTGTCGAACTCCTCAAGGAAATTCCCGAACAGGGCGTGTCGGTAGACATTAACGACGATACCCTGGAGATGCAGCTCAGCTACCAGAGCGGCCACTATAGCTTTGTTGGCATTCCCGGCGACCAGTATCCGGCATTTACCAACGAATCGGCCGGAGAACCTATCAACTTCTCAATAGCAACAGAGCAGATGATAGCCGGTCTGGACAACATCATGTTTGCCGTCAGCACCGACGAATACCGCATGATCATGCAGGGCGTGTTCATGGACATCGACCCCGAAAGCATCACTTTTGTTGCCACCGACACGCGCAAGCTCGTGCGATACATCGACCGCCGCACAGCCCCCGGAGTGAAGGGCGGCTGCGTGATTCCCTCAAAACCGGCAAACATCATCAAGAATGTCTTTGCCAAGGACGAGACGCTCAACATCACAATGAACGCCCGCAGCGCTGTCATTGAAAGCGAGCACTACACCTTCCAATGCACATTCCTCAACGGCACCTTCCCCGACTACAACCGCGTGATACCGCGCAGCAACACCAATATCTTGACAGTCGACCGTCTGGCATTCCTCAATGCTGTGCGCCGTGTGGGCATCTTTGTTGAAATGGACGGAGGCCTCGAGAAGTTCCGCATAAGCAGCGAAAACATCCTCATCAAAACAAACGACCCCAGCCTGTGCACCAGCGCCCGCGAGCAAGTGCCTTGCTCTTACAACGGCAACGAACTCACAATCGGTTTCAACGCTTCCTATCTCGTTGAGATTCTCAACACTCTCAAAAGCACCGACGTAGAAGTGAACCTTGGCGATGCCGGCCGTCCCGGTATCTTCAAACCCACCGACGAACCCGAGAATACCGAGCTGCTGATGCTCCTCATGCCCATGACCGTAGGCGACTTCTGATTATGAAACTGCAATTGACACGCCCGTTGGTGTTCTTCGACCTTGAAACCACAGGCACAAACATCAGCAACGACCGCATTGTCGAAATTTCGCTTGTCAAGCTCATGCCTGACGGGCAGGTGCTCGAAAAAACACGTCGCATCAACCCCGAGA
Organism: uncultured Muribaculaceae bacterium; assembly: GCA_910584495.1. Taxonomy (GTDB): domain Bacteria; phylum Bacteroidota; class Bacteroidia; order Bacteroidales; family Muribaculaceae; genus CAG-873. The sequence goes on from CAJUAR010000070.1 coordinate 1,750, forward strand.
TGCACATCCCCGAGGAGGCAACGGCTATCCACCACATCACCGACGAGGATGTGGCCAAGGAACCCACTTTTCGCCAGGTGGCAAATTCGCTGGCCCAGCTGCTGACAGGCTGCGACATTGCAGGTTTCAACAGCAACCGCTTCGACGTGCCGCTGCTCGACCAGGAATTCGAACGTGCCGGAATAGATTTCGACATATCGCGTGCCCGTATGATTGATGTGCAGACAATCTACCACAAGAAGGAACCGCGCACACTTGTCGCAGCCTATCGCTACTACTGCGGCAAAGAGCTCGAAGGCGCCCACGGGGCTCTTGCCGATACAAGGGCAACAATGGAAGTGCTCCTCGCACAGCTTGAACGCTACGACGATGTGCCGACCGAAGTGGGGGCTCTCGCCGAATATGCTTCGGCAAACCGCAATGTCGACATCGCCGGCCGTCTTGTTTTCGACGAGAAAGGCCGCGAAGTTATAAACTTCGGCAAATATAAAGGAAAACTTGCCGAGGAAGTGCTTGCTAAAGACCCGGGTTACTACAGCTGGATTATGCAGGGCGACTTCCCCCGCAACACCAAAAACGCATTTACGCGCATAAGACTGCGCATGAAAGCTTGCAAATGAAACATCTCGCAGGCAAACATATAGTGTTGGGCATAAGCGGCGGCATAGCCGCCTACAAAAGTGCCACGCTCATACGCCTACTCGTCAAGGCCGGAGCCGAGGTGCAGGTGGTGATCACGCCAAACGGCAAAGAATTTATCACACCCGTCACCCTGTCGGCCCTCTCGGGAAAGCCCGTGATTTGCGACTTTTTCACCGCAAACACCGGCGAATGGCATTCGCACGTCGACATAGGCCTGTGGGCCGATGCCATGGTTGTGGCTCCGGCCACAGCATCCACAATTGGCAAGATGGCCAACGGAATTGCCGATAATATGCTGATTACCACCTATCTCTCTGCCAAGAGCCCGGTGTTTGTGGCACCGGCTATGGATTTGGACATGATGGCTCATCCCAGCACGGAACGCAACCTTGCCACACTACGTGCCGACGGCGTGCACATCATCGAGCCGGAAGTCGGCGAACTTGCCAGCCACCTGGTGGGCCGCGGGCGCATGGAGGAGCCTGAGAATATCCTTCGCGTGCTCGAAGATTTCTTTACGCCTAAAACCATGGCCGGAAAACGAGTGATGATTACCGCCGGCCCGACGGTAGAGCGCATCGACCCTGTGCGCTTTGTCAGCAATTTTTCAACCGGCAAAATGGGATATGCCATCGCCGACGAGGCTGCACGCCGTGGTGCCGAGGTGACACTCATCAGCGGACCGGTCTGTGTAAAAGCCACACATTCAGCTGTGAAAGTTGTCGATGTTGAGAGCGCCCGTCAGATGCTCTGCGCTGCACAGGATGCTTTTGAAAATTGCGATGTCGCCATAATGGCCGCCGCTGTTGCCGACTATGCCCCGGCCGAGGCTCGCAGCTCCAAAATCAAGCGGGAGCACGAAGAAGTGAGCTGTCTCACATTGGTCAAAAATCCCGATATAGCTGCCACGCTGGGCAGGGCTAAAGTAGGACAGAAACTCATTGGCTTTGCCCTCGAAACAGAGCACGGCGAGCATGGCATTGAAAATGCTCAAGAGAAAATTGCTCGAAAGAATCTCGACATGGTAGTTTTTAACTCCCTTGCCGATGCCGGAGCAGGTTTTGGAACCGATACCAACAAAATCACCCTCCTGTGGGCCGACGGTCGCTGCCCTCGCGAATGTTCTCTCAAAAGCAAAGCCGATGTGGCATGCGACATACTCAATGCAATAGAAGAGCTATGCGACTGATATTAGGATTTATAGCAGTCCTTTTTGTCTGTGTTGCCGTGCCGGCGGCAGCGCAGGAACTCAATTGCACTGTCGAAGTAAACGCCAGTCAGGTGAGCGGTAGCAAACAGGTGTTCGAAACACTCGAAAGCGCCATCAAGGACTATATGAATACCACCACCTTTGGCAATGCACAGTTTGCGGCAAACGAAAAAATTGAATGTCGCATCTATCTCACTGTCAAGGAATATGAGAACGATAAAATGACCGGCGAGCTGCAGGTGCAGCTCACTCGTCCGGTATATAATGCCTCGCTCACAACAACTCTTCTCAATTTCAAAGACACTAAAATCGACTTCACCTATCGCGAAAACGAGCCTTTGGTGTTTTCGGTCAACAACATGGAAAGCCAGCTCACGGCAATCCTCAATTTCTATGCCTATCTGTTTCTGGCTCTCGATTTCGACAGCTTTTCGCCCCGGGGTGGAACACCCTATTTCGAACGCCTGGCGCAGATTGTGCAAATGGCGCAGTCGTCGGGCGAAACAGGCTGGAAAGCTTTTGAGGACACCAAGAACCGCAGTGCGGTGCTGAGCGTGTTCACCGACCCTGCCACCGAGAGCGTGCGCGACATGATTTACCAATATCATCGTCAAGGCATGGACATGATGGCCTTGTCGATGGACAAGGGGCGTGCGGCAGTGACGCAGTCGCTCGAAACCATCAGGAAAGTGAACGATGTCAACCCCATGTCGGTGGCTCTGTCAATGTTTAAGGATGCAAAGATGGACGAGTTGGTGAATATCTACTCCAAAGCCCCGGCAGAGGAACGCAACAAGGTCTACGAACTGCTGCAGCCCATCTATCCTACCGAGCAGGAACGCCTCGAACAAATCAAAAAAGGAGCGGAGGAAAACAAATGATTAAGAATCTGCACATCGACAACTACGCCCTTATCGACCATCTCGACATTGAGTTTGGAAGTTGTTTTAACATTATCACCGGCGAAACCGGTGCCGGCAAGTCGATTATTTTAGGTGCTCTCGCCCTGCTGTTGGGGGGCCGTGCCGACCTCAAAGCCATAAGACGAGACGAACGCAAATCGGTAATCGAAGCAGTGTTTACAACAGAGGATGTCGATGGTTTGAAGCTTATGCTCTCGGAAAACGAACTCGACGACAATGGCAGCGAGATTATTCTGCGCAGGGAGCTTGCTCCGGGCGGGCGGTCGCGTGCCTTTGTCAACGACACCCCCGTGTCGCTGCAGACCATACGGCAGATTGGCGCCCATCTTGTCGATATTCATTCGCAACATCAAAACCAGCTGCTGGCACAGCCCGGCTATCAGTTGGAAATTATCGACAATTTGGCCGGTCATGCCGCCTTGCTTGGCGAATACCGCCACGCCTACCGCGAGTTCCGCAATGCTCTCAAGGCATATACCGATACCCGCGACCTTATACGCCGCAACCGCGATGATGCCGAGTTCATCCAGTTCCAATACGAACAGCTGTCGGCCATGAATCTTGTGCCCGGCGAGCACGAGGCTTTGGAACAGGAGCGCGAATTGCTTGCCAATGTCGGCGAAATCAAGGAAAATCTTGCCGCTGCTCTCGACCCGCTGCTCAATTCCGGCACAAGCGTGCTGGGGCTTTTGCGTCAGGCTTCAGAGGCTCTGGCGCGTCTTGCCGATACGCTCGACAGCGACGACGGCTCTTTCCGTGCTCTTGCCGAACGGCTCGAGTCGGCAAGGATAGAGGTGGGCGACATTGCCGACAGTCTTGCCGAACGCGATGCCGCAATCAATGCCGATCCAGCACGTCTTGCCGAAGTGGAGGAACGTCTGAGCCAGCTTTATTCTCTCGAACTGAAACACCATGTGGAAAGCACCGACGAGCTCATCGACCTTCGCAACAGACTCGAGAAACAAATCGAAGCCCTCGACGACGGCGACAATACTCTGGCGCGCCTCGAAGTGGCGGCTAAAAAGGCAAAGCGTGCCGCCATGGTACTGGCCGAGAAACTGAGCGAACAGCGTCAGGCGGCTGCGGCCGAGTTTGCTGCCATGCTCCGCGAGCGTGCCATGCCTCTGGGCATGCCCAATCTGCGTTGCGAGGTGTCGTTTACACGCGGCAAGCTGAGCCCCGACGGCATCGACCAGCTGCAATTCCTCTTTGCCTTCAACAAAAATCAAAGCCTGCTGCCTGTGGGCGGCACAGCCTCGGGAGGTGAAATCTCGCGTCTGATGCTTACCATAAAGAGCATAGTGGCAGAGCGCATGCATCTGCCTGCAATCATTTTCGACGAAATCGACACCGGCGTGAGCGGCGACATTGCTTTGCGCATGGGGGCTATGATGGCTCAGATAAGCCGCTACATCCAGGTGATAACCATCACACACCTGCCTGGTGTGGCAGCCATGGGCAGCCGTCATTTCAAGGTGTACAAAGAGGACGACGAGCGTGCTACAAACACTCGCATACGTTTGCTCAACGATGAAGCACGTCAAGCCGAAATCGCGCTTATGATTAGCGGCAATCCCGACGACAGAGCGGCTTTGGCCAACGCCAAAGCTCTAATAGACAAAGCACAAAACACACTATAGCCACAATGGAACAAAGCGATTATATTTTCGGACTTCACTCCGTGCTCGAAGCCATCGAGGCCGGTCGTACCATCGACCGCCTGCTTCTTAAAAAAGACCTTAACGGCGAGCTTGCCACACGCCTCTGCCATCTGGCGCGCGCAAAAGGCATTGCCATGCAGCGGGTGCCCGTTGAGAAACTCGACCGCATAACACGCAAGAACCACCAGGGCGTGATTGCCCGCATGGCCGCCATCGATTATTGTTCGCTCGGCTCCATTGTACCCACTTTTTTCGAGGAAGGGGTGCTTCCCTTTGTCCTTGTCCTCGACGGCCTTACCGATGTGCGCAACTTCGGCGCAATTGCCCGTACCGCCGAGTGCTGCGGAGTGAATGCCATTGTCATACCGCAGCAGGGCAGCGTTAGCGTCGGTGCCGATGCCATAAAGACTTCGGCAGGAGCCTTGCTCCACATCCCTGTATGCCGCGAGGCCTCGCTGCCCAAGGCTGTGGAGTATCTCAAGGAAAGCGGTCTGCAGATTGTCTGCGCCACCGAAAAGGCATCTGAAAACTATACACTTGCCGACTATACGACACCCGTGGCCATTGTCATGGGTGCCGAGGATGTGGGCATCTCGCCCGCGCTCCTTCGTCTTGCCGACACCCGCGCCGCCATCCCCATGTTCGGCCGCATAGGTTCGCTCAACGTCAGCGTAGCCGCCGGTGTGATGATGTACGAGGTTGTCCGCCAGCGTCTTGAGGAAAACCTTGAAGTAATCTGAGCCGATGATAGGCCTGCCGGAGGCATGCTTGCTATTTAACATACTCTCGTTTGCGGTCTTCGCCGTAGACAAAAAGCGTGCGGTAGACGGCGGCTGGCGCATCCCCGAGTGGGTGCTGATTGTCGCCGCTGCTGCAGGTGCCTTCGGTGCCCTCTGCGGCATGTACTTCTTCAATCACAAAACCAGCAAGCCCCTCTTCTACATCGCCGTCCCTCTCTTCCTCCTCATGCAGATAATAACCATGACAGTAACCTTCTTAGCCCCGTGAATGATTTCGTGGACCGGGTGCTGTCTCCAATCTTCAAAGCGAAGTTGAAATAGAGCCGGTTCGTACATTTTGTTCCTTCAAAGGAACAAAAAGAAGGATTGTTCTCTCGAAGGAACAAAACGCAAAAATGTTCCTTCGAAGGTTAAATTTGATAAAATGTTCCTTCGTTAGAACATTTTTATTATCTTTGCAAAAAAATGTGCTATGGACATTCTCGGCGACCTGTCAAGACGGGCTTCGATGCACACCCTTCCGGGACTTTCATTCAGAGAATATCTGATGTTCGAAGGTGTCGAGCCTATGGAGAGGCTTTCGCTTTCGGATGTTCTCTATTCTCACGAAACCATTGCACCATCAATCTCATCGCAATTCGAAGTACTGGCCTATTTCAGGAAATACATGTCGACAGGATACTATCCGTTCTATAAGTCGATGGGTAAAAGTGATTATTACAGCCGTCTGTGCCAGTCTATTTCTGCGGTTGTGGACACTGATATTCCTGCCGTGGAGAACAGAATTGACTATGAGACATTGATAAAAGCCAAACGCCTTATAGGAATAATAGCGGGAGCTCAACCATATCAGCCTAATATGGCTACTCTTTCAGGCTTGATGGGTACCAACCGGAGCCAGTTGCTCAAATTGTTCGACCTGTTGGATCGTGCGGGGATTATACGGCAGGTGTTCACTACCACACCAGGACCGAAGAGCCTTGCGAAGCCACAGAAAATCTTTCTGGATAATTCAACTCTGATGTGCGCCCTGGATTCACCCAAGATTGGAACGGAACGTGAATGCACATTCGCTTCGTTCCTCAGTGTCGGACATCGCGTTGGATTTGCAAAAGATGGCGACTTTATAATTGACAACAGGTATTTGTTTGAGATTGGCGGGAAGGGGAAAGGCTTCGCACAGATTCGTGAAATCCCTGACAGCTTTGTTGCGGCAGACGACATCGAGTTCGGTTTCGGCAACAAAATACCTTTGTGGCTGTTCGGCTTCTTATATTGACTTCACTCTGGCTGCCATTCGCTTTTTCGTCAGATGATGAGATCGTAAACAATCCAGCAGATAATGGATGCGACGAAAATCACTATGAAGTAACGCAAAGTTTTCGATTTAATGATTTTGTACTGTTCACAAATCAAAAACAGAAGCTCCGCTATGATTGCAATTACAATGTAGACATACCAATGTTTAATCATGATGATTGGATTTTGATGTTTCCTTGTCAGACGAGCATACACACCAAAAATTACAGATGAGCAGAGAAAAAAATATGCCCGGACTGGCTATCCGGGCAATGCTGAGTTCAGTAAGTATCTGAAAGAGTCAGACTAATTCGCAGAGTAGGGTGGCGGAGGTGGCGTCGAGCACGCGCACGCGGCGCAGCTGGCCCACCTTGGCGTCGCCGCGGGCGAAAACGGCGGCTTTGTTGCCCGACGTGCGGCCCACCATCTGTTCCTTGCTGCGCTTGGCCACGCCTTCGACAAGCACTTCGAACTCCTTGCCTATGTCGGCGCGGTTCGATGCCTGCGACAACTCGTTCTGCAGGGCTATCATGCGGTTGAGACGGTCGATTTTCACATCTTCCGGCACATTGTCGGGCATGGTGCGCGCGGCAAGAGTGCCCGGGCGTTCCGAATATTTGAACATGAACGAGGCGTCGAAACCGACCGTCCGCATCAGGTCGAGAGTTTGCTCAAAATCCTCTTCAGTCTCGTCGTGAAAGCCTGTGAAAAGGTCGGAGGTGATGGTGCAGCCCGGCAGTGTGGCGCGTATGTCGGCCACGCGGTCGAGGTACCATTCGCGGGTATATTTGCGGTTCATGGCCTGGAGCACCTTGTTGCTGCCGCTCTGCACCGGCAGGTGGATGTGGCGGCAGATGTTGGTGTGACGTGCCATCGCCTCGAGAGTTTCGTGACTCATGTCCTTGGGGTGAGAGGTGGTGAAGCGAATGCGCATGTCGGGTGCAGCTTCGGCCACGATGTCAAGCAGTTGTGCGAAGTCCACGTCGCTGCCGCCGGGGCCTTCGCCCATGGCGCGGTAGCTGTTGACATTCTGTCCCAGGAGCGTCACCTCGCGGTAGCCGCGGCTGCGGAGGTCTTCGATTTCGCGCAGTATGCTCTCAACCTGGCGCGACCGCTCGCGACCGCGGGTGTAGGGCACAATGCAGTAGGAGCAGAAGTTGTTGCACCCGCGCATGATGCTCACAAACCCACTCACGGCATTAGCCCCTAAGCGCACGGGCACAATGTCGCGGTAGGTCTCGGTGGTGCTCAGTTCCACGTTGACAGCCTTCTGTCCGGCTTCGGCGGCGGCGAATAGGGCGGGGAGGTCGAGGTAGGCATCAGGACCGGCTACGATGTCGACACCGTGATTTTCTACGAGGTCCTCGCGTACACGTTCGGCCATGCAGCCTATCACACCTATGATGAGGCGGGGCTTGCCTTCGGCCATTCGGCGGCGGCGCAGGGCCTGGAGGGCCTGAAGGCGGCTGTGGATGCGCTGCTCGGCATTGTCGCGAATAGAGCACGTGTTGAGCAGCACGGCATCGGCACTGTCAAGGTCGGGAGCCATGTCATATCCGGCCATGCCCATTATAGAGGCTACAACTTCGCTGTCGGCCACATTCATCTGGCAGCCGTAGGTTTCTATAAATAATTTTCCTCCGTGGAGGACTTGCTTTTGCTGGTTATCCATCGAGTATTTCGTTGCGCGGGCATTAAGATTACTATCTATAATTTGCGCGTTAATTTTTAAATGAGTAATTTTGTGCAAAATTACGAAATAAAAGTGGATAGGCAACTTTTTTCTTTTCTTGTGGCCGTGGCGGCATCCCTGATAATATTCCTCATCGGGAAGCTTTTCGATGCAGTCAAGGCTCATTCTGCCACGGGAAAAACGGCAGCCGTAAGCAAACCGGCATCTCCAAAAGCTGTACGGCCCATAGTGGGCACGACGGCCAAGCCCAGGAATGCCGCAGTGCCTCCGGTGATGCAAAAACCGCCGACATCACAGTCTCAGGCTGTGAGGAAAGTTCCAGAAGTTATCCCGCCGCAATCATCACAGCGCAACATGACACTCCGTCAGGCAGTAATCTGGAGCGAAATCCTTAAACGAAAATATTAGAAAAACAATACTCTACACAACAACACATTACAACTTATGGCATTCAACTTTATGACGGCAGAAGAAGCTGCCGAAATGATTCAAAATGGCGATACCATAGGCCTTTCGGGCTTCACCGCCCCGGGTACCCCCAAGTTTATTACTGAGGCTCTTGCAAAGAAAGCCACACGCGAGCACGAAGCAGGTCGTGAATTCAAAATCAACCTCTTCTCCGGTGCCTCTACTTCCGACCATGTCGACGGCGTAATGGCCCGCGCCAACGCCTACAACATGCGCGCTCCCTACCAGAACGTGCCCGACCTCCGCAAGCGCATCAACGCCCACGACTGCCACTATTTCGACCGTCACCTCTCTGAAATGGCTCAGGAAGTGCGCTACGGCACTTACGGCGACATCGACTGGGCTATCCTCGAAGTGGCCGACATCGACGAAAACGGCAATTGCATCCTTGGCTGCGGCCTGGGCAATGGTCCCACATACGCCTCTATGGCGAAGAAAATCTTCATCGAGCTCAACGACAAGCTTCCCAAAAAGCTTCTCGGCATGCATGATGTCTATATTCCCCTCGATCCCCCCTACCGTCGCGAAATCCCCATCTACAAGGCTAACGACCGCATCGGCTCGCCCATCCTCAAAATCGACCCCAAAAAGGTGGTGGGTGTTGTCCGCACCAGCAGCTACGACTGCGTGAAGCCCTTCACCGCTCCCGACGAAGTGTCCAAGCAGATTGGTGCCAACGTTGTCCGTTTCCTTGTGGGCGAGTACAAGTCGGGCCGTCTGCCCAAGGAATTCCTTCCCCTCCAGTCCGGTGTGGGCAACGTGGCCAACGCCGTGCTCTACGACCTGGGCGAAAGCAAGGAACTTCCTCCATTCATGATGTACACTGAGGTTATCCAGGATGCCGTGCTCGAACTCCTCCAGAAAGAACGCTGCACCTTCGCCTCGACCTGCTCCATGACTTTCACCGACGAGACCGAGAAGAAACTCTTCAGCGACATCTCCTTCTTCCACGATAAAATCCTCATGCGTCCGGCCGAAATCTCCAACAACCCCGAGGTTGTCCGCCGCATAGGTGTGATTGCAATGAACACCGCTCTCGAGGCCGACCTCTTCGGCTCGGTGAACTCCACCCACGTGCTCGGCACAAGGATGATGAACGGCATCGGTGGCTCCGGCGACTTCACCCGCAACGCCTACCTGTCCATCTTCAGCTGCCCCTCTGTGAGCAAAGGCGGCCTGATCAGCAACATCGTGCCCATGGTTGCCCACCCCGACCACAGCGAGCACAGCGTGGACATCCTCATCACCGACCAGGGCATCGCCGACTTGCGCCACAAAGACCCCGTTGAACGCGCCCAATGCATCATCGACAACTGCGCCCACCCCATGTACCGCGAACTTCTCCGCGACTACCTCAAGCTGGGCACACAGGGCCAGACACCCCACACCCTGCGCGCAGCCTTCGCATTCCACAACGCATTCAACGATACCGGCGACATGCGCAATGCCGACTACGCCCTCTATGTGAAGTAAGCCAACCTTACATACCCATAAAAATCAGCGTCCCGGTTCGCCGGAACGCTGATTTTTGTGTATGACATGCCCGTCATACCCCAAAAAGGCCGGAGCAGTGAAGCCCCGGCCCGATTATATTACCCATAATTCTGTTGCTGAATTATGGATTAATGATGGAGATTATCGTTTGAGAACTTTGCGGGTGGTGTTGCCTCGCTGTTCGATATAGATGCCGGGCACCATTGCGTCGGCTTCTACGGGCATGCCCTGGAGGTTGAAGTAGCGGGCCTGGGCGTTTTCAACTTGGATTCCGGCAACGCCTGTCGACACCTTGGCAATCTTCATCTCTGAAGGATCGGAGGTGTAGCTGTAGAAGTTGCGCGATGCGCTTGCTACTACCTGATAGCCATAGTCATAGGCGGCATCAAGCGAGGTGAAGTCGTGCGAAGTTTCTTGGACAGAAACCACATCGTAGGGGGCTACGAGGGTTTTGCCTGCTGCCACGTTTATGGTAATCTTCACTTGGTCGACGAAGAACATGCGGCCGCTCTTGTTCATGAAGGCGATGATCACATTAGAGAGGTCGGTGCCGGGCTGTACATTCTCAATTTTGAATGTGCCGCTGTTTGAGCCGGCAGCAGGGGTTTCGAGCAAGCCATGTGCTAATGCCTGTGTGTCGGTGTAGTTGTTCATCAGCATTGCAAAAATTCCTTCGTTTTCTGTGCCGTTGCCTGTTTCAAAGTTTGAAACCGTGGTTACAAAGGTTGCATCGATAGTGATACCGTTGCCATCGTAGCACGAAAGGTCGAGTGCGGGGGTGAATACCAGGCCGGCAGCGCCATACCAATTTGTGCCCGAGGTACCTATCATGCCGTTGGCCCAGGCCGGTTGTGTGGCACTCCACGAAACTTTGGTAAAACCGGCAGCGCCGAAGTCTTTGGGCGACATCCAGTCTGTCATGGGGTTGTCGACGGTGCCTTCTGTCACATTGTCGAAATTGTCGTCGAAGACCACTACATCCTCAAGGTCTTGAGTGGGGCTGATGATGCGGCTGAGACTGACAGTGTAGTCGGAAGCATGACCCAGCGGTTCCCACGAAGCGGTGAACGATGTTTTGCTTACATTGGAAGGTTCGTGGCATTCGACTTTCAGGCCTGTGATGCCGTCGACCCACATGGGATATGAGGCTTCCGAAACTACGTCGCCTGCATAAGCTTTTACCGAGTAGACATAGTCGTTCTCGGGCTTTATGTTGTTCACTTCATATTCGGTGGCGTTGACAGGGAAGTTGTCGAGGATGTTGGATACAGTGCCTCGTGTGCGGTAGTGGAGCTTGATGTCGTCTATGGCGAAGACTTTGCTGCCTTTTTGGATGAAAGTGAGGCGCACACGTGTAACATCGTCGGTAAATGTCATGGGGTCGAGGGTGTAGACACTCCCTTCTTCAAGGAAATCGGCATAGTATAGGTTTGCCACGTGGTTCCAGTTGTCTGTGGCACTCTGATAGAGTTCTACCTGGATAAGCGACATGTTGTAGTAGTCCTGTTCGTCGGGACCGATGGCTCTCACCCAGAAGGAGAGACCGTCGAGAGGGAGGGGAGCGTCGGCGGTTTCGATGTAGTCGCCTTCTGCATCGAAGAAGAGGGCTTTTGAACCGGAAGCTACTTCGGATGGATCGGTGCTTGCATCTTTCGAACCTTTGCTGCTAACGTCCACTTTCCAATCTTTGTGAATCCCCGGGTTTGCAGTGTCGATTTTTTTGCCGTCGGCACTGAGGTTGAGGCCTTCGAAATCTTCAGTAATTTCGCCTGTTTCTACCTCTTTCGGGGCTTCGGTGCAGCGCACGGTGAGAAGATAGCCTTCGGCCCCCTGCACTTCGTCCCACGAGGCTTTGAAAGCTGTGGGCGAGAGGTTGATTACGGCATTTGCCGAGGGGGTGGCGATGCGGTCGGGGCAGAGGGTGAGTTTCACATCGTCGAGGACGACCGAGCCTTTTTCGGCCGAAATCTGTATGTAGGACATATCTTCGAGGCTGGCATGGGTGGCAACGAAGGTGAATGTCTGCCAGTCGTCAGTGAGGATGTAGTCTTCCTGGTCATCACCGGGACCGTAATAGTCGTCGCAAACGGCAATCCACAACGAGGCCGGTTCTGTGCCATGTTTTTTAGCGCGGAAAGTGAGAGTTGCGGTGCCGTTGAGGAGGGCAGGGGGGTGTCGATAAGTAGCCGCCACGGGATTCTTCCTCGTCAAGCTGCCATTTTTTGAGCACCACGCAGCCCCCGGCGGGGTGAAGGCCACGGGCAGTCCATCCGGGTTGGGCGGTGAACTCTGCGGGAACTTGATATTTGCCGTTCGAAGTGATGTCTCCAGCCGGTGATTCTATCGAACCGTCGGTGAAGCGTGAGAAATCCTCTTCAATAAGCACTTGGGTCTGGGGTGCGCGAAGCACAGGTGCCGAAACCGTGACCGAACTTTTTGCCCGGACGGGGGCTTTGCCTTTCTGGAATGGAACAGCTGCGTTGGCTGATAGCCCTAAGGCTGTTGCCAAAGCAAAGATGTAAAGTTTTTTCATTGTGTAATTTTTATTGGATTGTGATTTTCACATTTCTATGGCTGCAAAGATAAGTATAAACTCTGAATTTCCAAAAAAAATCAATCCCGATAATTCGGGATTGATTGGGATTTATTACTACTAGTCATTAGAGCCGGTTCGACAATATCTGTTAATCACCAGGCGGTCACTCGCCGTGCAGA
>CAJUAR010000071.1 GCA_910584495.1 uncultured Muribaculaceae bacterium
TGTTTGTCAAGGACTTGCATTTATAACAAGTAATTAAGCTGCGAATTTAAGGTGTTGAGAAACTTCGCGTCTATTTCTCGGGCGAAAACCTCTTCACAGCCACAAAATTCACAAAATTAGGCGACCCCGAACTGGTAGACACCTACAAAACAGTAGGTTTCATCAAAACTTATCCTCAGCAACGCGTTCTTTCGTGCGGTCTTAACATAACACTCTAATAGTAAGGATATAACAATGATAAAACATATTAAAACCATCTTTTTGGGAGTTGTTGCCTTAGGTCTTGCCTCCTGCGACGATTTCCTCGACCGTCAGCCCGAAGCTGTTCAGATTCCGGAAAACTTCTTCAACGCTTCATCGAACTTGTCGGCATTCACCCAGGACTTCTACACTTGGGTCCGCACACACTCCAACAACCAGTATGGTATCGGCACCTTTGCCGACGACGACGGTACCGACAACCAGGCACGCAGTGATGCCGACAGCCGTTGGGCCCCGGGCTTCAAACGTGTGGGAGCCGGTACTGAAAACTGGTACTTCGGTCACATCCGAAACACCAACTACTTCTTCCACTATGCCCAGCCAGAACTCGACAACAAAAGAATCACAGGGTCTGAGGCTGAAATCAAACAGGCTTTCGGCGAGGCTTATTTTTTCCGCGCCTATGCCTATTGGGAGCAGTACCAGAATGTCGGCGACTTCCCCATCTTGAACGACCTCCTGCCCAACGATGAAAAACTTTTGCTCGAACAGTCCGTTCGCCAACCGCGCAACAAAGTGGCACGATACATTCTCGACAACCTCGAAAAAGCGGCCGAACTTCTTCCCGAAAACAACAGCAAGGGCAAGAACGGCCTCAACAAGGACTGCGCCAACCTTCTGCGCAGCCGCGTGGCTCTGTTCGAGGCCACATGGCTCAAATACCACAAAGGCACAGCTCTGGTACCCGGCGGAAAAGACTGGCCCGGAGATGCCTCGATGGTCAGCGGCTTCGACATTGATGCCGAAATCAACTATTTCCTTACCGAAGCCATGACCTCGGCCAAGGCCGTTGCCGAGAAGTTTGTCAACAATCTCGTCGAGAACACCGATGCTCCCGAATCTGTGACCTTCCCAATCACCGGTCACAATCCTTACTACACCATGTTCAGCGATGACAACCTCGACAGTTACAGCGAGGTGCTGCTCTACAAACGCTATTCTCTTGCCCTGAGCCAGTCCACTCAGATGCAGGAAGGCTACCTCTATGGCGGCATAGGCTGCGGCTGGACTCACGGCATGGTTCAGAGTTTCCTGATGATGAACGGCCTGCCAATTTATGCCGGTGGCTCAGGCTATGACCCGCAATGGGAGGACCAAGGTGTCAAAGCTACTCTGCAAGGCCGCGATTCGCGAATCCGAATCTTCACAATGTACGATCTCGAACCGGCTTCCTACTCTGCTAATGGCGAACCCTACATCTACAGCCTTGGTGTCAAAATTGGTCGTGACAATCAAAGTCCCACCACCGGCTTCATCATCAAGAAAGGCAATTCCATGGACCAGCGCCAGAATGTATCTAACCTCAGCTGTACCACCGGCTCTATCATCTACCGCGCTTCGGAGGCTCTGCTCAACTACATTGAAGCTTGTGTCGAGAAAAACGGTAGCGTCGACAACACTGCCGACAACTATTGGCATGCAATCCGTCGACGTGCAAAAGTGGATGAAGACTACACCAAGACCATAGGAGCTACCGATATGACACAGGAAGCTCTCTACGATTTCGGAGCCTATTCCCACAACCAACTCGTATCTCCTCTGATATATAATGTGCGTCGCGAACGTCGTGCCGAGCTCATGGCCGAATCGCACCGATACAACGACCTGCGTCGCTGGCGTGCCCTCGACCAACTCGAAACCAAGCCCTACCAGATTGAGGGATGCAAATTCTGGAACACCGCCTATACCGACCCGAACTCCGAGCTTTCGCCCAAACGCGACGGACAGTACTTCGAGCCTACAGTCAGCGTTGAGGACGGCGGCGGTATGATGTCGCCCAAATCGGTCAGCGACTATATCCGCCCCTATCAGAAAGGCAACATCCAAGGACAGAACATATTCTGGGACGGCTACCGCTACTGCCAGGCGCACTATCTCGAACCTCTGGGCCAGCAAGTCTTCGAACATGCTTCGCCCGACGGCTCGCTCAACGCCTCGGTTGTATACCAGAACCCCGGATGGCCAAAGATTGCAAACGAGCCCGCCATCGGTTATTGAAAGGCCCAAATTCTAAGGCATTTAGATTAATATAGGTAAGAAAATCGCCGCAAATGCAAGCTCGGGCTTGCAGTGCGGCGATTCTCTTATTCACCAATCAGAAGTAGTCCGCTATTTCATATATTGTTCATGAGTGCGATCGGTGAGATTCTGAGGATTTTTCACCCACAGACGGAGAAAACATCCTTGTCCCTTTTCACCAGGAGCGTCAAGTACTTTTGAACTCTCTATCGGGTGAGCAAAATTGATGCTCATTGTCCTCACTTCAGAATCGAACTTGCCATCACTCTTAACGGCCACACGCTTGTTGCCTCGGGCAGCGAACCAGAAGACGTTGCAGTTGTTCAGCAAGCTTTTGCCTTGCATTGTTCTGAAACCCGTTGCAAACTGGTCGCTATAGCAAAAATCGTAGGTATTTCCGCCAATGGCATCGATAAAACCACAAGATGATTCATAGCCTTCTGCCTGGTTGTAGTGGAGGGGATGGACATTGGCAAGGGTGTTGCCAGCAGAGTAAATCCTCACTCCTTCGTGAATGTTGTTAAGTCGCAGATTAGACAGCTTGTTCCCCGGTCCATAGATGTCGGCTCCTACCGACTGGGGTGTATAGACACCTGTAGCATTTACACTTGCAATTATATTGCCTGAAGAATTTTCGCTCACATATAGACTGAGATTGGTATTTAGAACAGTGGTGTTTGCCACCGTGTTATTCTTTCCTCCCTTAATGTTTATGCCACGCGAAATGCTGCGACCGTCGACAGTACCGCCCTCGAACCATGCACCCTTAAGGTCGTTACCGCTGTCCATGTCAATGAGATATTCACCTTGGTAGTTGTTCGTGGGCACAACGACAGCAAAGTTGGCAAGGCGCAACGCAGCGCATTTGTCGCGTCCTTTGAGCACCAATGGCTTGCCTATCATATATTTGCCATCGGGGAGATAGACAATAGCGTTGGGATTGCTGTCGACGATAGACTGCAGCTGGTCAGCCACATCCTCCTTTCCGCTGCCTTCGAGCTCGGCAACCACCACTTTCCCGGCAAGCTCCTCTAACGAAACATCCATATCGGGCACTTCGGAATCGGCTGCTACGATGAATTTTTCATGCTCACTCGAGGTGAGAACCGCCGGTGTTTCGACTGTCAGACCGGCAATCTGACCATTTCCGCTCCGGGCACTAGTAATAATATTTTCGTCAACGGCATTATTTTCATTCATTTTCACCACCAAGTTTGTTGCCATGATATTGAACGAACCCGGAGTTTCGAACACTATGTGACGGCGACCGGTTTTGCCGGTCCAGGAAGCTGTGAACGATTGTATAGAGGGACGCATATCCCTATCATTTTCAAGGCTATATGCCGTTTCGCAGTCTGTTACATCACACGCTATATACCAACAGTCGCCGGTGGTGTCGCGAATACCTTTCGACCCATCGAATACGTTTGTATCGGTACAGCCTGTGATAGAGATATTTCGCATGGCATTGCCGCCGCTGATTATTTCCAGTCCTGTCTGAACATTGGATATGTCCATTCGCGACAAAGTGTTGTCGTAGGCATTGATTCTCACCCCAACGCTCCCGGCTTTGCCATTACCAGTAATTTTTACATCTTTGATATCAGCATCAGCCGAACCGCTATTTGCGCCGTTAGCAATGTGAATACCCAAAGCGGTGTTGAGGATGTTAAGATTGCGTATTGCCACCTCGCGGCCTCCGTCGATAGACACACCTTTTGCCACGCCGTTGCAGTCGAGCGTTCCGCCATCGATAAAGAAGAAGTAGCCGGCATTAGCCACATCGTTGGTGGGATAGGTTTTCCCAAGACTAATCATAGGACGGTCGCTCACCCAGTTGCTCGATGCAACAAGCACTGCATTCTTTGCAAGCTGAAGAGCCACACTCCTCGTGGCATGAGCCGGAGTGGTGAGAGGTCGCTCTATCAGATACGTTCCGTCCGGAATATATATCGTGCGGTTGGGGTTGCTGTTGATAATGTTTTGCAATTTCTCGCTTGCATCGGTTTTGCCATCTTTGGGCAGGTCGGCAACATAGACTTTGTCGTTTTTTTCTACCACTGGCTCTGTCGGTTGGTCTTTGCTCGAGCAACTTGCCGCAAAGAGCGCAAGCGGGCACAGAATCTGTGAAATGATGGTTGTTAAAGACCCTTTTTTCTTCATGGGAGTACTTTTTATGTTTATATTCTTGTGCATCATCAAAGTTATGCACTTTTATCTATTGCATGACAAGCAAGAGCTAAAAAACGACATATCACAACGAGTTAATGTGAGTTAAATATCCAATTAACTATTTTTAATACTGCGATACTGTAGCTACGGAACAACTGTTTGTCTTAAGAATAAATAAATTAGTCAATCTTATAACCGTGAAAAAAAACTTATTAATTCCACCGTTAAAACAATCTTTTCTCTTGCTGTCCTTGCTGTTGGCCACCACGCTTGCAGCGAAGAACTATCGGCTCTGTTCGCCGGGGGGTGAGAATATTGTCGACATCAATGCCGATGGCGATGTAAGCTACACATTAGTTCATAGAGGCGACACCATTCTTGGGAAATCGCCAATTGCAATGAGTGTCGGAGGGAAAATGTGGGGCAAAAACGCCAGATGTCGCTCTGTGAAACAAAAATCGAACGACACAGAAGTGGAACTGACCATTCCTCGCCGCCACAGGACACTACGCGACAATTATAATTCTATGACTTTTGGTTATGGTGACTACAGCATCGAATTCCGGGCTTACAACGATGCCGTGGCCTACCGTTTCGTGTCCAATTCGCCAAAAGCAGGTGCTGTCGAGGACGAAACTATTGCTTTTGCCCTTGTAGGCAACCCCGATTTGTATGTTTCGCTGACCGACACCATTCAGAACTCATTCGAGACGACATATAAACATAGCAAATTCAACACTTTTCCCACCGATTCCCTTGCCATGCTACCCGTACTTGCAAAGACGGGGAAATACAATGTAGTTCTGTGCGAAGCCGGAGTGTATGATTACCCCGGTCTTTTTCTGACCGGAGGCAAAGGAAATCTAAAAGGTGTATTGGCCGGATATCCCGCCGAGGAGATTCTTGTTAACGACGACCTGCAGTTTCGCGTGGAATCGCGCAAGAACTATCTCATTCCGGCTGCCGGAAAGCGTTCTTTCCCTTGGCGTGTTACAGCATGCATTGACAACGACAAAGACTTGATGAGCAACGACATTGTCTATCTCCTTGGCAATGACAGCGACACGGAAGAAGATTTTTCGTGGGTAAAACCGGGGAAAGCGTTGTGGGATTGGTGGAACGACTGGGATATATACGAAGTCCCTTTTAAAGGCGGTGTCAACACCGAATACTACATCCACATGATTGACTGGGCCGGCAAACATGGAATTGAATATTTGATGATGGATGCAGGATGGTCGGACTATAAGGATTTGCTCAAAATCCCTGAAGGTCTCGACATGGACAGTATATGCAGCCATGCAGCAGACAAAGGCATAGGTGTTGTCCTGTGGACTTCGGCTGCTAATTTCCGCCGTCAGATGAAACCCGCTCTCGATATGATGGAAAAATGGGGTGTGAAAGGCATCAAAATTGATTTTTTCGACCGTAACGATGCTCAGATGATGACGTATATGGAACAAGTAGCACGCGAATGTGCCGCACGCAAGATGCTTGTCGATTTCCATGGATGCTGTCCTCCGGATGGTCTGAGACGCAAATACCCGAACGTCATCACCCGCGAAGGTGTCTATGGCTTGGAAAACAGCAAATGGCGCTATGATGTAACTCCCCGGCACGATTTGGATATTGCCTTTATCCGTCAGTTCTCCGGCCCGATGGATTTCACTCCCGGTTCGATGAACAACAATCATCGCGACAGGTTCTTTGCAACGAACACCGGACCAATGAGCCAAGGTACGCGCAGTCATCAGGTGGCAATGTATGTGCTCTACGACAGTCCTATGCAGATGGTTTCGGAATCGACAACTCTCTACGACCTCAATCCCGCGAGCCGCGATTTCATTATGGACATACCAACGGTATGGGACGAGACGGTGCCGCTCGAGGGGGAATTTGGCCGTTATGTTGCCGTGGCTCGTCGAAATGGCGACAAATGGTATGTAGCTGCCATCAACGGCACCGATTCACCTATAGAAATTACTGTCAATCTCGATTTCGTACCTTCTTCATATACCAAAATCCGCTATCATGTCGATGGCGAAAATTCCGACAGGCAGGCCAAAGATTTCGTGTGCCCCACCAAAGACTTCCATCCGGGTCCTCTCACCATAAAAATGGCACGTGGCGGAGGTTTTGCAGCAATTATTTCAAAATAGACAATCGTTTATTAACCAAATACTTTTATCTTTGTACGACAATTCAACACATGAAAAAGAACGAGGCATTATCACTGATTCTTTTCACTGTCGTAACGTTTTCGGCTGCGGCATGGAAACCTGTCGAAGGGCATATTTCAACCCGTTGGGCCGCCGATGTGCAGCCCGAAAAACCGTGGGATGTTTATCCGCGGCCCATTATGGAACGCAATCAGTGGGAAAATCTCAACGGGCTGTGGCAGTATGCCATTGTGCCTAAGGGCGACGCACGGCCTGCTCAGTGGCAGGGCGAAATTTTGGTGCCTTTCGCCGTAGAGTCAAGTCTGTCAGGAGTGGGGCGTCATGTCACTCCCGACGAGGCCCTGTGGTACGAGCGATCTTTCACCGTCCCCTCTTCATGGAAAGGCAAAGATGTGCTGCTCAACTTTGGAGCCGTCGACTGGGCATGCGAAGTGTGGGTGAACGAGTTCAAAGCGGGAAGCCACAAAGGCGGCTACGCACCCTTTTCGCTCAATATCACTCCTGCGTTGAAACAAGGCTCGACAAACACCCTGACAGTGCGCGTCACCGACCCTTCTGCGAGCGGGCCCCAGCCGCTTGGCAAGCAGACCGACAAACCAAGCGGTTGCTTCTACACCAACGTCACAGGCATCTGGCAGACCGTATGGCTCGAACCTGTTGCCCGGGCCAACCACATAAACTCGCTGCATATCGTTCCCGACATTGACACACGCCGCCTCTCTATCAATGTTTCTGCCGCAAAAACCGATCCATCGTTGACCGCCAAGGTGCGCGTAAGCGAAAACGGACGCACAGTAGCCAGCGGCAGCAGCCTTGCAGGCCAACCCGTCGAACTGATGATGCCGGCCGACATGAAGCTGTGGTCGCCCGACAGTCCGACGGTCTACGACCTCGACATTGAAATCACCTCCGATGGAAAGACTATCGACCATGTGCGCAGCTATGCCGCAATGCGCAAGGTTTCGACAGCCCGCGACAATGACGGTATTGTGCGCCTGATGCTCAACAACAAGCCCATATTCCATTTCGGCCCTCTGGACCAGGGGTGGTGGCCCGATGGTCTTTATACCGCACCCACCTACGAAGCTATGTTTTTCGACATTGACAAGACCAAAGACCTTGGCTACAACATGATCCGGAAACATGTCAAGGTAGAACCCGCCACATGGTACACCTACTGCGACCGCAAAGGCATTCTTGTGTGGCAAGATATGCCTAATGGCGACCGTTGGGCCGACTGGAACAAGTTTGAATACTACGACGGAGTGGACAAACCCAGAAGCGCCGAAAGCGAAAATATATACCGCCGGGAATGGAAAGAAATTATGGATGTCCTCAAGAACTACCCCTCCATAGCTGTATGGGTGCCTTTCAATGAGGGCTGGGGGCAATTCAAAACGCCCGAAATAGTGAATTGGACTAAAGAATACGACCCCACGCGTCTTGTCAATCCCGCAAGCGGAGGCAACCACTACCCCGTGGGCGACATGCTCGACATTCATCACTACCCCGACCCACGGATGCTGCTCATCGACCCCGGTCGTGCCAATGTACTGGGCGAATATGGCGGAATAGGCATGGCCATAAAGAACCATGTGTGGAACAATGGCCGAAACTGGGGATATGTGGAATATAATTCCATCAACGAAACAACCGACCAGTATGCCAAATATATCGCCACTTTGCTCAAACTCGCTCGTGCAGGTTACTCGGCGGCCGTGTACACGCAGACCACCGATGTCGAAAACGAAGTTAACGGCCTTCTGACCTACGACCGGGAGATTCTGAAATTTGACGAGGATAAGTTGAGAAAAATCAACTCCGAATTGTCTCATTGCCTGGATAATAACCGATAGAACTTATAACCATGAAAATTATCAACGTATTTCTTGCTGCTGTGGGGCTGATGGCTCTCGCAGGTTGCTCCGCACCCGCTTCCGACGATGCCGAAATGGACCGGTTCGTCACCGACCTCATGGGCCGCATGTCGCTCAGGCAGAAAATTGGCCAGCTCAATCTTCCAACCGGCGGCGATATGGTCACCGGCTCTGTCCAAAGCACAGACCTGGCAAACCTCATCCGTAACGAACAGATTGGCGGCTTCTTCAATGTGAGAGACGTGGAGAAAATCCACGAACTGCAGCGTATCGCCATCGAAGAAACCGAGCTGAAAATTCCTCTTCTTGTCGGAGCGGATGTCATCCATGGTTTTGAAACCATTTTCCCCATTCCTCTGGCTCTCTCCTGCAGCTGGGACACGGCAGCCGTGGAAACTGCCGCCCGCATTGCTGCTGTCGAATCGAGTGTCAACGGTATTAACTGGACTTTCAGCCCTATGGTAGACATCTGTCGCGACCCTCGATGGGGGCGAATTGCCGAGGGCAACGGTGAAGACCCATACCTCGGCGGCGTGATGGCAGCAGCCTATGTCCGTGGCTACCAGGGCGACCTCAGCGGAAAAGATAACATTCTGGCTTGCGTCAAGCATTTCGCTCTCTATGGAGCATCCGAAGCCGGACGCGACTATAACACTGTGGATATGAGCCGTGTGCGCATGTACAACGAATATCTGCCGCCCTACAAGGCCGCTGTCGAGGCTGGTGTTGGCTCGGTGATGAGCTCGTTCAACGTAATCGACGGCATCCCGGCTACAGCCCACAAATGGCTCCTCACCGACTTGCTCCGCGACCAATGGGGATTCAAGGGCTTCGTCGTAACCGACTATGAATCAATCCACGAAATGACTTTCCACGGCGTGGCCGAACTTAAAGAAGCTGCTGCCCGCGCTTTAGCCGCCGGCACCGACATGGACATGGTGTCGGAGGGGTTCTTAAAGACTCTGGAAGCCTCGCTTGCCGATGGTTCGGTGTCGGAACAGATGATTGACCGCTCTTGCCGCCGCATCCTTGAAGCAAAATATAAACTCGGCCTTTTCTCCGACCCATATAAGAACTGCAATCCCGAACTGGCTGCAAAGCTGACATTCTCCAAGGATAACCGTGCCCAAGCACGACGAATTGCCGCCGAAACTTTCGTGCTCCTCAAAAACCAGGACAACACACTGCCTCTCAAAAAGAAAGGCAAAATCGCTCTTGTGGGTCCAATGGCCGATGCTGGAGGCAACATGTGCGGTTGCTGGACACCTACTTGCAAACCCGAGAACCACAAATCGCTGCTGCAGGCAATGCGCCAAGCCGTGGGCAACGATGCCGAAATACTATATGCTCCCGGTTCGAACCTCTACTACGACCCAAAACAGCACGAAGTTGCAGCCGGATGGCGCAAAATAGAATACCGCTCCGACAAAAACCTGCTCAGCCAGGCCATTGCTGCAGCTCGTTCGGCAGATGTTATTGTTGCTGCCTGTGGCGAAAGTGCTGAAATGGCCGGCGAATCTGTTTCGCGAACAAACCTCGAAATGCCCGATGCGCAGAAAGACTTGCTCAAAGCCCTCGTCGCTACAGGCAAACCGGTAGTCCTCCTCCTTTTCTCCGGCCGACCCGTCATCCTAAATTGGGAATCTGAGAATCTCACCGCTATTCTCAACGTTTGGCAAGGAGGCAGCGAAGCCGGCGACGCCATTGCCGATGTTGTCTTCGGCTTTGTGAATCCCTCGGGCAAACTCACGACCACCTTTCCACGGTCTGTGGGACAGATTCCCCTCTACTACAACCACATGAACACCGGCCGTCCAATCTCGGGTAACGACTACTTTGTTCAATACCGCAGCAACTATCTTGACGAAAGCAACGAACCCCTCTATCCTTTCGGTTTCGGTCTGAGCTACACCACTTTCAGCTATGGCGAGCTTGCTCTTAGCTCCGACACGATGCCCAAAGACGGTTCTATTACTGCATCTGTCAAGGTTGCCAACACCGGCGACTGCGACGGCACAGAAATTGTGCAGCTCTATATCCGCGACAAAATGGCATCAATCACCCGTCCTGTCAAGGAACTGAAAAAATACCAACGTATAACGCTCAGAAAAGGCGAAAGCTGCAACGTGGAATTCACCCTGACAGCCAACGATCTCAAATTCTACGATGCCGACCTCAATTTTGTCTTTGAGCCGGGAGAGTTCGAACTTATGATCGGTCCCGATTCAAAAAATGTGAGCACACAGACCTTCAAAGCAGAATAATGAACAAACTATTTTCCGTTATCACAGCCGTTGGCATCGCTCTGTCGATGTCGGCGGCTTCGCCACATACCGGCCGCACCGTGCGCATAGCCACAGACAATACCGACCTCATACTTAAGGTTGGCGACAATGGACGTCTCTATCAGACCTACCTGGGTCCGAAACTGCGCCATGACACCGACATAGAGCTCCCTGAATGGTGGCAACATGCTGGCTCCGACGGAGCTGTCACACGCCGAGGATGGGAAGCTTACCCAACTGCCGGAACCGAAGATTACTTCGAACCGGCACTCGGCGTGGTACATGCCGATGGGAACATGACCACCTACCTCTACTATGTCGATTCATCGACAGAGCCAGTGGAGGGAGGCACGCTGACACGCATAAATCTCCGCGACGACAAATATCCCTTGAGCGTAACCTTGAACTATGTGGTTTATCCAAAGGAGAATGTCATCAAAACGTGGACAGAGATCTCTCATTCGGAGAATAATCCCGTCACCCTTCCTCAGTATGCTTCGGGCACGCTCTATTTCAAAGAACCTGAATATTGGCTCACCGAATTCAGCAGCGACTGGGCAAAAGAAGCACAGATGAGCAGCCAGCAGCTGCAATTCGGCAAAAAAGTGCTCGACACCAAACTGGGCACTCGCGCTGCCCTACACGCCGAACCTTTCTTTGAAATAGGACTCAATGGCCCTGTGCGGGAAAACAGCGGACAGGTGCTGATGGGCACCATTGCCTGGACGGGCAATTTCCGTTTCACCTTCGAGGTGGACAATGTAGGCAACCTTCGTGTCATTCCCGGCATAAATCCATTTGCTTCGGCCTATGAGCTCAAGGCTGATGAGAAATTCACCACTC
This sequence comes from uncultured Muribaculaceae bacterium, assembly GCA_910584495.1. Taxonomy (GTDB): domain Bacteria; phylum Bacteroidota; class Bacteroidia; order Bacteroidales; family Muribaculaceae; genus CAG-873. The sequence goes on from CAJUAR010000071.1 coordinate 11,638, forward strand.
CTGAATTTATCTTCACACTGAGCTACGATGGCTCCTCCCAAGGCTCGCGCAATCTCCACGAATGGGCACGCAAATATCAGCTTAAAGATGGCGGCAAACCACGAATGACCCTGCTCAATAATTGGGAAAACACTTTTTTCAACTTCGACCAGAAACTGTTGGGCGAACTCATGCTCGAGGCCAAGGACCTCGGGGTGGACATGTTCTTGCTCGACGACGGATGGTTTGGCAACAAATACCCCCGCAAAGACGACCATGCCGGCCTCGGCGACTGGCAGGCGACCCGCAGCAAGCTGCCCGGCGGCATTCCTGCCCTCGTCAGAGCGGCACAGAAGGCTGGTGTGAAATTCGGCATCTGGATAGAGCCCGAAATGGTCAATCCAAAGAGCGAGCTATATGAGAAACATCCCGACTGGGTGATAGAGCAACCAAACCGCGACACTTATTATTTCCGCAATCAGCTTGTTCTCGACATGAGCAACCCTAAAGTACAGGACTATGTCTTCGAAGTGGTGGATAATATCCTCACAGAGAATCCGGATGTGGCATATTTCAAATGGGACTGCAACTCGCCGATTACAAATATCTATTCTCCTTATTGCAAGGACCGTCAGAACCAACTTTATGTCGACCACGTGCGAGGTATTCTTAATGTCCTCGAAAGAGTGCGTGAAAAATATCCCGATGTGCCAATGATGCTTTGCTCCGGAGGCGGCGGTCGTTGCGACTATGGCGCGCTTAAATATTTCATCGAATTCTGGTGCTCGGACAATACCGACCCTGTAGAACGGGCATACATTCAGTGGGGATTCTCGCAGTTTTTCCCGGCCAAAGCCATGGCTGCACACGTAACAAGCTGGAACAAGGCCACTTCCATAAAATTCCGAACAGACATGGCATCGATGTGTCGTCTTGGTTTCGACATAGGGCTAAAAGAGCTTACCGCCGACGAGCTAACCTTCTGTCAGCAAGCCATCGCCAATTGGAAAAGACTGAATCCGGCCATAATGGATGGCACTCAGTATCGTCTGGTTTCGCCCTACGAATCTAACCATATGGCAGTAGAATATGTGGACAACGGCAAGAACATGGGGGTCGTTTTTGCCTACAACCTTGCACCGCGCTACCGCGAGCCCCAGAGCCGCGTGCGCCTTCAGGGCCTTGACCCCGACAAGAAATATATTGTCCGCGAAATCAACCTCATGCCCGGCACTCAGTCGGCCTTTGCCCAAAACGATAGAACTTTTTCGGGCGATTACTTGATGAAGGTTGGCCTCGACCTTTTTTCTACCGATAAAAACACGTCTATGGTTGTGGAGCTTAGTGCTCAATAACCATCAATTTCTTCAGTTCATATGAGAAACACCGTTATTGCTTTTCTTACTTTGCTGGCGTCTTGGCAAGCCGGAGCTGTCAGGATTACTTGGGGTCCTTATCTACAGCAGGTGGGAACTGACCAAGCTATCGTTATGTGGGGCTCCGATAAAGATGCGGTGTCGTGGGTGGAAACTGCGCCCGACGATTCTCTGCATTTCTATGCCGAAGAGCGCCCGAGGCATTTTCAGACCAAGCTGGGGCGCAAAGTAATCGGACGCATCCATCGCGTGCCCGTCAAGGGCCTCGAACCCGGCACTACCTACCGTTACCGCGTTTTCTCGCAAGAGGTGACAGAGAACAAAACCTACCAGGTTTGCTACGGCCCAGTGGCTTCGACACGAGTCTACAAGAAGGAGCCTCTGCGGTTCACAACTTTGAACCCGTCGAAAAAATCCGTACGGTTCAGCGTTGTCAACGACATGCATGCCGACACGGCCCGCATGGCTCGGCTAATCGGGAGAAGAGACCTGCATGAAACTGTGGACTTCATGATTTTCAACGGCGATATGGTCAGTAACATGGACAGCGAGCAGCAGGTGATGGACGGCTTTGTCAATAAAGCGGTAGAGCTATTTGCCTCGGAAACCCCATTCTATATGGTGCGTGGAAATCATGAGGGCCGCGGAGTCTTCGCCGAAAACTATCTCGACTATTTTCCCACCGAAACCGACCAACCATATTTTGCATTCCGCCATGGTCCGGTATTTTTCGTTGTGCTCGACGGTGGCGAGGACAAGCCCGATTCCGACATTGAGTATTTCGGCCTCAACCGCATGGACGATTACCGTCTGGCCGAGGCTCAATGGCTCAAAGACATCGTGGCTTCGCCGGAGTTCAAAAATGCGCCTTACAAAGTAGCTGTTGTTCACGTTCCGCCAACGGGGGGCACATGGCATGGCACGCTCCATGCCAAGAAAGTGTTCCTGCCCATCCTCAACGATGCCGACATCGACATAATGCTCTGCGGACACCTCCACGAACATGTCTTCATCCCCGCCGGCAGCGAAGGCAACCGCTTTCCGGTGCTGATCAACAGCAACATTGATGCCGTCGATGTCGAAGCCGGTCCAAAATCCATGGAACTCACAGTCCGCAACCTTCAGGGCCGCGAAGTGCGCCACCTCAGCATCAAGCCATAAAATACCTATAAATAAGAGAGGCATGGCAAACGAGTTTGCCATGCCTCTTTGTTTTTTTCACAACGACAGCAAACAGCAGCTTTTCAAGGTCAAAATTTCACACCAACGAGCAATACCACAGCACCTTGACAACTTAAAGACAAAATTTATATCAAAATAAATACACAAACATTGCAAAGTTTAAAAAATATACCATATCTTTGCAAGCGTAATCCTAACAAAACTTTCAACACAATGCACAAATCAAAGCAAATGTTAGCAGCCATGCTAATGGCAACATGCTCGATCGGAGCTTTTGCCGACAGCAGGGTGGTGGTACTGCCCAAGGCCGAAGATGCTGAGAAGGCATATGTCGACCTCACTGTCGATACCCATCTTTGACAGTTGGATGTGCTTATATGAAGATTTACAGCGGGTTAGGTGGC
>CAJUAR010000072.1 GCA_910584495.1 uncultured Muribaculaceae bacterium
GGGCTGTCAGTTCTGCCGCCGTGTTCGTAAAGTCGCTCTTGACCAAAAAGGATGGCATTATTTCAAATAACGTATTTTTTATTGGAATATTGCTGCCGGCGGTAAAATATATGGTGCTCTTAGCTTTGAATTCGTAGGAACGATCCGACGATGATTCGGAGCCTCCGGAGGCGTTTTCGGCCTCCATGCTCACCGTGGGCGAGTTTAGATGCTTAGCCGACAGTCCGGCGTAGAACAAGCGGTGCTCGTACCACAGGCCAAATCCGAGGTCGAGTGTTGTGCCGTGAATGTCGCTTCGCGGCAGTGCGTCGTCGGTGCTTTCGTGGTAGTCATCGCCGTCGGGGATATATATTTCCGAGCCTTTGAACGACTGGTCGTATAGGCCGATTTGCAATCCGGCACTCCATGTTCCACCCCATTTTCGGAGTTTGTATGAAATTTGAGCTCCGGCATTGAGGGTTTTATAGAGGCCTATGCTTTCTTGCAAGAAGTTGATCCCCAGACCGATGCGGTGTTTGCCTATTTTCATTGGCATGTCGGCCAGGCCGATAAATGAACGAGGTGCACCATCAATGCCCACCCATTGCATGCGCGAGCCGCCGCGGATGCGGATAAAGTCGGTGTTGCCTGTTGCCGCCGGGTTGTAGAAGGACGGCACTTCATAGTACTGCGACAGGTTGGGGTCGGTCTGTCCCCATGCCGGCAAGCATGCAAAGAGAGCAAATATAGTGAGAATGAGGGCAGAAGCGTGCTTGTTCATGGCTTATTCGAAATAGAATGTGAGAACAACCATCTTCGAAGTGGCTTTGCTCAGCGATTTTGTGAATTGATATTTTCCCGGTTCTTCGACAAGGTCGGGACGGTCGTGGACAAGGAGGTCGCGCAGCCCGAAGCAGAATTTCAGCTCCGGCACGAGCTTGAAATATGGCAGATAGAAGTCGCATCCAAAGCCGAGCGAAAGATAGATGTCGGATGCGGAAAGCTTCAGCAGGTCGTTGCTTTTCTTGCCCACGTCGAAAGTGGGCATGATTCCTGCCATGGCATAGGGGCGGGCGTTGCGGTAGCGCAAGGCGGCAAATTTGATGTCGACGGGCAGTACTATGAAGGTTGATTTGATGTTCTGGCGTTCGGTGGCTTCGCTGTTGATGTCGCGGAAATGGATGTCGCGGCTGCCAAAATACATGCCGGGGTTGAAGCGGAGTTCGAAATGTTTGTTAAGGCGGAGGCCAATAAGGCCGTTGACGCAAAATCCCGGCTGATAGTCCGGTTGGTCCATGCGCCACTGTTTGCCGTCGTCGGTAACGAGTCCATTGTGGGTGAACAGAAGGTCGGAGGCATACATGCCCACCGAAAAACCTAAATGCCAACGTTTGAGGTCGGCATAAGGCCGGTTCTGTACTTTGTCGTTCAACCTTCGTCCCTGCATGGGCACGACTGCTAACAGACTAAATACCAAACATATTAATATTCTGACATATTTCATCACGTTATAAATAACGATGAAATATCACATTTATTGCACTTCTGGAAGAGATTGTTTCGACAGCTTTCCACTTCAGATGAGAAGCAGCAGGAGCACCAGTACGAGAGCGCAGAGCGTTTTGAGCCAAGAAGACATATAATTTCCTTTTTTGAGATTTATTTTGCAAAAGTATCAAAAATCTTTTATTCGCCAAAATTTTTGTTTGCCTCTCGCGTGTTTTCGGGTTCAATGGGAAAAAAAGTGGCGTTGCCCGCAGACAATGCCACTTTCATGTTTGGAACGAAATCGTTGGGTGTGTTAGAGAAGGCGCAGCAGATGTTCAAGCGCGGCGAAAGTGCGCTCGGGGGCTGCGGTCCAGAAATTGGAATATGCTGCGGCATTGCCTTCCTCCCCCGGAGTGTCGCTGATAACCCGCAGACATACAAACGGCACATCTTTGAGGTGGCAAACTTGTGCAATAGCTGCCGATTCCATGTCCACAGCCGAGGCTTCGGGATAGAGCTTGAGAATACGGTCCAACACCTGGCGGTCGTCGACAAAAATGTCGCCCGATGCCAGTAAGCCATCCTTTGCGCCTATTGCAGCGCGCACATCATCGCCAAGGGGACATTCAAACATTGCAGGGCAGCCGGCAGCGTGGCCGGGAACAGTGCCTGGCCCGCACCATACGTCGTGGTAGGCAATTGCCGATGGCATGAGAACATCAAGAATGTCGAGCGGAGGATTGCCGGAGCCTGTGCCTCCTGCCACTCCGCTGTTGATAATGAGCGAGGGATGGAATGTATCGATCATTGTCAGAGCGCCGATGGCGGCGTTCACCTTGCCTATGCCGCATTTGCCCACAACCACTTCCTTGCCTCCTATGAGGCCTTGGTAAAAGGTAAAGCCGTTGATTTCAACGGCGGCCATAGAAGAATCAAGGAGCGGCAGCAAAAGCTGCAGCTCCTTGTCCATGGCAACAATAATGCCGGTTTTCATTTATTTTTCGAATTTTTTCACAATGACAGTTGCGTTGTGTCCGCCGAAGCCAAAAGCATTCGAGAGTGCGGCACGCACTGTGCGTTTCTGCGCTTTGTCGAAAGTGAAATTGAGCGAATAGTCGATTTCTTCGTCGCAATCGTCGGGCTCGTGGTTGATTGTGGGCGGTACGATGTCGTCCTGCACAGCCTTGATGCTGAAGAGGGCTTCCACAGCTCCGGTTGCGCCGAGCAGGTGGCCTGTCATGGATTTAGTCGACGAAATGTTGATGTTTTTGAGGTCGTCGCCAAATACTTTGACAAGGGCTTTGACTTCGGAGATGTCACCAACGGGAGTGGATGTGCCGTGAACGTTGATATAGTCGATATCGGCGGGTTTCATGCCGGCATCTTCGAGTGCGTTGGTCATGGCCAGCACAGCGCCGAGGCCTTCGGGGTGTGTGGCAGTGATGTGGTAGGCATCGGCCGAGAGACCGCCGCCGGCCACTTCGGCATAAATCTTGGCACCGCGAGCAATGGCATGTTCCATTTCTTCAAGAACGAGCACAGCCGCACCTTCGCCAATCACAAAGCCGTCGCGGCTTTTGCTGAATGGGCGCGAAGCAGTTTTGGGGCTGTCGTTTCGTGTCGAAAGGGCATGCATGGAGTTGAAACCTCCCACGCCGGCAGGATAGATTGCAGCTTCGGCACCACCTGTCAGGATGGCATCGGCTTTGCCAAGACGGATAAGGTTGAAAGCGTCGATAATTGCATTGTTCGACGAAGCACATGCCGAAACCACGCCGTAGTTGGGTCCGTGATAACCATATTCCATCGAGATGTGACCCGATGCAATGTCGGCAATCATCTTGGGGATGAAGAATGGGTTGTATTTGGGGCCCTTGTCGGAGTTCATGGCGTAGTAGCCGGCTTCTTCTTCGAATGTGTGAAGGCCGCCGATGCCAGCAGCAACAATAACGCCGATTCGGTTTTTATCTACTGTGCCCTCGGGAGCTTCTTCGAGGCCTGCATCTGTCACAGCCTGACGTGCAGCAACGAGAGCATACTGTGCGTAGAGGTCGAGCTGGCGTGCTTTTTTGCGGTCGAAATGCTCTTCGGGTTTGAAATCTTTCACTTCGCAAGCGAACTGGGTTTTGAACAGGCTTGCATCGAAGTGAGTGATAGGACCGGCACCGCTGACGCCGGCTTGGGCATTGGCCCATGTTGTGTCGACATCATTGCCCAGGGGGGTGATTGCGCCCAGGCCGGTAACGACAACTCTTTTAAGTTCCATATATGAGAAAGGTATGAAAGGTCTTGAATATTAAAACCGCCGCTTTCCATGTGTAAACTACAGGCTGCGGCGGCTTGGGTGGCATGCGCTGACGCGAAGCCGATTGTTAGGCTTGAGCTGCTTCTACAAAAGCGATAGCGTCGCCTACAGTTTTGATTTTTTCAGCTTCTTCGTCGGGGATTGTGATGCCGAATTCTTTTTCGAAATCCATGATGAGTTCGACAGTGTCGAGAGAGTCTGCGCCGAGGTCGGTAATGAAACCAGCTTCTTCAACAACCTTTTCGGGTTCTACGCCAAGCTTCTCAACGACAATGGCTTTAACGCGATCTGCAATTTCTGACATGATAGTATTATTTTATTGTTAATAATTTCTACTTTTGCGGTGCAAAGTAAGTGATTTTTCCTCAATTACGGAAATTTTTCTTTGTTTATTTGTAGCGCTTAATTTTATATTCAGGGCTTAATGTGTTGTTTTGTAGGTGAATATAAAATATGGGCGGCATGGTGAAAAATTGTTAACAAAGCTTGCTGTTAGTCTTTTTCAAGTTCTACATAGCCTCGCCAGATAGAACCGAGCACCATTTTGATGCAGTTTTCCACAATGTATGCTTTGCTCACTTCTTCGTCCAGAAGGAAGGAACATTCCATGCGCACGTTGCCATCGCGCACCACGGCGGTGGGGAGGTTGCGGCGGCAGTTATGACGGTTGGCAAGGAACAAGGGGTCGCCGGCGGGTTTGTAGTCGGGTGCTCCGGCGGCATAGCTTAGACGGTTGTTGCTGACAATGACGAAGATGACGACATCGTGGGCAAAGTCGTCGTCGGCGCTTTGAACAATAACCATATCTCCGTCGTCGTCAATACGGGTTGAAATATGAAGCTCATCGAGGTAGCCTCGGATAGTGTTTTTGTCGACTGTCATAGTGAATGAGTATTAAGTGTTTTTCTGATTACGAGTGTAAAGGTAGCAATAAATAGCGACACTGCAAAATTAGAGCGTAAAAAATAGTTATTTGTTTTAAAACAGATGCTGTTTGCCGCATTTTAAGGAGCTTAGACTTGCAAATATTCAGCTTCACTTCGAGGCGGTGATGGCAATGGCGTTCAGGCGGTGTTCCAGTTCGGTGGAGCTTAGGCGAGTGGAGAGCTTGCCTCGATGTGCCACGGAGATGTTGCCTGTTTCTTCGCTCACCACAATGGCCATGGCATCCGAAGCCTGGGCAATGCCAAGTGCCGAACGGTGGCGCAGGCCAAGTGTTCGAGGCACGTCGCTGTCGTGGCTCACCGGCAGAATGCATCCGCACGATTCAATGCGTCCGTGCGAGATAATCATAGCCCCGTCGTGCAAGGGCGAGTTTTTGAAAAATATATTTTCGATCAGGCGTGTATTGATGTTTGCATCAATAATGTCGCCCGAGGCAGCATAATTGTCCAGGGCAATGGACTGTTCTATGACAATCAGAGCACCGGTCTTGCTTTTGGACATGCTCATGCATGCATATACCACAGGCATTACCCAGCGCAGTGCGTCGTTGTCGTCGTCGTTGGTGCGATGATGAAAAAGTTTGCTCAGGAAGCGCCATCGCCGCTGCGAGCCCAGCTCTACAAGAAAGCGCTTGATAGGCTCTTGGAACAAGATGACAAGAATAATCAGACCTATGGCCATAAACTTGTCCAAAATGGTGCCTATCAGGCGCATATTGAAAATTTCAGAAGCAAGGACCCACACTACGATGAAGGAAAGCACACCGTAGAAAATGTTGATGGTGCCCGATTCTTTCATCAATCGGTAGATATAATATAGCAAGACTGCGAAGAGCAGAATGTCTATAGCGTCCTTGATTCCGAAATCAAACATTGGATATGCGCCGGGGTATTAGGTGTTCGACTATATTGATTTATTATCCACAAAGGTAATAAAATTTTCTTGAACTTGGCATTTTTTCATTTTCTCAACGACAGCAACCGTCTGGCGTGCAGCGGCAACATCGTGGACGCGCAGTATGGCGGCGCCTCGTTCGAGAGCGAGAGCATTTCCGACAGCAGTTGGCAAAAGGGCTTCGTCGGCGCCTATGCCCAGCAGGCGGGTGAACATTGATTTTCGAGACATGCCGGCGAGTAGGGGCTTTCCAAGAATGTCGAAAGCGGGAAGGCCGGCAAGAAGTTCGTAGTTCTGCTCCAGTGTTTTGGCAAAGCCGAAACCGGGGTCGATAATAATATCGGCCACGCCGAGCTCTTCAAGTTTCCACACCGAGCGTTGAAGTTCGCTCACCACGTCGGCCGTAACGTTGTCATAGTCGGTCATGGTTTGCATTGTTTGAGGTGTGCCACGAGTGTGCATCAGCACGTATGGAACTCTCAGTTCGGCCACTGTTTCGAACATGCGTTCGTCCAGTTTGCCGCCCGAAATGTCGTTGATGATGTCGGCTCCCCACTCCACGATGCATGCACGCGCCACGTCGGCACGGAAAGTGTCCACCGACAGCGGAATGTCGGGCCCTACGGCACGCCTTACAGCGCTGATGCCATGCTTCAGACGCGTCATTTCTTCTTCGGCAGTCACAAAGTCGGCTCCCGGCCGAGTGGAGTAGGCTCCTATGTCGAGCATGTCGGCTCCTTGTTCCACCATTTGCGCGGCACGAACCTCGATGTCGGCATCGGCAGTGACACGCGAGCCTGCATAGAACGAATCCGGGGTGATGTTGACAATTCCCATCACCACCGGATTTGTATATTCGACAATTCGTCCTTTTATATTTAAACTGAAATGTTTCATGCTCCACGGTTGGCGCGTTTGCGCTCTGTCTCGTCGAGTATTATTTTGCGCAGACGGATATGGTGGGGTGTAACCTCCACATATTCATCTTCTTTGATATATTCCAAAGCTTCTTCGAGGCTGAACACTACAGGTGGTACGATTCGAGCTTTGTCATCGGCCCCCGATGCGCGCATGTTGGTGAGTTTCTTGCTCTTTGTCACATTCACGGGAATATCGTTGTCCTTGGCATTCTCGCCCACCACCTGGCCGGCATACACATCTTCCTGAGGGAAGATGAAGAAACGTCCGCGGTCCTGGAGTTTGTCAATGGCATAGGCATAGGCGGTGCCCGATTCGATGGCTACCAGCGAGCCGTTGGTGCGACGTTCTATGTCGCCCTTCCAGGGCTGATATTCCAGGAAGCGATGAGCCATGATGGCTTCACCTCCTGATGCGGTGAGGACATTGCTGCGCAGTCCGATGATGCCGCGTGAGGGTATTTGGAATTCGAGCTGCACGCGGTCGTTTTTGGTGTTCATGGCCACAAGTTCGCCTTTGCGGCGAGTGACCATGTCGATCATCTTCGAGGCGCTTTCTTCAGGCACATTGATAGTCAGCAACTCTACCGGTTCGCATTTTTTGCCGTCGATTTCCTTGATAATGACCTGAGGTTGACCCACCTGCAGCTCATATCCTTCGCGACGCATGGTTTCGATGAGCACCGACAGGTGGAGCACACCTCGACCAAAAACAATCCAAACATCCTCGCGGTTGCCTTTTTCCACACGGAGTGCAAGGTTGCGGTCTAACTCGGCCGTGAGGCGGTCGCCTATATGACGGGATGTGACATATTTGCCGTCTTTGCCGAAGAAGGGGCTGTCGTTGATGGTGAAGGTCATCGACATGGTGGGCTCGTCGATGGCGATGCGAGGGAGTGCTTCGGGGTTGTCGACCGATGCCACTGTGTCGCCGATTTCGAAACCTTCCAGGCCGATAAGGGCGCAAATGTCGCCGTTCTGCACCGTGTCTGTCTTCTTGTGGCCCATGCCTTCGAAGGTGTGCAGTTCTTTGATTCGTTGGCGCGAGATGGTGCCGTCTTTGCGCATAAGAGCCACTTCCTGGCCTTCGCGTATTTCGCCGCGATGCACACGTCCAATGGCTATACGGCCCACATATTTGGAGTAGTCGAGCGATGTGATGAGCATCTGCAAATCGCCGGGATTGTCCTCAGGACCGGGTATTGTGTCAATAATGGTGTCCAGCAGTGGAAGGATGTTCTCGGTTGGCTTGCGGTAGTCGTCGCTCATCCATCCTTGTTTGGCCGAGCCGTATAGTGTTGGGAAATCGAGCTGTTCTTCGGTGGCATCGAGACTGAACATGAGGTCGAACACCATCTCCTGCACTTCCTCGGGGCGGCAGTTTGGTTTGTCGACTTTATTGATGACCACCACGGGCTTCAGACCCATTTCGATGGCTTTCTGAAGCACGAACCGAGTTTGAGGCATGGGTCCTTCGAAGGCATCGACAAGAAGCAGGCAACCGTCGGCCATGTTGAGCACACGTTCCACTTCTCCGCCGAAGTCGGAGTGCCCGGGCGTGTCGATGATGTTGATTTTGTAGCCTTTATAGTTTATTGAAACGTTTTTGGACAGAATTGTGATTCCGCGTTCGCGTTCCAATTCGTTGTTGTCTAATATCAGTTCTCCGGCATTCTGATTCTCCCGAAAAAGGTGCCCGGCAAGAAGCATTTTATCCACCAATGTAGTCTTCCCATGGTCGACATGGGCAATAATGGCGATGTTGCGTATTTTCTGCATACTCTATTGGATTGTTTCAGAGTGCAAAATTACAAAAAACTTGTCAGTTATCATGCCTTTAGCGGCTATTTTTGCAAAAGCTGCCACAATTTTTATTTCATTTTCGGTTCACAAGCTCACAGTGCACTTTTCCAACGGCGAGTTTTCCGCTCAGACGCACCGGCACGCGGCGAGCATCGGCCGATACCCAGGCATCCATGTCGTCGGAGGTCTTTTTTCCCCCCTTTCCGGTGAAACGGAAAGTGACATGGTAGGCCGGCTCTTTGATGCCGTTCACTTCGGCTTCTTCAATGCCGTGGTAAACAAATGTGAGTTTTTCCTTGCGTTTCCCCGAAAATATGTCCACCACAATTTCCTCGTCCTTTTTCCACTCTCCGAAAGGCAGGGTGCGCAGATAGTAGAATGATGTGAGCATGTCCACGGCATTGTGCTCTGTTTCGAGAGTGCGAGTTTCATCGATGAATGGTTTGCCCTTTTTCCACACTTTGCGTATGCAGTCGGCTTTCACAATGCCCGGAGTGTCATAGTTGTATTCCACCACATCGTGCTTGCGTTCCGAACCCTCGTTGGCAATTTTTTCGTATAGAAGCGGACGAAATGTCAGGTCCATACGCCCGTTGAGGGTGTCGCGCACTTTATAGAAATGGTCGGCCCATGGCTCGCTGCGGGCAGTGAGCTGCGAGTTATAGTGCTTGTGGTTTTTGGAGAGGGTGATGACAGCCCGGCCGGCAGTCTTGTTGATTAATCCCCAGCGGAAAATCACTTTATACTCCAGTGTTTCGGGTTTTAGGGCGGTGTGCTCAGCCGGCGGCGGCAGCAAATGTGCTTTGCCGCTGCCCAAAGCCGGCACAAACATTGCCAGCAGCAGGAAGAGAATCGATATATATCGTTGCGTCATAATCGTAGTTGGCTGTAGAATAACAATATATTAGACCGCCGGGGCTGACGAAGGTTTAAACCGGAATTTTGATGCATAGTTTGCGATGGTTGCCAAGGCCGATGTTCGGAGCATGGGCATCGGATGGGAAGAACACAGCCATCTGCCCCAGCTTAACATGCAGAAGACTGTGTGCAGCGTCGCCGAAGAACATAATGTCGCGTTTGTCATCGTATGGCTCGCGCACATGTTTGAGGCTTTGCACCGGGGCCCAGCCTATGGTTTCGGTGCCTTTGAGAGGCACATGGATGTCGATAAAGCGACGATGGGCCTCGAGTGCGGCTTTCTCGCGCGGAATCATTGCAGGTTCTTCGCATTTGACAACGATATCTTCGTTGCCGACACTGCCAATAACGGTAGAACCTTTTTCGAAAGCATCGTTGCGATGCGTCAATAGCCAGTCGATGGCGGTTTTCAGAGCAGGAGAGATGGCAGAATAAATGTCCGCATCGTTGATAGAACAGAGTATCATAGGATTTTGTCGTTCAAAATTTCATCATCAAAGACAAGCGGCAGGGCTTCGCGGCTTGCCTGTTCAATGCGCTTGTTTCGCCAGCATTTGCGGCACACCGCCACATAGCGGTCGTCGCCGCCGATTTCCACCTGGTTTCCTTCCTCCACAAAGTTTCCATTGGCATCGATACGGGCGTTGACAATGGTTTTATGTCCGCAGTTACAGGTCGATTTGATTTCGTCGATTGTGTCGGCAATTTCAAAAAGACGGCGAGAACCCTCGAAGAGGTGTGTCTGGAAGTCGGTGCGAAGGCCGTAGCACACCACGTTGCTGCCAAAGTCGTCGACCACACGCGAAAGCTGGTCGACCTGTGCCGCTGTAAGGAACTGAGCCTCGTCGATAAGGAACCAGTCGACAATGCGGCCATTCTTGCGGTAGAGGTCGCGAACCATCTGGTAGAGGTTGGTGCTTTGGTAAATCCACGCACATTCACGCTCTATGCCTATGCGCGAACGGATAACGTTGGCCTTGTCGCGGGTGTCGATCACAGGTTTGAGACACATATAGTCCATGTGCCGTTCTTCGAAGTTATAGGCCTGCGTCAGCAGCATGGCGGTTTTGGCCGAGCCCATGGTGCCGTAGCGGAAGTATAGTTTGCCTTTGCGATACATTTTTGAGGTTTTTGATATGCAAAAATAGGCAAAAATTCCCATCCTGCAATATCGTTTAAAAACCTTTAGGGAAAAAAGTGCCCGACACTTTTTAAATGTCGGACACCATGATTTTGATTTTCAATTATTTGGTTTTCTCCGAGGTGTTTTTCACTTTTGGAGAGACTTTGGTCACCGACGGGGCTTCGGGCTGAGGCACTTCGTCGGCCGTTTCCACCACTTTCACTTTCATTCCCACAAGGGCAATGCCGGGCGTTTTGTCCACAGCAATCACAGGCATCTCGATTTCGATGAGGTGATTGCCGGTCTTGGTGTTTTCGTCGGTTACGAATTCAAATCCAAATGGCGGCTGTATGCTTGTGCCCACATAGTAATAGTCCCAGTAGTAGTCGGCCTGGGTGATTGCGGCTTTTTTGTCGCTTTCTTCGTTCACCACGGTGATGGATTCCACCGTGAGAGTGTCGCCGCGAACAATGTAGTAGACATCGTCCACTTTAGCCGAGCCGTCAACAGCAATGTTGAACGTCACATTAGGCAGGTCGTCGTCGTCGCTGCACGACACAAATGCAAGCGAGGGCAAAATGAGGAGGAGAAGAATGAGATACTTTTTCATTTCTGTCAATTTGTTTAGTTTGTAGATTAATAGAAGAGGGTGTCAGTTTTTGAAAACGAGGCCGTCGCCTTCCACATCGATGATTATGGGGCGTTGGCGGTCCACTTTCTGGGCCAGAATGTCCTTCGACAGCTGGTTGAGAACCAGGCGGTGTATGGCTCGTTTCACGGGGCGGGCGCCGAATTCGGGGTCGTAGCCCTCGTCGGCGAGGAAGCTCAGGGCTGCGGGAGTAATCTGCAGCTCTATGCCCGAAGTGTGGGCAAGCATGCGCTGTATGCTCCGGATTTGCAGACCGACGATTTCTTCGATTTCATTGCGGTTGAGCGGCGTGAACATTATGATTTCGTCGATACGGTTGAGGAATTCGGGGCGTATGGTCTGTTTGAGCATGTCGAGCACCTGCGTCTTGGTTTCTTCCACCACTTTGTCCTTGGTTTCGGGTGTCATTTTGGCAAAATTGTCGCGGATCAGAGCCGAACCCATGTTGGAGGTCATAATGATGATGGTGTTCTTGAAGTTGACGCTGCGCCCTTTGTTGTCGGTCAGACGGCCATCGTCGAGCACCTGCAGAAGTATGTTGAACACATCGGGGTGTGCTTTTTCGATTTCGTCGAAGAGGACAACCGAGTATGGTTTGCGGCGTACGGCTTCGGTGAGCTGGCCGCCTTCGTCGTAGCCCACATATCCCGGAGGTGCTCCGACAAGGCGCGACACGGAGTGTTTCTCCTGATACTCGCTCATGTCGATACGAGTCATCATATTCTCGTCGTCGAAGAGGTATTCGGCCAGGGCCTTGGCAAGTTCGGTCTTGCCCACGCCTGTGGTTCCGAGGAAGATGAAGGAACCGATAGGTCGTTTTGGGTCGTTGAGGCCTGCACGGCTGCGGCGCACGGCATCGGCAATGGCACGGATGGCTTCGTCCTGCCCCACAACGCGGTCGTGGAGTTCTTCTTCGAGGTGGAGGAGTTTGTCTTTCTCGCTCTGTACCATCTTGTTGACTGGTATGCCGGTCCAACGCGAAACAACGTCGGCAATATCTTCGGCATCGACTTCCTCTTTGATAAGGGCTTTTTCGCCCTGCATCATCTTGAGCTGTTCGTTGAGGGTTGCAATTTCCTTCTGTTTGTTGGAAATGAGCGAGTAGCGGATTTCTGCCACACGTGCATAGTTGCCTTCTCGCTCGGCGCGTTCGGCTTCGATGCCGAGCTGTTCGATGTCGCTCTTGTGCTGCTGAATCTGGTTGATAAGGTCTTTCTCGGCCTTCCATTTTGCCGAAAATTCTTTTTCTTCCTCGCGCATTTCGGCGATTTCGCGCTCGATAGCGTCGACACGCTCTTTTTCGCCTTCGCGCTTGATTGCTTCGCGTTCGATTTCCTTCTGGGCTATGCGGCGGTAGATGTCGTCCAGGGCCTGGGGCACAGAGTCAATTTCGAGTTTGAGCTTGGCGGCGGCTTCATCCACAAGGTCGATGGCCTTGTCGGGGAGGAAACGGTCGGTGATGTAACGCTCCGACAGCTGCACGGCGGCAATAATGGCCTCGTCGCGGATGCGCACGTGGTGGTTCTCGTAGCGTTCTTTCAGACCGCGAAGGATGGCTATGGCCGAAGCCTCGTCGGGCTCGTTGACCATCACTTTCTGGAAACGGCGTTCGAGGGCTTTGTCTTTCTCAAAATATTTCTGATACTCGTCGAGCGTCGTGGCACCGATGCTGCGGAGCTCGCCACGTGCAAGGGCGGGTTTGAGGATGTTTGCAGCATCCATGGCCCCTTCGCCCTTGCCGGCACCGACAAGTGTGTGGATTTCGTCGATAAAGAGGATAATCTCGCCGTCGGCCTGGGTCACTTCGTTGACAATGGCTTTGAGGCGTTCCTCAAATTCGCCTTTGTACTTGGCACCGGCCACAAGGGCGCCCATGTCGAGCGAATAGATTTGTTTGGTTCGGAGGTTTTCGGGCACGTCGCCGCGCACAATGCGGTGGGCAAGCCCTTCGGCAATGGCGGTTTTACCGGTGCCGGGTTCGCCGATAAGCATGGGGTTGTTCTTGGTTCGGCGGCTCAGAATCTGGAGCACACGACGGATTTCTTCGTCACGACCGATGACAGGGTCGAGCTTGCCGGCGCGGGCGCGCTCGTTGAGGTTGATGGCATATTTCGAGAGGGCATTATAAGTGTCCTCAGCACTTTGGTCGGTGGCTTTTTTGCCTTTGCGCAGTTCTTCGACGGCAGCCTGCAGTTCTTTTTTAGAGAGGCCGACATCCTTCAGGATTGTCGAGGCCGGCGAATTGATTTCAAATATAGCGATGAGCAGGGCTTCGAGCGTAACATACTGGTCGCCGAGGTTCTTGGCAACGTCGAGGGCTTTCTGGAGGACATCGTTTGAAGTACGGCTCAGATAAGGCTCGCTGCCGCTCACTTTGGGCAGAGAGGCAATCTCGCTGTCGATGGCATTGGCAACTGTGGCAGGATTAGCTCCTATCTTTTGGAAGATGAAGTTCACCACAGTCTCGCCTTCGTCAATCACACCTTTGAGCAGGCAGACGGGTTCGATGGCCTGAGTGCCGGCACTGCGTGTGATTTCGACAGCTTTTTGAATCGCTTCCTGCGATTTGATGGTGAAATTGTTGAAGTTCATATAATAGTGCGTTGAACGTTTTCGTTTAAGTGATATTCAATATTGTTAACAAGCAAATCTCTTTTTAGTTCTCTATAGGTTTCATTTCCTAAGCTCCTTTGCCTGTAATATCACAAAAACCATGCCGCAGCCCCGCACCTGCCATTTTGGCACAATGTCTCAACCTTCAGCTATCCTCATTCCATATGCGTTCAAATTCGTCTTTTTCGATGAAATTGTCATATTCCCAAAATGAACTTGAAAATTTGCGGCGGCGCAGCAAGCGCAGGCCGACGCATGGCCTGTCCTCACTCACACGAACCACGCCTGTTCGCTTAAAATAAATCTGACGCACAGCTTTCTCGCCATGGAAATTTATCATTGTCTTCGGTTTCCCATTCTTGTCAGGAATCTGAACATAAATATCAGCATCGGGTCGAGGTATTTTCTTTTTAATCGAGTCAAGCAATACTTCGGTTATTTTTGAGAGTTTGTTAACGGCTCCGAGGAGCCAAGTGTT
>CAJUAR010000073.1 GCA_910584495.1 uncultured Muribaculaceae bacterium
ATCAGATTATCAACAACACGCTTGCGGACAGCTGCAGGCTGATTAAGGAATAAATTATATGAAACGGATTTTAGCATTGATGTTCATGGCAGCCTTTGTAATTGGGCTGTGGGCGCAGGACGATGATTATCTTCCTTTCTTCGAAGATGGAAAGGTGTGGGAATCAATAGTATATACTTATGGTTCGAATCAGACGTTTCTTTATAATTATACGGATTCCGTATGTGGCGACATAGAATTCCAAGGAAAGAAATGCAAGAAGGTTAGAGAAACTGATCCGTTTGGAATCATGGATATTATTGTGTTTGAAAAAGACCGTAAAATTTTTTATTATGATGAGATATACGAAAAGTTCCTTTTGATGATGGATTTCAATCTCCAGGTCGGTGACTATGCCGAGATAAGAACGGAGGACGGCTCTTATTTTGATTCTGTTCAAATAAATGAGGTTGGAGCTGTATCTATCAGAGGAATAGAAAGAAAAGTCATAAAAAGTAATCTTTTTACATGGGTAGAAGGTATCTACTGCAGTTATCCCCTTATTGAATATCCTAGGGTAACTCGATTCACAGCCTCTGTTTCGCGAGGTGTAGCACCTATCCCATTTGGAGATTTTTTAGAATGTCGAAAAGATGGTAAAGTATTGTGCACCCGCGAAGATTTGAACTTAGCCCCGCCCGCCAGCGTGACTGATTTCATAGTCGATAATGATCCCGAAGGGCCGATTTACGACACTATGGGACGGCGAGTGGAGACGCCACAGCCGGGGCGGCTCTACATCCGCAACGGCCGCAAGTTCATTGCAAAGCCGTAAGGGCGATGTGTTCTGAGCGTGCGACTCTCTTGAGTTGCGCGATGCAGGAAGCATGGTAACCATCTGACTGAGGGAGGCTAGGAAGTCTCCCTCTCCATTTATTACATAACGAGCTTAACGCTGACAAAATCGTTAGTATGCTTCCCAACGGCAAAACGACAAAAGGAGGGATTATTTTTGGGAGTGTGAGGCGGAATTGTTATTTTTGTAAAAAATTCTGGAAATGGGACAGAAACTCGAGGCTCTCGACACAAAGTTGAGGCATTATGGCTTTTATTCGGCACTCCACATAATAATACTGACTGTGAGTGCCATTTTGGTATGGTTTATCTCTGAAGATACTTTCGAAGGACTGCAGTTCTACAACCGTCCCCGTTTTATGCGGGCACAATTTTGGATTTGCATCTTTTTTCTGGCCGACTTTGTCATTGAGTTTCTCCTGTCGCCACGAAAGCTTCATTATGTGGCTACACGTTGGCTTTTCCTGCTTGTGTCCATTCCGTGGCTCACAATTTTTGATGTACTGCACTGGCATTTCGGCCCGGAGGTGGAGTATTTGCTGCGCTATATACCGCTTGTCCGCGGAGGTTATGCCCTTGCGATGGTCGTAGGCTGGTTTGCAAACAGCAAGGCAACATCGCTCTTTTGGTCCTATCTTCTCACACTTATAGCCACAATCTATTTTTCTTCGTTAGCTTTCTATCTTTTCGAAGGAGGGGTCAACAGCATGGTGACAGACTATGGCTCTGCCCTGTGGTGGGCATGTATGATAGTAACCACAGTCGGTTCGTCGATAGAGGCCGTAACGCCCATCGGGCGCGTGCTGTCGGTTTTGCTGGCGACTGTGGGAGTTGCCCTTTTTCCAATTTTTACGGTGTACATTTCTAACTTGATTAAATTTAAGGGCTCATCAAAGGACAATGATGCGCATAAATAACATTTTTTTGTATAGTCAAAATAGTAATTGGAAGAATAAAATTGTTAATTTTGCAGAATAATAACCCATAGACAGAATGAAAGAAATTGAAGTACTAACAAAAGATGTGCAAGGCACAGTGAGCCAGGCACAGATAGATGCGCTTGCCGCAGAGGCAAAAGCAGGTTTCGACCACGTTGTCAACGGCACCGGTGCCGGTAACGATTTTCTTGGCTGGGTACGCCTGCCGGGCGAAATCAAGGCTGCTGACCTCGACGACATCAACGACACAGCCGAGAAACTTCGCAAAAACTGCGACGTTGTTGTGGCAATAGGCATTGGCGGCAGCTACCTTGGTGCCAAGGCCGTGATCGAGGCTCTTTCGAACCACTTCGACAGCCTGCGCTGTGACAAACTTCCCAAGGTGCTCTTTGCAGGGCAGAATATTGGCGAAGACTATCTCTACGAACTTCAGGAATATCTCCGCGACAAACGTTTCGGCATCATTGTCATTTCCAAGTCGGGAACAACCACCGAGCCGGCCATCGCTTTCCGTCTGCTGCGCGAACAGCTTGAGAAACAAGTAGGCCGCGAGGCTGCAAAGGACCTGATTGTGGCCATCACAGATGCCAAGCGTGGCGCTCTGCGCACACTTGCCGACACCGAAGGTTATAAGACCTATGTGATTCCCGACAATGTCGGCGGTCGTTTCTCTGTGCTCACCCCCGTTGGTCTGCTGCCCATCGCCGTTGCCGGTTTCGACATCAAAGCCCTCGTTGCCGGAGCTGCCGACATGGAGGCCAAGACCCTGAGCGGCGAATCGAAGGAATCGCTCATCTATGCAATGACCCGCAACGCCCTCTATCGCGCCGGAAAAAAGACCGAAATTCTGGTCAACTACAATCCCAAGCTCCACTTCTTCAGCGAATGGTGGAAGCAGCTCTACGGCGAGAGCGAAGGCAAGGACCAAAAAGGCATCTTCCCTGCTTCGGTCGACAATACCACCGACCTCCACTCCATGGGACAATGGATTCAGGAAGGCGAACGCACCATCTTTGAAACCGTCATCTCCGTGGCTTCTACTGAACACGAGCTCCGCATCCCCGCCGATGCCGACAATCTCGACGGTCTCAACTATATCGCCGGCAAACGTGTTGACGAAGTGAACAAAATGGCCGAGCTGGGAACACGTATTGCCCATGTCGACGGCGGCGTGCCCAACATTCGCATCGTTATCCCCGATATCACTGCCAACACCCTGGGCCACCTCATCTACTTCTTCGAGGCTGCATGCGGCATCAGCGGCCACATCCTGGGTGTGAATCCCTTCAACCAGCCCGGTGTGGAAGCCTACAAGAAAAACATGTTTGCCCTGCTCGAAAAGCCCGGTTACGAGGCTGAAACAGCGGCAATCAAAGCCAAACTCTAAAGAATAGAAACATCATGAGTGAGCCCGCGCGTCCTCTCGAAACGAATATCGGCGCCCCTATCGGCGTGTTTGATTCGGGATACGGCGGGCTCACTATTCTCAATCGCTTGAGGCAGGCCCTGCCCCAGGCCGATTTTTTATATCTTGGCGACAACGCCCGTGCTCCATATGGCACGCGTTCGTTCGACCTTGTCTATGAATTCACCCTTCAGGCAGTGCGCAATCTTTTCGAGCGCGGATGCCGCCTTGTCATTCTTGCATGCAACACAGCCTCGGCCAAGGCTTTGCGAAGTATACAACAAAACGACTTGCCGCACATCGACCCCTCGCGTCGCGTGCTCGGCGTGATACGTCCCACAGCCGAAGCTGTCGGTGCAGTGTCGAAAACACGCCGCATAGGCCTCCTTGCCACTCCGGGCACTGTAGCCTCGCTGTCCTACAACATGGAGCTTGCCAAACTGCACCCCGATCTTTCCCTTTATGGCCACGCATGCCCCATGTGGGTGCCTTTGGTGGAATATTGCGAATCCGAGGGTCCGGGGGCTGATTATTTTGTGAAAAAAGATATCGACACCCTCTTCGGCATGTGTCCCTCTATCGATACTGTGATACTGGGTTGCACGCACTATCCCTTGCTGCTAAGCAAAATACGACAATATGTTCCCGATGGCGTCACACTACTCGACCAAGGCTCTATCGTGGCAGCATCGCTTGTGGACTATCTGCAGCGTCATCCCGAAATTGACCGCACCATCAGTCGTGGCGGCAAGGTAGAATACCTTACCACCGAAAATTCCGAGAAATTCGCCACCATGGCCGCCGTCTTCACCGGCCGCCCTGTCGAAGCCACCCGAATCGAACTATAGGTTAGAACGTGAACCGGAGCATTGACTGCAGTCGGTTGTCGTGGCGCGAGATTCCGTCCATGTCCACACGGCGTCCGTAGATGTATTCTATGCCTGTCGAAATCTGCGGTGTCATGTTCCATATAATATTGGCAAGAGCATACTGGGCATATTTGTACTGCTCGCCCCAGGCCACAGCTCCGTCCGAATAATGTCCGGCATAGTTCCGCAGATGGCTGTAGACGGCAGTGGCGAATACCGAAGGCGAGAAATTGTACTGCAGGCCGAAATAACCGCCCCAGGCTTCTACGGTTTTCATACGGCTGTTCCCGTTGGGAACCATGTCGAGGCCGCCTCCGTACAAGTCCTGGAAATAGCTTGTTATGCCGCGTCCATAAGCCGCTTGGTAGTATGTTATGACAGGCCCTGCCGAAGCACTTCCGCTCATTTTCATACCCCACCCGCAATTGTTGCGGTTGCGGTCGGCTTCCAGGTCGCGATAGAGCATGTTGCGGACAATTCCGGAAAAGCGCACCCAGCATTTCCCTTGGTTCCACGAGTACTGCACAAAAGCCGGCACGTCCGGAATCCGTTGATAGACATTTGCAGTCTTGGCACCGTTGGTGGCCGACATCATCGGCAGCTCGGCACCGATGCCCACGCTCCAGTGCTGATTGAAGCTGTGACGGTAGTCAATCACTCCGTTAGGAATTGCTGTGAGCGCGTTAGGACCTTCGTTGTCGATGGTCGGAGGAACAGCGGCCATATCGGAGAACAGACTGAAATCGTAGCCCACGGTGAAGCCTCGATACTTGAGGTATGCGTAGAAGAGATTGAAACCGTAATCATTGCCGTTACCGGTGAAATTGAAGTTTATATATGCTCCAATCTGTTGTTTGTCGCCTGGCAAAGCTACAAAATTGAGATATAGTCCGCTGGTTGCCGCCGAGAACTGATAGCGCCCCCCGTTGCCCTTGGCTTGAGACAAAGGTATGGCCGAGGTGGTGAAGTTATAGGCATTGTCGATGGGCTTGCCCCAGTCGAAGGACACTGTTGCCTTTGCCGTGCCGCCAATGCCGAGATAGAACTTGCGCTCCTTTCCTTCGATTGCAAAACGTGGAGTGCCGGGGATGAGATATGCCTTCGGAGCATTGTCGAGAAATATATTGTAGACATCAATTGTCGTGGAGTCGGTGGTTCCGGCCGGGCGTATTATGGTAACAACATGCCGGCTTGCAGAGGCCGGATGATTTTGGCTCAT
The DNA here is from genome assembly GCA_910584495.1 of uncultured Muribaculaceae bacterium. Taxonomy (GTDB): domain Bacteria; phylum Bacteroidota; class Bacteroidia; order Bacteroidales; family Muribaculaceae; genus CAG-873. The sequence continues at coordinate 5,266 of CAJUAR010000073.1, forward strand.
GCCCGAAAAGGCCGTGGCGAGCAGTGGCAAGAGGATTAGCGTGCGTGTTATGGTTTTCATAGTCACTTTCAATTTTTTTGTGTCAATAGTATGACGTGTCGATGCTGAAAACAAATGATTTGCGGAATATGAGCACTACCATTGTGAAAATGCACAGTAGCACCGAGTTCAATATAAAGGGGAATGTGTTGCTCAGATGTTGAGGATCAAATATATCGTGGAAACCGTCGACAATAAATGGAGTGGCACTGATAGAGATATAGTTGGCGGCAAGAACGATTGCCAGCGCGAGTGTGGCTTTGGCCGGAACAGTGACTATCTGTGTGGCCTTGTCATAGATCAGAGGCTGGAAAATGCCGAAGCCAAGACCAACGAGGATGGAAGCGATGCACATGAGAGCGAAACTATGATTCAAGGCCATGAGCAGGACGCCTCCGGCCATTACCATTGCAGAAAATATCAGTGTTGACTGTCGGAATATTTTCACTATTCCCGGCAGAATGAATCCCGGCAGGAACATGGCCAGAAAGAATAGAGCTGTGACAGTGCCCACTTCCGAATCGTCCATCCCTTCGCTTTGCATCAGGAAAGGTGTGTAATAGCTTACAATCACCGAGGCATAACATACGAAGAAGTAGACAGCAACGAGCGACCAAACTCTCGACATAATGAATCCTCCGCTAACTTTGGTACGAGGCATGATACCCCGGGCTGCTTTGGCCTGGATCGACGTGGCGGCAACTGTCGGGGGCGACGTGGCCGGATACAGGTCGGATTTCGGAATACCGCGCAGAAAGACAGTCAGAGCCAGCGGTATGGCCGGGATGAGGTAGACGGCAAATGGCAAGTGCCAGTTGCCATGCCCGAGCCATCCCACCACAAATGTGGCGCAGACAAGGGCGAGATTGGAGATACCCGACTTGATGCCCAGCTGTTTCATGCGGTATTTACCAACGAAGGTATCGGCCAACAGACCGGCAGCAAGAGGGATGAGAAGGCCGCAGCCCACACCGAGCATACAGCTGATTACGATGAGGTCCACCATATTGCGGGCAAAGAAGTAGAGAATGCCGCCGGCCAGATAGACGATGAGGGCGAACACCACAATTTTTATCTTGCTCTTTGATTGCGATAGACCACCGGACAGCAGTACGAAAGGAATAATGCACAAATTGGGAAGAACCGTAAGCAGCTGTATCTCAAGTTCAGACGTGTGGGGAAATATTTTATCCATATTTCCCAGCATTGGGCTGATGGCCAGACCGGGGAGATTGACCACCAGCGAAATCGACCATATTGCCAACAGGGTTGGCAATGTGATCGGTTCTTTTCCGGTAGATATTCGCATCATGACAAGATGTGCTTAGGGCCGTCTTACTTTGTTTGATTCTCGCGCTCTATGGCTGCCTTGACTTCTTCGTCGGTGGGCTGATAGCCGGCGGGCCATTTGGAAACTTCGCCCGGTTTGCGTCCTTCTATCTGCCAGTCGAAAGGATAGAAGTCGGAGCCTGCATCGCGCCATGATTTCTTGCGTTTGGCATAGATAATCAGAGGCAGAGCAATGAATATGGCAACGCCCAGAACAAGGATGCCGACATACATCACAGGGCTGCCGGTCTTAATCTGTGTTGGGGGCACAAAGCTGAGAATACCTGCAATAACGGCACCGAGTATGCCAAGGCCCGAAACAAACCACATGCCGAATCGACCTCCGGGCACACGGAATCCCCGGTGTTTGTTTGGAGCGGTGCGACGAAGACGGATGAAGGCAACATAGATGACTACAACCATAATGAGATAGATGATGGTTGACATCTGGCTCAATATCTGATAGGCCGATTCTACCGATGGCAGAAGCACGAGCACAAGCGACAGGATGGTGACAATGCCTGCCTGGATATAGAGGATGGTGGTCTGTACGCCGTTCTTGTTGGTATGCTGCAAAGATTTGGGCAGATACCCGGCTTTGCCAACCGCGAGAAGACCCGTCGAAGGACCGGCAATGACAGCACTCACCTGGCCGAGGACTCCGAATGTGATGAAGACAGCCATCACATTTCCGAGCCAAGGCAATCCAAGCGAGGCCCAAAGGTCATTATATGCAACTAAAAGACTTTGAAGCAGATTGATTTTGCTTTCGGGAATGACAATGCCAATGGCCAGTGTGCCTGCCACAAAGATGGCAAGAATAATGAGCACTGCCAAAAGAACCGACTTGGGAAAGTCGCGCGAGGGATTTTTCATGCCCGGGACATGGACGGCTTGAATCTCCATGCCGGCATAGAAGAGGAATATGCTCGCAGCGAGCACTATTGTGCCGAATTGCTCAAAGTCGGGCCAGAAGGGCTTGTCGAGCGGAAGATTGATGGGTTTGCCAAGCAGCACGTAGACTACGCCCATGACAATGAGCACGGCAGCGGGGATGATGGTGCCGAAGAGGCCGCCGGCAGTGCTCAGTTTGTTGGCATATTTCATGCCTCGGAAATTGTTGAACGTACAAAGCCAATATACGCCCAGCACTATCAAGAGGGTATAGATACGGTTGCCGGCCAGGCGGGCATCGAAAGCCTCGGGCCAGAAAACGTAGGCAAGGGAAACGGCTCCGAACATGAGCACGGCGGGAAACCAGATGACGACCATCTGCCAGTCGAGATACATGCTAAGCCATCCGGCTCGGGTGCCGAAGGCTTCGGAAGTCCAGCGGAATACACCGCCCGAACGGGTATAGGTGGATGCGAGTTCGGCGCATACCAGTGCATAAGGAACAAGAAAGACAATCGCCGCAAAAACGTAGTAGAATATTGAAGTGAGCCCGAATTCGGCTTGTGATGCGAGCCCTCGCATGCTCACGATAGTTGTCACAATCATAATGGCCATTGCCATCATACTCAGCTGTTTGCCCCCCGATGAGTGTGTGACGGGCGTGCTTTCTTTTAATGTGTTGTTTGCCATAGGGATGAATAATTATATAGGTGAACAAATAAAGGGGCCGACACCGGACAAGTCCGGCTTCGGCCCCGGTTAGCAATTTAATCAAGCCGCTCATAGACTGACGGCTTCACCCAATATCAGCGTGCGGGATAAATTGCAGGATAAGCTTCGGCAATCTTTGTACCTACTTTGTAGTGAACACCGGGACGGGCTGTGAAGTTGACATTGCATGCTGCTTCAAAGACCATGACAATATCGGAACCGCCAAACTGGAAGTAGCTGATTTCTTCACCCTTGCGGAGCACTTTGCCTTCTTCGGCAGTCATAACCACCGACGAAACCTGACCCATGCCCATAGGCAGAACGGCTACAAGGCCGATAGGGCTGTCGAGGACAATAAGACCGCGGTTCTGCATAAATTCGTAGCCGGGGTTGTCAGGTGCATCGAATTTGTTGACACGTTTGGCTTCGAGGCGCTTACGGCCGGTGCAGGTATCGGGCACGGCGTTAACTTCGAGATATACATCGCCCATGATGTCGCGCGATTCAAGAACACGTCCGCCTACTGGGGCATGCTGACGGTGATAGTCGGCCGGCCCAAGGAAGGAGTGCATCCATTTGCCGCCGGCAAAACGGTCTTTATATGGACTACCTTCGAGCAGTTCTGAAATTTTCCAGTGAATACCTTTGATTTCTATTGTGTCGTCGCCACGAACTTCCCATGAGCCATCAAAAGTGGCATCGGCAGGAGAGGTGATGATGCGGCTGTCTTCGATTGCTGCCACCGGACGACAACCCGGTTTGGTGTGTCGTGCGAAGAACTGGTTGTACGATTTCCAACCTCCGTGAGGCTCAAGATATTCCGCCATGTTGAACTCCGGTGAGTTGTAGAACGATTTAACTGATTCGGCAGTTATCGATTCGGGGGAGTCGAGGAATTTGCCCAGTTCGCGCACATAGTCCTTCATCCATGCCGACAGCGGTGTGAGAGCAGGAGCTTCATCGCGCGGTGCTACGGCGTTCTGCAGCTCTTTGACCGGCGACTGGTCGAGAATGAAATAGAACTTGCAGATGTGGTTGAACATTGCGCGGCCAAACTGGTTTTCAACAGGAATCCATGTCAGGTTGGTATCGAGCCAGTTATAGTAGTCGTCGAGCGAGTTGATGTCGTCCATTTCCTGAACGTCGAGCGATTTTGCTTTTTCGTAAGCCTGCTGGAATTTGTCCTGCCAGCCGTTTTCTGCGATCATGTCGAGAAGTTTCTGCACAATCGGCTGATGTTTTGTAGTTGCCATATATACTTAAAAATAAAAGTTGGTTGTTTCTATATCTTTCATTTTGTACTTACAAAAGATAAAACATTATAAATCTTCTTTTGTTTCGGACAACTTGGTTTTTAACATTTTAAGGTGTCTGTCGAAATGCTGAGCATTATTTATGGAGGCGAGATGACCTCACCTCGCCCGCTTGGCTGCTTGCCCTGCCACGAAAATGCGAATATTTTAAGACGATTATTGCTATGCGCCGATTTAAAGGATATGATTTCGGCTTGCCCCTTCTTTTGACCTGATATTTGTAAGGATATAACAAAAAAAGCGAACTCAGATTTTGCTCTGAATTCGCTTTTGGTGGAGCACAGCGGACTCGAACCGCTCACCTCGACACTGCCAGTGTCGCGCTCTAGCCAGATGAGCTAGTGCCCCTTTTGCGCTGCAAAGTTAGAAAGAATTTTTGGACCTTACAATGCTTAGTTTCTATTTTATATTTTGTTAACATTACTTGCCTGCTGCAGCACATATTTTCTCGACATTAATAGCTAACTTTACATCGTCAAATTACAAAACCTTGGATATGAATACCAAATTTCTCAATCTTTTTTGCGTTTGCTGCCTGTTGATGAGCGGTTTGGCACTCCGTGCAGCCAATGTCACAGTCGGAGCTGCACGCACCGATGCATATATCCCATTGTTGAAGGGAAAGAGCGTGGCGCTTTTCTCAAATCACACCGGTATGGTTGGAGACAAGCATACTGCCGATATTCTTAAAGATAATGGCATTGATCTCAGGCTTTTGCTCTCGCCAGAACACGGATTTAGGGGTAAAGCCGATGCCGGCGAGCATGTGGTCAGCAGCATCGACGAACAGACAGGGCTGCCAGTGATGTCTCTCTATGGCAAGGGGGCGAAAACAACACTTGACGCTGCCGTGGATTCGGTCGATGTTGTAGTGGTGGATATTCAGGATGTGGGCCTGCGCTTCTATACTTATTATTGCACTATGATCGAAATAATGAACGCTGCCGCTGCCAAAGGCAAGCAGGTTGTGGTTTTCGACAGGCCTAATCCTAACGGCATGTATGTCGATGGGCCTATCCTCGACATGAAATATTCGTCCGGAGTGGGGCGTTTGCCCATTCCCGTTGTGCATGGCATGACGCTTGCCGAACTCGCCCTTATGGCAAACGGTGAGGCTTGGCTCAAAGAGGGCCGCAAGGTAAAGCTCGAGGTGGTGCCTTGTCTGGGATACACCCACCAGACGCGTTACGAGCTGCCGATAGCTCCGTCGCCTAACCTGCGCTCCATGCTTTCGGTCTATCTATACCCTTCGATGTGTTATTTCGAAGCAACACCCGTGAGCCTTGGCCGCGGAACCGACCATCCGTTCGAGATATATGGTCACCCGGCAATGAAAGGACGCAAGTTCAGTTTCACACCGCGCAGTGTGGAAGGTGCCAAGAATCCACCTCTCCTCAATCAGAAATGCAAGGGTGTCGACCTTCGTTCAATGCCGGCAGAACAAGCTATTGCCAACGGTATCAATCTGGAATATCTCATCGATGCATATCGCGACCTTGGTATGGGCGATAAATTTTTCCGTTCCTACTTCGAAAAACTGATTGGTCGCGGCGACATTCGCCAGATGATTGAAAACGGAAAAAGTGCCGACGAAATCAAGAAAACATGGGTCGGCGATGTAGAGAAATTCAAAGTTCAACGTCGCCCCTACCTTCTCTACGAAGAGTAACAAACAGAACATATAAACCAACTATTAATCATATGAGCCACACCATTATAGTAGTCATCACCATTGTGGCATATTTCCTGCTGCTGATGGCCATTTCCTATTTCACCTCGCGAGGCAGCGACAACAACAGCTTTTTCACCGGTAATCGTCGCGCCCCTTGGCCGATTGTCGCTTTTGCAATGCTGGGTGCCGCAATTTCGGGTGTCACTTTCATTTCTGTGCCCGGCATGGTGGCTACTAAAGGTTATGCCTACCTCCAGATGGTGCTCGGCTTCATTGTGGGCTATTTTGTTATTGCCTTTGTGCTCGTTCCTTTATTCTATAAAAAGAATCTGATTTCTATCTACGGTTATCTTGCCGACCGTTTCGGGCCTAATACGCATCTGGCCGGGGCTTGGTTTTTCTTTGTGTCGAAAATGCTCGGGGCGGCAGTTCGTTTCTTTGTGGTGTGCGCTGTGCTCCAGCTGCTCGTCTTTGCTCCTCTCAATATTCCGTTTGTATTCAATGTCATCGTCACTATTGCGCTTATATGGCTATACACGGTGCAGGGCGGTGTGAAAACAGTGATCTGGACCGACACTTTGAAGAGTTTCTGTCTCATCATGTCGGTGGTGCTGTGCATCTATTTTGTGGCAGCAAACCTTGGCTATGGCTTCGCCGACCTTGCCGGAGCCATAAAGGAGCATCCAAATACGCGGATGTTCTTCTTCGACGATCCTAAAGATGCTTCCTATTTTTGGAAACAGTTCATCGCCGGCGTGTTCATGGCCATTGCCATGAACGGTCTCGACCAGGACATTATGCAACGTTCCCTTGCGTGCAAGGGTTCGGCCGAAAGCCAAAAAAATCTCATTGTCAGCGGCATCCTCCAGTTTTTTGTTATTGCCCTCTTCCTCCTGCTGGGCTCTGTATTCCTTTTGTTCTTTGAATCTCACAACATGGAACTCCCTGCAAAGTCCGACGAAATTTTCGGAATGGTGGCGCAGCACGGCGATGTGCCGGTAGTTGTCCTCATCCTTTTTGTGCTGGGGCTTATCTCTGCCGCTTATTCGGCTGCCGGTTCGGCTCTTACCTCGCTTACCACCTCGTTTACTGTCGACATTCTTCATGCTCATGAAAAACAGGACGAAAAACGCCTTGCCCGCACGCGCAAAATCACACACCTTGCAATGTCGACGTTAATGGGCCTTGTTATCATTGTGTTCTACTATATAAGCAATCAGGATGCGATTTCGGCGGTGTATACCCTCGCTTCATATACTTACGGCCCCATTCTGGGCCTCTTTGTCTACGGCATGTTCTGGAAAAAGCCCGTCCACGACCGTCTTGTTCCGGTGGTCTGCATCGTGGCCCCGGCTCTGTCGTGGCTTATTCAGTGGGCTTTGCTGCGCTACACCGGTTATCAGACAAGTTTCGAACTCCTTCTCATAAATGCGTTTCTGACCGTCGCAGGGCTCATGCTCATTTCTAAAAAATGGCAGCCGATCGCATAAACCGCCTCATCTGGCTGGTTGACACCATTCGCCATTATGGCCGTATAACCCGCAGCGAAATCAACCGGCGGTGGCGACGCTCTGAGTTCTCTCGCGGCGAAGACTTGCCTTCGCGTACTTTCCATGCCTATCGACAGGCGGCTCAGGATTTTTTCAAGGTCGACATCGTTTGTGACCCTGCCACTTTCGAATATTACATTGCTTCCGGCGATGGAGCGGATGTGACGCATTGGCTTCTCGACACCGCTTTCACTCGTGAGGCTCTGAGCGGTGCCGGCGATGTGGCTGACCGCATTATCCTCGAAGAAATTCCATCGGCCCGACAATTCCTTGCGCCTTCTATTACGGCTCTTCGAGAGAATCGCAGGCTGTGCTTCGATTATCTGCCGTATTATCGTTCTCAGACTTCGAGAAATATCGTCATAGAACCGTACTGTCTCAAGCTTTTCAAACAGAGATGGTATCTGACCGGACGTGTTGTGGGCGAAGACCGTATTAAAACATACGCGCTCGACCGTGTGAAAGCTCTTGCGCTCCTTCCCGAAACTTTTGTCTCTGATGGTTTTGATGCAAAGGAATACTTCAAGAATGCTTTTGGAATTGTTGTAGGTGCCGGCGATGTGAAGAAAGTCGTGCTTCGTGTCGATGCTCGTCAGGCAAAGTACTTCAGAGCTTTGCCCCTTCACAACACTCAGCAAGAGTATGTGCACGACCAATACTCCATTTTCCACTATCAACTGCGACTAAGCGACGACCTTGTGTCTGAACTGATGTCCTACAGTCCCATGGTCACTGTTGTAGAACCTCCCGAACTTCGGGCTATGCTCACCACCAGGCTCAAGCAGTCGCTTGCAGCTTATTCTCAATAAATGTCCAGTTATTATATTATAGGCAATACCAAATGAAAAACACTGCATGGAAGCCTGTCGCGGGCTTCCAGCCTAAATGTCTATTGAAGTAGACCAATTTTTAAGTCCGATTCCGGTGTCGGCAGCAGCTCGTTGCGCCTTACATCCTGTCGACGGCCTTTACAAGCATAAAAGAGGAGGACAGGGAAAATAAATTCCCGTTTTTGTCATTTTTTCTTGCGAGATAGAACGATAATGCGTAATTTTGTGCCGCAAAGGCAGTTATGCCGCTGTCAACGTCTAAGAGGAGCTGAAAGTTCGGCGGCGAAGTGTTAAATTAGTGTTAAATTCGCTTGAAAATTTGGCAGGTT
>CAJUAR010000074.1 GCA_910584495.1 uncultured Muribaculaceae bacterium
GCTTGGCGACTGATGCCGCTTAGCCTATGAATATTTTTTTAACGAACTATTGATTTTAACACAATGAAAAAATATCTGCTGTGTGCCCTCGCGGCCACTATGTCGCTCTGCGCAACTGCCAAAAACGACAATCCAGTGCTGATGAACGTCAACGGTAAGGATGTGAAAGTGAGCGAGTTTGAATACCTTTTTAATAAGAACAACACTCAGCAAGCCGAGCCTCAGAGCCTCGACCAGTACCTTCAGATGTTCATCGACTACAAGCTGAAAGTGGCCGATGCCGAAGCTGCCGGCATACAGAACACTCCCGAGTTTGAACAGGAGTTTGTCAAGTTCCGCAACGAGCTTTCCGAGCCTTATCTGCGCGATGCAGCTGTGGAGGATTCGCTTGTGTTGGTGAGCTACAACCGCCGACGCGACAATGTGATGGTGAGCCACATCATGTTCAAATCAGGTGACTATGCAAAGGCCGATTCGGTTCGCACTGCCATTGTCGAAGGAAAAACCAGTTTTGAAGATGCTGCACGAAAGTTCTCGGTGGACCGTGGGTCTAATCAGCGTGGAGGTTTGATGGGCAGCGTTGTGCCCGATCGTTTCCCATATGCTTTCGAGGACATGGCTTATAACACCGAGGTGGGTGGTATATCGTCTGTTGTAAATTCCGGTATAGGCCTTCACATCATAAGGGTTGAGAGCCGCAAACCAAGCGAAGGCGAAGTGAACGCATCGCACATCTTGCTCGACACCCGTCGCCTCAATGCAAAACAGAAAGAAGAAGCCAAGGCTAAGATTGACTCCATCTATGGCCTTGCAGTTGCCGGAGAGGATTTTGGCGAGCTTGCCCGGAAATTCAGCAACGACCCCGGCTCGGCAGCCCGTGGCGGTGAGCTCGGTTGGTTTGGTCGTGGAATGATGGTGGCTGAGTTCGACAGTGTGTCGTTCGCGCTTGCCGACGGTGAGATTTCCAAACCGTTCTCGACACAGTTCGGCTACCACATTGTGAAACGTATCGGCCATCGCGGGCTGCCCGAACTCGACGACAAGCTCCGCAAGGAAATTATCGGCAACATGGCTCGCGACAGTCGCGGTGCAATGCCTCTCAAAGCCCGCATAGCACAGCTTCGCAAACAATTCGGTGTCAAAGTCGATGATGCGGCTGTGGCAAAACTTAAATCTGCTGTTGCAGGAGGCTATAACGCCGAAGCTGTCGAGGCTCTCAAAGCTCTTAACGATTTGACCGTTGCCACAGTCAACGGCAATAAGATTACTTTTGGCACTGCTTTACCTTCGTTGCCTGAAACCCTCGGAGCCCAAAACGATGTCGCAAGTGCTGAGCTTTTCATCACTAACAAGGTTGAAGAAGCCATCAACAATGCTGTGTCAGAAGCCTATCGTGTCCAGCTTTTGGAAACTACACCCGAATTTGCAAACCTTGTCAATGAGTACCGCGACGGTATTCTTCTCTTCGACATCTCAAATCGTAATGTGTGGGACCGTGCTACAAAAGATACCGAAGGTCTGGAAAAATTCTTCAATGAGAACCGCGACCGCTACGTATGGAGCGAGCCCAAGTTCAAGAGCTTCATAATTTTTGCCCATAACGATTCGGTGCTGGCCAAAACACTACAATATGCCGATTCTCTCAGCACCGACAATCCTGCGCAGTTTGTTCGCGACATGCGTCAACGTTTCGGTCTCGACATCAAGATTGAACGCGTTATAGCTTCAAAGGGTGAAAACCAATACACCGACTATCTTGGTTTTGGTGGCGCACGTCCCGAAACAAAAGAACGCGACCGCTGGAAATCGTATGCTGCCTACGGCGGCCAGGTGATCAGCCAGCCTCAGGAAGCCGCCGATGTGCGCGGTGCCGCTTTGGCCGACTATCAGGCTAAACTCGAAAAAGACTGGATGAACGACCTTCACAAGAAATATAAGGTGAAAGTAAACGAAAAAGTTTTCAACAAACTTAAGAAAAAATATAACAAATGAGGCCGACCGGCACTCTTGCCATAATCGCCATCGGAGCCGCTTTGATTGCATCTTGCGGTTCCGGTGGCGGTTCCGTCTATCCCGAAGGCACTGTGGTGGTAGTTAGCGGCGAATGTCTCAGCATTGAGCAGGTGAAACAAAACATTCCCGCCGGTCTGACCCCTGACGACAGCATGATGATGGCCAAAGCGTATATCCGCCAGTGGGTGGATGCAAAGTTGGTTGAACGTGTTGCCCGTGATGAGGTGGATATGGACGAAATCGACCGTCTCACACACGAATACCGCCTTCAGCTTATTATGAGCCACTATAGGCGTGCTATGGCAGTCCAGGCCAGCGACGGATTTTTCTGCGAGGATTCAATCCGTGCTTTCTACGATGCCAATCCAGGCCAGTTCAAGCTCGAGCGACCTTTGATCAAGGGTGTCTACCTTAAGGTACCCGACGATGCCGAGAACCTTCGCTTGCTTCGTCGCCTCTATAGGAGCGACAAACCTACCGACATGGACAAACTCGAAAAAGCTGCCGCAAGCTCAGCCGTGCACTACGATTATTTTCGCGACCAGTGGACCGACTGGGAACAGGTCGAGAACCGGATTCCGGTAGATTTCGGTGCTTCACGTATGCAGGCTATAGCCCAACACAAACCTCTCGAGGTTAACGTCGACGGCTTCGTCTACCTGCTCTCGGTAAGCGATTTTCTCCCGGCCGGGGCTCCGATGCCCTATCAGGCAGCACGCGAGCTGGTGCGCGACCGTCTCATCAATCGAAAACGAAAACTTTACGACAGCAAACTGCGCGACGACCTTTTTCACACGGCTGCGGAGCGTGGTATTGTGGTGTTTCCATCTTCTAATGGAAAAAACTGACAACATGAACACAAAGAAAATCGAAGAGGCCGTCGGCCGCAAAAATTCACGACAATACAACTGCGCTCAGGCTGTAGCATGTACTTTCTGCACCGAAACCGGGGCCGACGAAGCTGTGATGAAAAACGTGTGCAATGCCTTTGGCACAGGTATGGGCAATATGGAGGGCACTTGTGGAGCTCTTGTGGGAGCCGGCGTGGTGCTCGGTCTTGTCCTCGGCGACAGAATTAAAGCTATGCAGGCTCAGCGTCGCATAATGGAAAAATTCCAGCAGCGCAACGGTGCGACTGTTTGCAAAATGCTCAAAGGAAAAGAGACAGGAGTAGAACTTCGCCCATGCTCGCTGTGCGTGGCCGATGCTACTGAGTTCCTGCTCGATGAGTTAAAGATGTAAGGACTGTTTGCAGCCTATTTTTTGTATTTGCGGTAAGCGGCGGCCATGCGTGTGTGGTAGCCGCGTTTGGCATATGAGGGTCCGTTATAGATGCGGGCAAATGCCGCCCAGTTTTTGTTTTTCAGATGTGGTAGCAGCCCGGTGTTGCGGATAAAGTTGGCAAAGAGCTCAAGCTGGTCGAATTCGGATCGGCTCACGAGTTCCATGAATTCTTCGGGCGAGGATGCGCCGCATAGCTGCCAGTTGAAGCCGCCAATCTGGAACATACCCCAGAAGGTACTCTCAATGGCAGTGATGCTGTCGATGGCCAGTGCAGCTTCAAAACGTGCATGCTGGGCTGCCTGTAGATTTCCGTATTTGGAGATATTTATCGGTTTGAGAGCTTCTGACTTCGTGTGCTTGCCAAGGTTTATTTTGCGTTTTGCCGCATTTCGCTTGAACACTGCAAGGTCGAAGTTAATCACCGGTTTGCCGTTGTCGGTGAAGCCGCGATGCGTGCGTCCGGTCTCAATGTCGACAATGGCACGGATGGCTGCGGTCTCTACATCGAGTTCTTTGGCGATTTCTTTAAAATCTTCCTCTGTGAGGGGGCCGGAGTGCTTGACAAGGTCGGGGCGCGGCAGAAATGAGGTGTGAAGTGTGTCGTTGTTGATAACTATAAATGTTCGGCCCAGCGAGTCGACATTGACTCCTTCGCGGTCGTAGACATAGATGGTATCCGGAACAGCAAGCACCCCTTGCCGGCGGGCGGCATGGCAGCCGCCCGCAAGCAAGAGTGCAAGAGTTATAATGACGATGCTTCGCATCGGTGCTTATTTCAGATTGGCAACTTTTTCGAGGGTGCGTGTAATCTGACCCCAGAAACGTTCTACAGCAGGGATGTACATGCGTTCGCTCGGAGAGTGAACATCGCGCAGTGTGGGACCGAACGATACCATGTCGAGGTGGGGATATTTGTGGCGGAAAAGACCGCATTCCAGACCGGCGTGGATGGCCTTGATGGCGGGACGGACACCATAGAGCTCCTCGTAGGCATCAGATGCGAGGTGGAGGATTTTGGAGTCCATGTTGGGGGCCCAGCCGGGGTAGCCGTCGCCGTGTGTCACTTCGGCACCTGCAAGGCGGAAGAGGGCTTCGACCTGACGGGCGATGTCCCATTTGCGCGACTCAACCGAAGAGCGCTGCGATGTGGTAATCATGATTTCGTCGTCGCCTTTCATCTTGACAGATGCGAGGTTGGTCGATGTCTCGACCAGGCCGGGAAGGTCACGGCTCATGGAAATCACGCCGTGGGGAGCGCAGTAGAGGGATTCGATGAGTGCGATGGTGGTACTGTGGTCAACGGCATATTCAGGACGGTCCTCGCTGGTGAGTTCGAACTTCATGTCTGTTTCGAGACCTGCATATTCGGCTTCGACATCGGCAACGAATTTGTTGAAGAGCACGCGTACATTTTCCTTCTTGGACACTTCTACGCCGAATACAGCGTGGGCTGCGCGGGGGATAGCGTTGCGCAGGTTGCCGCCGTCAATCTGGCAGAGCGACACTTCGTGCTCGAGAGAAAGGGCATAGAGGAAGCGGGCGAGCAGTTTGTTGGCGTTGGCGCGGCCCAGGTGGATGTCACCGCCCGAGTGGCCGCCGAGCAGACCGCTGATGTCGAATTTGAAATAGTGGAAATCGGTGGGCGCGAAGGAACGCTTGTATTTGAATGTGCAGGTTGTGTCGACACCGCCGGCGCAGCCTACGAAGATTTCGGCATCGTCTTCGCTGTCGAGATTCAGGAGCATGGATGCTGTGAGCATGCCGTCGCCGAGGTTGTTTGCTCCGGTCAGGCCTGTTTCTTCATCAACGGTGAAGAGAGCTTCGATGGGGCCGTGGACAAGGCTGTCGTCGGTGAAAACGGCTAGAGCCGCAGCCATGCCTATGCCGTTGTCGGCGCCCAGGGTGGTGCCGTCGGCACGGAGCCAGTCGCCGTCAACGATGGTGCGGATAGGCTCGTTCTCGAAGTCGAAGTTTTTGTCGTTCGATTCGCAAACCATGTCCATGTGGGCCTGAAGGGCTACTATGGGGGCATTTTCGTGGCCTGGTGTGGCCGCTTTGCGCATCACAACGTTGCCAACGGCATCGGTGGCTACTTCGATATTGTGTTTGGCCGCGAAGTCCAGAAGATACTTGCGGATTTTTTCTTCTTTTTTAGACGGGCGCGGAACGTGGTTGATTTCGTCGAAAATGGCAAAAACGTTGGCCGGTTTGAGATCCTTGATTGTCATACTATGAATTTGTTTGTTGATATGTTGCAAAAGACTAATAAAGTTTTCGTATTTAGAAATAATGTTAAAAACAGGCTAAATCGCCCTCTAAATTACAAAATAAAAATCAAATACCGAAAATTTAGACACAATAATCGCTATCTTTGCAGCGCAAAAGTGTTAGTTCTCACATGAAAACTATATTATTGACCGTCTTAATCCTTTTGTTGTCGGTGTTGCTGCTCGGCATCAAAGTATTGTTTGTCAAAGGCTCTCAGTTCCCTTCGGGCCATGTTGGCAGCAATGCTGCCCTGCGACGACGAGGCATCAGCTGTGCCTCCCATTCCGACGATGGTCAGCCCAAATCTTGATACCATTCACAACCATCCTATAATGAAGAAACTGTCAATAACAGTAAAAAGTCTCCTCGTAGCCGCCTTAGTTGCCGCTACCGCCTCATGCTCGGACAAACAGTCCACAGTAGCTACTACAGTCGCCTCAGGCGACAGCACAGTTGTGCTTCCCAACATCCGCTATATCGATGCCGATTCGGTAATGAGTGCCTATAGCCTTGCCCGCATGATTGCTGAAGAAGGCCAGCGCGAGCTCCTGCGCCTGCAGCAGCAGCAGGAACAGAAGCAGAAAGAACTGCAGAGCCTTGGCAACAGCATCCAGCAGAAACAGCAGAACAACGGCTATCTGTCGCAGGCCTCGTTCGATGCCGACGTGCAGAACTTCCAGAAGAAACAGGCAGAAGCCGAACGTTTCCTCGGCGCACAGCAGCAGCGCGTGCAGGCAGCCATGGCAGCAGCTCAGCAGCGCCTCAACGATTCGATTTCAAACTATGTGCGCGACTATAACGCCACTCACGGCTACGATGCAATTCTCCTTCGCGAGGCCGGAGTGTTCTTCAACCCCGCGCTCGACATCACTGCCGAGATTATCGAGGGCCTGAACTCGCGTCTCAAGACCGAAGACGAATCGAAATAACAGAATTTCAATAATGCCTTTTACGCCTGGCACTTTATAAGGTGTCAGGCTTGTTTATTTATGAAAACTATATTTGACAAGGTCCTGACCATAGGACCGGACATGCGGAGTCTCGGCGGAATAGCATCCGTGCTGCAGAGCTATGCCAACAGCATGCCTTCTTTCACTCACTGTCCGTCAAACAGCCGTCACGGTACTGTAGTAGGGGCGTTCGCTCTCGCGTATCTGCTGATGCTTATGCCGGTCTACCGCCTCCGCGGCTATGAGATTGTCCATGTGCACGGAGCGCAAGGAAAATCCTGGGTGCGGAAGAAAATAATTATGCACTGGGCCCGTCTGTTCGGTTTCAAGACCATCTATCACAGCCATGGCTGTTGGTTCGCCGATTATGCCGAAAAGGTTGGTGTGGATAAAATCAGAAAGGAACTTGCCCGGTGTTCGGCTGTAGTGACCTTGACCCCCGGCTGGTCCGAGGCGTTCGCACGCCGAATCGGATATGAGGGAGCTCGCAATATCGACAATATAGTGGAGCTTCCTCTGAAAGAACATCCCAAGGAGCTTCATAAACCTCTGACAGCTCTTTTTATTGGACGTATGTGTGCCGAAAAAGGCCTCTACGACCTTATCGAAGCCCTTGCCATGCGTAAGGATTTCTTCGAGAACCGCCTCAAGGTGCTCGTCGCCGGGGCCGGCGAGTCGGAGCGCTTCCTTGCAGGTATCCGTGAGGCAGGGCTTGAAAACATTGTCGAATATATAGGTCCGGTCTTCGGACAGGAAAAAGAGGACGCATTCTGCCGTGCCGACTTTGTGCTGCTGCCCTCACACTTCGAGGGTCTGCCTATCTGCATCCTTGAAGGTGCTGTGCGTTGTATGCCGTCGGTGGCTACTACCGTGGGCGGTGTGCCGGAATTCATCACAGACGGTGTCAACGGCCGCATTGTGGCTCCCAAGGCTCCAAAGCAGCTGTCCGATGTGCTTGCCGACTATGTCGAAAATCCAGGGCAGATTGCGGCCCAGGGAGCCGAGGCCCGAAAAAGTGTCCTGTCTCACTTGCCGCAGGCTGTGGTCGAATCGCTCGAAAAATTATATAGGGATGTCCTTGAAAAATAGCAAAAAGCTGGATTTAATCCAGCTTTTTGATTTTAGAATACTGTCGTTTTTTTGCGGTGAGCTTCCTCTGGTTTAGGTTCTCGAATACTTTCATGAGCTCTTTCTCGGTGCCGTAGTGGCGATAGTCCGGCATGGAGGCGAATGTGGAGTCGTAGTCGATGAGGTAGTTCTCCTATTCGCTCTTGTTGCGCGGCATGAGGATGGGCAACGAGAGCTGTGGGTGAAGATGTCGCGTATAGCGATGTCGTCGAAACCGGCATTCTGCCAAGTAAAAAAACATTGTGCTCGGCATACGGTATTGGAAAATTAATATTACTTTTGCAGTAGTAAAATTATGGCACAACACAACGAAACGGGCAAATGGGGCGAAAATGTCGCCGTGGAGAATCTTGTGGCCCAAGGCTATGCAATTGTAGAACGCAATTGGCGCTTGGGACACAACGAGATAGATATAATAGCCATGAAGGGCGACGAACTTGTGTTCGCCGAAGTGAAAACACGCAGCAACTCCGGCGACGACCCTCTCGAGGCCGTTGACCGTCGAAAAATGATGCGCATGGTTCGCTCGGCCGAAGCTTACTGCAGTGCCCACGCCCTGCGTCATTCCATTCGTTTCGATCTTTTTGCCATCAGCGGCACCCCCGACGGCTACACAGTGGAGCATATTCCTGATGCTTTTTATCCGCCGCTTAAAACATATCGTTAATATTCAACTCTCTAACATAAATTATTATGTCAAACGAAAATGTATATTCCGGACGCATAGCCGCACTGCGGGTTCTTATGGCTCGCGATGGCATCAGCGCGGTGATTATTCCTCAGGCCGACCCCCATCTGGGCGAATACCTTGCATCGCACTGGCAGGTGCGCCGTTGGCTCAGCGGCTTTGGCGGTTCGGCTGGCGACCTTGTTGTCACCGCTTCGGCAGCTGCGCTCTGGACTGATTCGCGCTATTTTATTCAGGCAGCCCAGCAGCTCGAGGGCTCGGGTGTTGAACTGATGAAAGACGGGCTTCCCGACACACCCTCGATAACAGCTTGGCTCGGCAATGAGCTTCTCAATGGACAGACCGTGGGTGTCGACGGCCTTCTTTTTCCTGACACGCAATTTTGCCAGCTTGCTGCCGAACTGGCTGCAAAGGGGCTGAATGTCAATGGTCACTACGATGTTGTTGACGAACTGTGGGCTGATCGTCCAGCTCTGCCCGACAGCAAGATTTTTGTACACGACGAAAAATATGCCGGAGAAAGCGCCCGCAGCAAGATTGCCAAAATCATGGACGAAGCCCGTGCCGCCGGAGCCGATGCCGTGCTTGTGTCAGCTCTCGACGAGATTGCCTGGACGCTAAATATACGCTGCGACGATGTGCGTCACACTCCTGTGGCTACTGCCTTCCTCTATCTTCGCGACAAGGATAGCATTCTTTTCATCGAAGATTCCAAATTAACCGACCAAACACGTGTCTATCTTGCCTCGCAGGGTGTGGTCTGCCAGCCTTATGGCAAGATGATGGACTATATAAAGTCGCTCCCCGAGGCCGAAAAGGTGATGGTGGACAAAAATAAGACTTCGTGGGCAATCAACGACATTCTTGGCAACCGCGCCATTGACAGCGGCATATCTACTGCCGCACGTCTTAAATCGGTGAAAAATGATACTCAGATTGCCTGTCTGCGTCGTGCAATGGTGCGCGATGGTGTCGCTATTGTCAAGGCCATGATGGAAATCGAGCACCGCATGGCCGAAAACATCCACACCACCGAGCTCGACGTAGTGGATATTTTCCACAAATATCGTGCACAAGGCGAGCTATATAAGGACGAAAGTTTTGGCACCATCGCCGGTTATGGACCTCATGGAGCTATTGTTCACTACGAGCCCACAGCAGAATCGAACGCAACCTTGCGCCCCGAGGGCTTGCTTCTCATCGATTCGGGTGCACAGTATGTCGACGGTACAACCGACATCACGCGCACAATCTGTCTCGGCCAGCCCACGGCGCACGAAAAGCACGATTTTACCCTCGTTCTCAAAGGCCACATCACCCTTGCTCAGGCCGTTTTCCCTGCCGGAACACGCGGTGCCCAGCTTGATGTGCTGGCTCGTCAGTTCCTGTGGCAGCACGGTCTCAATTATCTCCACGGCACAGGCCACGGAGTAGGCTTCTTCCTCAGTGTGCACGAAGGCCCTCACAGCATCCGTCTCAACAATGTCGAAGCTCCGCTATTGCCTGGTAGTATAACGTCAAATGAACCAGGTGTTTACATTGAAAACGATCACGGCATCCGTTGCGAGAACCTCGTTCTCTGTCGCAAGGAGCGCGATTCCGAATTTGGTGACTTCCTGAGCTTTGAAACATTAACACTCTGTCCCTTCGACCGCAAGCTCGTCGATACAACGTTGCTCTCCGACAGCGACCTTCGCTGGCTCAACAACTATCATGCCATGGTGGCCGAGCGTCTGCTCCCCGCTCTCGACACCGAGGAGCAGCGTCAGTGGCTCATTCGTCAAACCGCTCCAATTACTCGTTAAAAATATGGCTCTTATCATTCCGCTGCGTGGTTTCACGCCCAAATTTGGCGAAGGTTGTTTCCTTGCCCAAAATGCTACGGTGATTGGCGATGTGACTGTTGGCAACGAGTGCAGCATTTGGTTCAACACCGTGCTGCGCGGCGATGTCAATACCATCACCATCGGCGACCGTGTCAACATACAGGATGGTTCGGTGCTCCACACCCTCTATCAGAAATCAACGATTGAAATCGGTAACGATGTGTCAATCGGCCATAACGTCACCATTCACGGGGCCAAAATCCATGACTTTGCGCTTGTTGGCATGGGTGCTGTGGTGATGGACGATGCCGAAGTGGGCGAAGGAGCCATTGTCGCCGCTGGCTCAGTGGTGCTCTCGCGTACCAAAATCGGCCCTAACGAATTGTGGGGTGGTGCTCCTGCAAAGTTCATCAAGATGGTCGACCCGGCTCAGGCCCGTGAAATCAATGTGAAGATTGCAAAAAATTATCTTATGTACTCTCAGTGGTACAGCGAACCCGATTGCAAGCCTTTCGAACTCTGAGCTATATAGAATCCGATACTGCTTCGTCAAGATATTTTCTACTTTTAGGTATGCGCAGGGGCTTCGGCTCCTGCGCTTTTTTCTTTGCTCGTTTGTTGGGCTTGCTCTGCGTGCTGTCGCATGTCGCTGCTGCGGCCGGAACGGGAAGCACTGTCGGTGCTTCCGTAACTTTGGCCGGGCAACGCGTTAACAGAAGGCATACCGCTACAAAAATTACTAATATTGCAACGGCGAGAATATCGCTGCCTTTGCTCGGCTTTGCCATCAGAGGTAATTATAGATAAAAATCAAAATAATAAGACCCGGAGCAGCATATCGGATTATCCACTCAGTGAGGCCGCCCGTTGAGTTGCGGAGCTTGCCATAATTGGAGAGTTGTTCTTTCATCAGGTGTTTGGGGGCAAACCAGCCAATAAATACGCACACTCCCAGCGAGACCAGTGGCAACATGATGTTTGTCGTAAACGAGTCGAGCGTGTCGAAGATGGTTTTGCCAAAAATCTTGAAGTCGGATAGCGAACCAAACGACAAAGAGCATAGGCTGCTGAGCACCAATAACGGAACCATTGCTGTGAGCACGGCACGTCGGCGCCCCATCTTGAACCGGTCTTCGAGCATTGCAACTGACACTTCCGAAATCGATACCGTCGACGTAAGTGCCGCCACAAGGAGCAGAATGAAGAACAACGAAGACCAAAGCTCCGACCATGGCATGCGTCCGAAAATTTGAGGCAGAGTGACGAAAACCAATGTGGCTCCTTGAATGGGCTCGTTGTCAAGCCCGAAACTCTTCATTGCAGGGAATATGATCAGGCCCATCATCACTGCTACGAGCAAACTCAATAGCGCGACAATCACCGATGTCTGCGTCATTTTGGTGTTGTCGGGGTAGTACGACGAGTAGGTGATGAGTATACCCATGCCGAGGCTAAGGCTGAAGAATGCCTGACCAAGGGCGTTGACAACGACTCCGGGTGTGATTTTACTAAAGTCCGGCTCCAGAAAATATACAACGCCTTCCATGCTGTTGGGTAGCGACAGACTCACTCCCACCATCAGCATAAGAATGACGAACAGCAAGGGCATGAGCCAGTTCGAAAGCCGTTCGATACCTCCCCTCACTCCGCCAAGCAGAACCCCCGTGTTGATGGCTATCAAGCCGAAGCTGTAGAGCAGCGGCTTCCAGTCGGTGCAGATATACTCGTCCATCTTTGCGGCAAAATAAGCACGTTGAGAAACATCGCCCGCTGTCATTTCCGACGATTCGTAGAGACCGCCGCTCATGCTCTCAACAAGATATTCGAGGGTCCATCCGGCCACCACCATATAGTAGCTCAATATGAGGTAGGATGCAAGAACGGCACAAGAGCCGACAATCCACCACTTCTTGCCCGGGGCAAGCTTGACAAAGGCCCCTATGGCATCGGCACGGCTGCCTCGACCAAGAGAGAATTCGGCAAGCATAACCGGTATGCCGAGCACAAGCACACATAATATATATAACAATAAAAATGCAGAGCCGCCGTTGGTGTGAGTCTCTGCCGGGAAACGCCACACATTGCCAAGCCCTACGGCCGAACCCACTGTGGCTGCTATCAATCCCAGCTTGGTGGCAAATTCTGTTTTAGTTTTCATTTAGTATTCGATTTTTACAAATCCGCTTTGCTGCCACAAATTTAGAGTAATTTATCTAAAAATCAAAAACTTTTTATTTTTCTACCAAAAAAAATCACTACCTTTGCAGTCGTGTTGAAGGGCTCTCCCTCCTTCACCTCATAACCTCTTTGACAATAACAACCAAACAAAACTCTTTTTATATATTTACATAATGGTAAGTTACAAAGAACTCGGTCTGGTAAACACCCGCGAAATGTTTGCTAAGGCCATCAAGGGTGGATATGCCATCCCCGCTTTCAACTTCAACAACATGGAGCAGCTCCAGGCCATCATCAAGGCTGCCGCTGCCGAAAAGTCGCCCGTTATCCTCCAGGTTTCTAAAGGTGCTCGCAACTATGCAAACGCCACTCTTCTGCGCTACATGGCTCAGGGTGCTGTTGAATATGCTAAAGAACTTGGCTGGGAAAATCCTCAGATTGTGCTTCACCTCGACCATGGCGACAGCTTCGAACTCTGCAAGAGCTGCATCGACCTCGGTTTCTCTTCTGTCATGATCGACGGCTCGCACCTTCCCTACGAAGAAAACGTGGCCCTCACAAAGCAGGTTTGTGACTACGCTCACCAGTTCGACGTTACTGTCGAAGGCGAACTCGGCGTTCTCGCAGGCGTTGAAGACGAAGTTTCGTCCGACCACCACACCTACACCGATCCCGAAGAAGTTATCGACTTCGCCAACCGCACAGGATGCGATTCTCTCGCTATTTCTATCGGCACATCGCACGGTGCTTACAAATTCACTCCCGCTCAGTGCACACGTAACGCTGAAGGCAAACTCGTGCCCCCGCCACTGGCTTTCGACGTGCTCGATGCCGTTATGGAAAAACTTCCCGGCTTCCCCATCGTGCTACATGGTTCTTCTTCTGTTCCTCAGGACGAAGTCGACACAATCAACATGTTTGGCGGCAAACTTCCCGATGCTATCGGTATTCCCGAAGAACAGCTTCGCAAAGCTGCCAAGAGCGCCGTTTGCAAAATCAACATCGACTCTGACAGCCGTCTTGCCATGACTGCTGCAATTCGTCGCGTCTTTGCCGAAAAACCCGGTGAATTCGACCCCCGCAAATATCTCGGTCCCGCTCGCGACAACATGGAGAAACTCTATCGCCACAAAATTGTCAACGTTCTGGGCAGTCAGGGCAAAGCTTGATAAAATAGCTTAGCAATAATAAAACAACAGGTCCGCAACCGCGGGCCTGTTGTTTTTGTCAAGTTATCGGTGGAAAAAAGATCTTTCGCAGGCAGAAAAATTATGCGAATCTGCGTAGTTTTCTTGCGTGATAGAGCGAAAATGCGTAATTTTGTGTCGCAAAGGATTTTAAGTGGTTTTAAACGCCGTGATCGGCATGATTGTTCGGCGGCGAAGTGTTAAATTAGTGTTAAATTCGCTTGAAAATTTGGCAGGTT
>CAJUAR010000075.1 GCA_910584495.1 uncultured Muribaculaceae bacterium
ATGAAAGCAGGAACCGTCTTAGGCAGCTGGGATGCCAAATTCGTCCGCCCCTCCGAAGCCGATGTCGAAATCAACAAGAGTGGCGTGGCTGCCGATAATTTTGTCTACACCACAGGACCCGACAACAAGTGGAAAGTGACCTACGCAGCAAACTACCGTCTGACCTTCAACCTCAAAGACTGGAAAATCAAAGTTGAGTACGTTTCCGACCTCGAAGGCGGCGAGACTCCCGAAGTCAAGCCCATCGAAGCTGAGCACGTCTACATGCTGGGCGACGCAACCCCCGGCGGCTGGAGCCAGGACGATGCAGCCGAATTTACCAAACTTTCGCAGTACGTCTTCGAGTGGAAAGGCACGCTCGTCTCCGGCAACATGAAAGCCTGCATCGAGAAAGATCCCTCTTGGGGACAGAACTTCCTCCGTCCCGCCGTCAACGGAACCGAAATCAGCCGCAACGGCGTGGCCGACAACAAAGTGGTATTCACCAAAGACCCCGACGACCAATGGAAAGTGACCGAAGCAGGTGAATATACCATTACCTTCGACCTCGAAAAATACACCATCACCGTCAAAGCCGAAGGTGCCGAAGATCCCTCACAGCCCGACGACCCCAACGCACTCAAAAGCGAAACCCTCTACATGATTGGCGACGCTACTCCAGGAGGGTGGAGCATGGATGCACCAACGCAGTTCACACGCTCAGAAGAGAACAAATATATCTTCACATGGGAAGGCCAGCTCAATGAGGGCGACATGAAAGCCTGCCTGCAGCCCGACGGCACATTCTCATGCCCCTTCCTCCGTCCCGCCAAGAGCGGTGTGACAATCAACGAAAACGGGGTGTCCGAAGCTTCATTCGTCTACACCACAGACCCCGACGACAAATGGCGAGTTACCAAAGCCGGCAAATACCGCATTACCTTCGACCTCGCCACATGGACTATCAAAGCCGAACTTTTAAACTGAACCAACAATGAAATTCCTCAATAAAGCCTTATTTATGAGCACTGTCGCCGCCATGGGAGCACTTTGCCTGAGCGCATGCGACGACGACAACTACAAGATGAAATATCCCCCTCGGTACGAGCTTCCCGACCTCCCAGTAATCGAAGGCATACACACCTACAAAGCCCCGATGTACTGGAGTGTATACGAATACTGCTACGAACTGGAGCAGAACGGCGTATCTAATCAGGATATGGACATTAGCCCTGCCGAATGGGACAAGATTATCGACTGGGTGGCCCGCGACCTCAAGCCCCACGGTTTCGACATGGTGTGCACCGACGGCTTCATTCCCATGCTGGCCAACGACAAATCAGGCTATATGACCCACTATGGTTCGATGTCAATCAAAGACCTTGTGGCAAAAGCACGCGCCAAGGGATTGAAAGTGGGCATATACGACAATCCCCTTTGGATTCATGCACCGAATGAAACGCCCATCGAAGGTACCGACTATACTTTCGGCGACCTATATTACAATCACAACGGCGAGATTATGAATCCTTCGGCCGAAAACAAATGGTTCAACTGGGCTGTTGCCGAAAATCCGGGCACTCGAGAATATATCGACGGTTTCTTCAAGCACTACAAAGAACTCGGTGTGGAATATATCCGCATGGACTTCCTCAGCTGGTATGAAGACGGCAAAGACCGCGGAATGGGCATCGTAGGCCACGGATATGGACGAGAATCCTATGCACGCGCTCTTGCCTACATCGCCGAATCGGCCAAGAAATATGGCATCTTCACTTCTCTGGTCATGCCTCATCTCTATAACGATGCAGAGGTTGAGGCTCGCTATGGCAACATGGTCCGGATAGTGGCCGATACCGGTCACGGACATTGGGACCACATCTCGGCAAAAGACCGCGGCCAGTCCTATGCCAACTGGCCTAACTGCAACAACCAGTTCGACGGTTTTACCTACTGGAGCCACATTGCCGGACGCGACAAAGTGATTCTCGACGGTGACTTCCTCCGCCTCAACACCCTGGCAAACGACAACGAGAAAATGACCTCCGTGTCGCTCCAGCTCATGGCCGGAGGCCCCGTCACTGTGGCCGACCAGTACAACACCATCGGCGACAACCTCAAATTCTATGCCAACGACGAGCTTTTGGCCCTCAACGCCGACCGCTTCGTGGGCAAGCCCCTTAGCGATGTCCTCAACAGTGCCGACAGCAACATCTGGTACGGACAAATGAGCAACGGCGACTACGTAGTGGGCCTCTTCAACCGCGACGAAAACGCAAAAACGTTCGACATCCCTCTGAGCCGCTTAGGCATCGACGGCGAAATGAAAGCCCGAGACCTATGGAAACATGCCGACGAAGGCTCCGTCTCAGCAATCAAAGCCACCGTCCCCGCTCACGGCTGCAAAATTATTAAACTGACCAAATAATGATAATGAAAAAACAGACCATCGTATTAGCCTGTGCCTGCGCCTTACTTCAGGCGCAGGCCATAACCACCGCATCGCCCGACGGCAACGTTGTGGCCGACTTCAACGTTGTCGACGGCGTGCCCACCTACACTGTCGACTACAAAGGCAAGCATATAATACTGCCCTCGCGCATGGGTCTCGACCTTGACAACGCTCCCGACCTTCTCGACGGCTTCGAACTCGCCAACACTTCAAGCTCCTCGTTCGACGAAACATGGCAGCCTGTGTGGGGCGAAAACAGCGACATCCGCAACAACTACAACGAGATGGTGGCCACCCTGCGCCAACCGGCTAACGACCGCACGGTGCTCATACGTTTCCGCGTCTACAACGACGGTGTGGGCTTCCGCTATGAGTTTCCCCAGCAACGCAACCTCAATTACTTTGTTGTTGCCGACGAACGCTCCGAATTTGCCATGCCCGGCGACATCACCGCATGGTGGATTATCGGCGACTACGACACCCAAGAATATGAATACACCGAAAGCCGCCTGAGTGAAATTCGAGGCATCAACGAAGGCAGAGCCGTAGAAAGCAACCTTTCTCAACAGCAGTTCTCGCCAACGGGCGTGCAGACCTCCCTGCAGCTCAAAACCGACGACGGCATCTACATCAACCTCCACGAAGCCGCCCTTGTCGACTACTCATGCATGCACCTCAACCTCGATGACAAAAACTTTGTCTTCACCTCATGGCTCACACCCGACGCCCAAGGCAAAAAAGGTTATCTCCAGTCGCCATGCAAATCGCCCTGGCGCACAATCATGGTCAGCGACGACGCACGCGACATCCTGGCATCCAACCTCATTCTCAACCTCAACGACCCCTGCAAATACGACGACACTTCATGGATCAAACCCGTGAAATACGTCGGTGTATGGTGGGAAATGATTGGCCACGACAAACCATGGGCATATACCTGGGACCTTCCGTCGGTGAAGCTCGACAGTCTCGACTATTCGAAAGTGAAACCCAACGGCGTGCACCCTGCCAATACCGCGAACGTGAAGAAATATATCGACTTCGCCGCCCTCCATGGGTTCGACCAAGTCCTCGTCGAAGGCTGGAACATCGGTTGGGAAGATTGGTCAGGCAACAAGAAAGATTACGTATTCGACTTCCAGACACCCTACCCCGATTTCGACATTGACGAACTAAATAAATACGCTCACTCCAAAGGAGTACGTCTGATGATGCACCACGAAACATCAAGCTCCGTCCGCAACTACGAACGACACATGAAAGATGCCTACGACCTCATGGACCGTTATGGATATAACTCCGTCAAAAGCGGATATGTGGGCGACATCCTGCCTCGTGGCGAACATCACTACGGCCAGTGGATGAACAACCACTACCTCTATGCTGTTACCGAAGCCGCCAAGCACCACATCATGGTCAACGCCCACGAAGCCGTGCGACCCACAGGCCTATGCCGAACCTATCCCAACCTCATCGGCAACGAAAGCGCACGCGGCACTGAGTACGAATCATTCGCCGGCAACTCCACCAGCCACACATGCGTACTCCCTTTCACTCGTCTGCAGGGCGGCCCCATGGACTATACTCCCGGCATTTTCGAAAACGACCTGAGCAAATTCAACCCTAACAAGAAAACACACGTCAACACAACCATCTGCCGCCAGCTCGCACTCTATGTGACAATGTACAGCCCTCTACAGATGGCCGCCGACGTGCCCGATGTTTACAACAGGTTCCTCGACGCATTCCAGTTCATCAAAGACGTTGCCGTCGACTGGGACCGAAGCATCTATCTCGAAGCCGAACCGGCTCAGTATATCACCGCAGCACGCAAGGCCAAGGGCACAGACAACTGGTTTGTCGGCGGCATATCGGCAAACGGACACAAGAGCGAAATCAAATTTGACTTCCTCGACAAAGACCGCAAGTACGAAGCTACCATCTATGCCGACGCACCCGACGCGCACTATCTCACCAACCCTCAGGCATATACCATCACAAAAAAGAAAATCGATGCCAAAACACGCCTCAAGCTCACCACTGCTCCCGGCGGCGGTTTTGCAATCTCTATCAAACCTATCAACTAAACCAGGATTGTTAATAGTTATAGACTGACAGGCCGGGACTTCCCGGCCTGTTTTTTTGGAGATGTCGGACATCAAAACCGAAGAAAATTTCTATGATTGGATAAAAATTGCTATTTTTGCATTTGATTGGGAGACCTGCCCCCGGGTTCTATCCCTAAACAACATCGAAATGAAAGAAAACAAAGATAGTAAAGACAGCCGTCCCGCACGCCGCAAGCCATGGGTCGGCGTGGCAATCAAGGCCTTGTGGATTTGTTTTGCCGTGGGTGTCGTTGCCCTGACAATATTCTTTATCATGGCGTATAACGGCGTGATTGGATATATGCCGCCCATCGAGGAACTAAAGAACCCGCAGGATAAATTTGCCTCGGTGGTCTACAGCAGCGATGGAGAAGAGCTGGGCCGTTACTTCCGCAACACCGGCAACCGCGTCTATGCCGATTTCGACGAGATTTCGCCCGCCGTTGTCGACGCCCTCATCGCCACCGAGGATGCCCGTTTCGACGAGCACTCGGGCATAGACCTACGCGCCGTGGTACGAGCCATGATCAAAACCGTCATTTTGCGACAGAAAAACGCCGGCGGCGGTTCCACCATCACCCAGCAGCTGGCCAAGCAGCTCTACACCCCGCCAAGCTCCGGCTTCTTCGCCCGTGCGGTGCAAAAACCCATCGAATGGATGATTGCCATCAAGCTGGAACGTTTCTACAGCAAGGAAGAGATTCTTAAGATGTACCTCAACCAGTTTGACTTTCTCTATAACGCCGTGGGCATCAAGTCGGCAGCCAAAGTCTATTTCAACAAAGAAGCCGCCGAGCTCGACACCCTCGAAGCGGCCACTCTTGTCGGCATGGTTAAGAACCCGGCCTATTTCAACCCCGTGCGTCACAACGAGCGCACTCGCCAGCGCCGCAACGTGGTGCTCGACCAGATGTACAAGGCCGACATGCTCACCGAAGCCGAACGCGACCGCCTGCAGGCGCAGCCGCTGACGCTCGACTTCCAGCGCGTCGACCACAAGGACGGCCTCGCACCCTACTTCCGCGAAGAGCTGCGGCACATCCTCTCAGCCAAAAAGCCCGAACGCTCCAACTACCCCTCCTGGGACAAGCAACGCTTCATCGACGATTCTATTGCCTGGACCACAAATCCCCTCTTTGGCTGGATTGAAAAGACACGCAAGCCCGACGGCACAAAATATGACATCTACAACGACGGCCTGAAAATCTACACCACAATCGACAGCCGCATGCAGCAGTATGCCGAAGATGCCGTGACCGAACACCTTGCCGAGCTGCAGCAGGCCTTCTTCCGCGAAAAGAAAAATTCGCCGACAGCCCCCTATACGTCCAACCGTGGCGAGCTCAGCGACCAAATGCGTGCCAAGCTAATCCACAACGCCATGAAACAGAGCGAGCGCGGACGCATTGCACGCCTGGCCGGTCTGAGCGACGACGAGCTGCAGCGTCAGTTCAACACACCGGTAGAAATGACTGTCTTCAGCTATGCCGGCCCTGTAGACACCACCATGACTCCTATGGATTCGATGCTCTACACCAAGAGCTTCCTCCGTGCGGGCTTTATGTCGATGGATCCCACCACAGGCTTTGTCAAAGCCTATGTCGGGGGGCCCGACTTCCGTTTCTTCCAGTACGACATGGTGTCGACCGGCCGTCGCCAGGTGGGTTCCACCATCAAACCCTTCCTCTACACCTACGCCCTCGAGACCGACGATTTCACCCCATGCACCACCTTGCTCAACGAGCAGCCGACCCTCTACGACGAAAACGGCCGCATCTGGCAGCCCCGCAACTCCGGCAAGGCGCGCATAGGCGAGATGGTGACACTGCGCTGGGCCCTCACCAACTCCAACAACTGGATTTCGGCCCGCATCATGGACCGTCTGAGCCCCGCCGAGCTTGTCAAACGCATGCACAGCTACGGCATCACAGCCCAGCTGCCGGCGGTCAAGTCGCTATGTCTCGGTCCGGCCGAGGTGTCGGTAAAAGAAATGGTTACGGCCTACAGTGCCTTTGCCAACAACGGCATGCGTTCCGACCCAGTGTTCGTAACAGCCATTGCCGATGCCAACGGAAACATCATCAGCGACTTCGGTCCGTCGCAGACCGAAGTCATAACTCAGCGCGGCTACTACCGCATACTCTCCATCCTTCTCAATGTTGTTGACAGCGGCACCGGCAACCGTCTGCGCCGCGCACCCTTCAACATCACCGCCGAGATGGGCGGCAAGACAGGCACCACTAACGACAACGCCGATGGCTGGTTCATGGCCTTCACCCCCGACCTTGTGTCGGGAACATGGGTGGGCGGCGAAGAACGTTACATCCACTTCAACAGCATGGCCCAAGGCCAGGGAGCATCCATGGCCCTGCCTATCTATGGAAAGTATATTACCAAAGTCTATGCCGATTCTACATTGAACTACTCGCAGCAGAGCAAATTCAAGTTCCCTGCCGGCCTGAATCTGTGCGAGAACGATTTTATGCCTGATGAAACCGAGGAGACTGTGGAAGAGACCATCTCCGGTGCTTTCGACTGATTTTGAAAAACACTCTTAAAACCACAACAATATGAAATTTGCAGAAAAAGCCTATAAAATATTCGAACAGTCGGTAGCCGACTACCACATTGACGACGATGTCGACGCACCCACACGTCAGCCCTATGCTGTCGAATCGATCGACGGCGTGCTATATGCCAAAAACCGTATCGATGCCGTGCAGTGGCACCTGGAGGACATTATCCGCGACCCCGAAATCGACCCGGTGGCAGCCCTTGCCCTCAAACGCCGCATCGACAAGTCGAACCAGGACCGCACCGACATGGTGGAGGAAATCGACAGCTACTTCCGCGACCTCTACAAAGATGTGAAAACCCTTGATGGAGCCACCATCAACACCGAAAGTCCTGCATGGGCCCTCGACCGTCTGTCGATTCTCGCCCTCAAAATCTACCACATGAACGCAGAAGTGGAGCGCAAGGATGCCTCGGAAGCCCACCGCGCCCGTTGTGCCGCCAAGCTCGCCGTGCTCGTAGAACAACGTGCCGACCTGACCAGCGCCATCGACGACCTGCTCGACGATATTGCCGCCGGTCGAAAATACATGAAGGTATACAGGCAGATGAAGATGTACAACGATGCCGACACCAACCCGGTGCTATATGGCTCAAAATAGACCCTCTACTGCCGAAGGCAACACCAGGGGCTACAAAACGGTGCTCATCGCCCGCTTTTCGGCAATCGGCGATGTGGCTATGACAGTGCCTGTAATCTACAGCGTGTGTCGCTGCTACACCAACGTGAACTTCATCTTTCTCACGCGCCCGTCGATGACTTCCATCTTCGTGTCGCCGCCGTCGAACCTCACAGTGCTGGGCATCGATCTCAAAGAAAAATATGAAGGCATATCCGGCATCCGTCGTCTGGCTTCGGACATGGTGACAAAATACCACCCCGATGTATTTGTCGACCTGCACAATGTGCTTCGCTCTCGTCTGCTGGCTTTATTTCTCAGGATCAAAGGAATAGAGAGCATCCATTTGGTCAAGTCACGGGCAAAACGCCGTGCTCTGACACGCCGTCACAACAAAGTGATGCTGCCACTCACATCGCAGCGAGCACGCTACCGCGAGGTTTTTTTCAAAGCCGGCCTTGCCATGACCGATAGTTTCAAAGGTCTCTACGGCGGCCGCAACTGTTCGGCAGACACTGAATACCAAGCCATAACGAGCCCCAAGCCAGCCGGCGAGGCATGGGTTGGCATAGCCCCATTTGCCGCCCATGCCGGCAAAATATATCCGCCGGAGCAAATGGAAAAAGTAGTGGCTATGCTCCAACACCATGCCGACGAAGGCCATCTGTTGAGAATTTTTCTCCTTGGCGGCGGTGGCGAAGAACAACGCATCCTCGAAAAATGGGCCGACAGCTACCCTGCAGTTTGTTCTCTTGCCGGAAAACGCTATGGCTTCAAGGCCGAGATGGCCCTGATGAACCATTTCGACTGCATGGTGACGATGGATTCGGCCAACATGCACCTTGCCGCTCTTGCCTCGACACCGACGGTGAGCATATGGGGAGCCACGCACCCATATTGCGGCTTCAAAGCCTGGCACCAGACCGACGACGACACCCTGCAGCTGCCCCTCGACTGCCGTCCCTGCTCCGTGTTCGGCAACAAAGCGTGCTTCCGCGGCGACCTTTTGTGCATGGCGGCCATCAAGCCCGAACTTATATTCAACCGTATTCTCTCCCATCTTCAATAAACTATGACAGACGACAGCGACGACCAGTTCGACATAAGGCATACCGACAGTCCGACAGGCTCGGAAGCCGAATATGAAAAAGCCCTGCGACCCGACCGCTTCCAATCGTTCAACGGTCAGGAAAAAATCATAGAAAACCTCCGCGTCTTTGTCAAGGCGGCGCGTCTGCGCTCCGAGGCTCTGGACCACATATTGCTTTTCGGCCCTCCGGGACTTGGAAAGACCACTCTTGCCGGTATTGTGGCCAACGAACTTGGCGTTGGTTTCAAAGTAACATCCGGCCCCGTGCTCGACAAGCCCGGCGACCTTGCCGGCATCCTCACCTCCCTGCAGGAAAACGATGTGCTCTTTATCGACGAAATCCACCGTCTGAGCCCCGTGGTTGAAGAATATCTCTACTCGGCCATGGAGGACTACCGCATCGACATTATGATTGACAAAGGTCCCGGTGCACGAAGCGTGCAGCTGTCGCTTGCACCTTTCACCCTTGTGGGGGCCACTACTCGCAGCGGTCTGCTCACATCGCCGCTACGTGCCCGTTTCGGCATCAAATGCCACCTGGAGTACTACGATCACCAGGTGCTGGCACGCATTGTCAAACGTTCGGCGCAGATGCTTGCCGTGCCCATCAGCAATGATGCCGCCGACGAGATTGCCATGCGCAGCCGTGGAACGCCTCGTATTGCCAATGCGCTGTTGCGCCGTGTGCGCGACTTTGCCCAGGTCAAAGGCAGCGGAAACATCGATGTCAACATTGCACGCTATGCCCTCGAAGCCCTCAACATCGACCGTTACGGTCTCGACGAAATCGACAACAAGATACTCCGTACCATCATACAGAAGTTCAAGGGCGGACCGGTGGGGCTCACAACCATTGCCACAGCACTTGGTGAAGACCCCGGAACTATAGAGGAAGTCTACGAACCGTTCCTTATCAAAGAAGGTTTTATCAAGCGCACCCCTCGCGGCCGCGAAGTGACACAGCTCGCCTACGAACATCTGGGAGCCTCCCGCATCGACGATTTCGGCCTCTTCGGATGAGACAGAATGGAGGTTATGTTTTTTTCTGGCGAAAAAAACGGGTTATGGGCCTGCCGGCCCTGGTTATGTCGGCTGCGCCGACGGGTTATTTTTGGCATTCGGACAGGGACATGTCGGCTGCGCCGACGGGTTATTTGGGCCTTTGGCCCATTTTTCTACCGATTATTAATAATAAAATATTTATTATTACAGAAAACTATAGAAGAGAGTCAGAGTTATGGAACAGTACTTTTCGTTTGAAAAGCTAAAAGTGTATCAAGATGCAAGGGTTTTGGTGGCAGACATTTATGCACTTACAGCAACTTTTCCACATCATCAAATCTATGGTCTGACTTCTCAGCTCCAGCGTTCGATAGTTTCTGTACCATCAAATATAGCCGAAGGCAGCGGACGCTTTTCCGTTAAAGAAAAGGTACACTTCTTAGAGATAGCCTACGGCTCACTGATGGAGGCATACTGCCAGATACAGATAGCAGGTGATATCGGCTATATTCCCTCAGAGGAAGTCACAAACCTGAAACGTCGTATGTTCAAACTTTCTACCTTAATCAACAATCTAAGCAAAGGAATAAGAGATAAAGAAATCAACACAAAATCAAAAACGGACAATTATCCGTTTTAAGATATGACTAATGTGGCGGAAGCCAATAACCCGCCGGCGGAAGCCGGCATAACCCGTGGCCGAAGGCCACATAACCCGTTTGCGAAGCAAACATAAGCTCCATTATGTAAATGAAGTACGACAAAAGTGAAGCGTTAAAGGAAAAGATTTCGATTCTGCCATCTACTCCGGGTGTTTACACGTATTACGACAAGGAGGGGACAGTGATTTATGTGGGCAAGGCCAAGAACCTCAAACGCCGAGTGTCGTCCTACTTCAACCGCACACACGACGTGCTGCGTACCAATCTGCTTGTGCGCAACATAGCCGACATGAGCTATGTTGTGGTGCCAACCGAGCAAGATGCGCTCAATCTGGAGAACTCCATGATCAAGGAGTACAAGCCACGCTACAACGTGCTCCTAAAAGACGACAAGTCATATCCATGGATTGTGGTGACAAACGAGATGTATCCGCGGGTCTACCTCACACGGCAGCACGTACGCGACGGCTCCAGATACTATGGGCCATATACAAACGTGTCCGTAGCCCGAACTGTGCTGGAGCTTATCTCAGAACTATATCCCATTCGCACTTGCCGTCTCCCCATCACCCCCGACTATCTTGCCAAGGGCAAAGGGCGCCTGTGCCTGCAGTACCACATCAAGAAATGCCGCGGATGCTGCACAGGGGCCATCGACCAAAAAACCTACGGGCAATACATCGACCGCATACGCCAGATTCTACGCGGCGAGACACACGAACTGATGGAATATCTGCGTAGCGAGATGGAGCGTCTCAGCCAGGAACTGCGCTTCGAGGAAGCCCAGGAACTGAAAATGAGCTACAAGCTGCTAGAGAACTACCGCAGCCGCAGTGTGATTGTGAGCCAGACCATTGCCGATGTCGATGTGTTCGGATTCGACGATGACGGCGGCCGCGATGTATATGTCAACTACATGCACGTGCGCCGGGGTGCCGTGGTGCGAAGCGTCACCCTGCGATACAAACGGTCGCTCGAAGAGTCTCGCGCCCAGATTTTAGGCTATGCCATGGAAGAGATACGCAACGACCTGGGGGTGAAATACGAAGAAATTATCGTAGCCGAGGCTCCTGAAGTGGAGATGACCGACGTTACCTTCACAATTCCCAAACGAGGTGACAAAGCCAAGCTACTGGAGGTCAGCGAGAAAAACGCACGGCAGAACCGTCTCGACGACCTCAAGCACCTCGAACGCCACAACCCCGAAGAGCACACCGAACGACTTCTTCAACGCATACAGAGCGACTTCAGGCTGCCCGAACTTCCGAGACACATCGAATGCTTCGACAACTCCAACATCCAGGGCACCAACCCCGTAGCCTCGTGCGTGGTGTTTCGCAACGGCAAGCCTTACAAAAGCGACTACCGCCATTTCAACATCAAGACCGTTGTAGGCCCCGACGATTTCGCATCGATGAAAGAGGTGCTCACACGCCGCTATTCACGCATGATGCAGGAAGGCACACCGCTGCCGCAGCTCATAGTGGTGGACGGCGGCAAGGGACAGCTCAGTGCTGCTGTCGAAGCTCTCGACGACATGGGACTTCGAGGCGTGATTTCCGTAGTGGGTATTGCCAAGCGTCTTGAAGAAATCTACTTTCCCGGCGACAGCGTGCCCCTATACATCGACAAAAACTCCGAGACGCTGCGGGTGGTGCAGCAGCTGCGCGACGAAGCCCACCGCTTCGGCATCACACACCACCGCAACCGCCGAAGCAAGAGCGCATTGGTCAGCGAACTCGACCAAATCAAAGGCATCGGCACAAAGACAGCCGAAACCTTGCTCCAACATTTCAAAAGCGTGAAACGCATCCGCGAGGCCTCTCCCGACCAAATCGAAGCCCTCATAGGACCGGCAAAAACAAAACTTCTCCTTCAAGGTCTGGACCCTGAACAAACAGAACTATTGCCGGGTTAGTTTTTTTGTTGTATTTTTGCACAATGAAGCATCGCTTATGCCATGAAAAGACTAATCTACATTATTATTGTCATCATCCCATCTTTGACAGTTGGATGTGCTTATATGAAGATTTACAGCGGGTTAGGTGG
>CAJUAR010000076.1 GCA_910584495.1 uncultured Muribaculaceae bacterium
CGGGGCGCGCTCGGGACTTGCACCCGTTAGATTATGCCCATGTCGGGCGAACTATGAAAAGCACCAGAGACAGCCCTCTGCTGTCTCTGGTGCTTTTGGATTTGGTGCTTGGTTACTTTACTTCGATAACAGCAGAGGAGCTGTGGGCTGTGAGCTCGGGAGCATACTGGCTTTGGAGTGTTGCCACACCGCTCATAAATGTGCCGGCAACGGAGGCTGTCATATCGTAGGTGAGATGGTAGGTGCCCTTTGGCATGTAGCCTACAAAAAGACGAGTTGAGGCATCGAGGTTTTCGCGGTACATAGCCAGCGAGCCATCGTAGACGAAACCGGGCATCTGGTCGACAGGCTCGAAGGTGGCAGGTCGTTCATCATCGATGGTAACGTATTCGAGCGTACGCGAGGCGGTGATTGTAAGCTGTACGCGCACACGTTCGCCGAGAGCAAAATCATTCGTTTCAACCCACTGACCGTTGCGCTGCACGAGCACTCGCTTGTCGATTTGCAGGTTGCGGCCGGACTGTGCTTTGATGTCGGCCATAGGACGTTGGGCCACAGAGACAACAGACCCATAGGAAGGTGTAACGCCGTTAGGCTGCACGGTGACTGTCACTTTGCTGCCCGAGGCATCGATTCGCTGGGCGAAGTAGCCTGTTGCACTTTCCATCTTGTCGATGGTCAGAGGCTGTCCGTTTATGCTTACGTACTGTTCGACAGGCACAGAAGTCCAGTCGGAGCCGCTGAACATGAGCGAGGCAATGACATAGTCGGGATTGTAAGCCCCGAGGTCGTCGGTGGCTTGTGCGCGGACAATTATCCACTGGCGCAGACGGTCGATTTCGGCCTTCGGCGCGCCCATCATGCTGTAGGCCTGGATGATGGTGGCATAGGAACGAATGTCGTTTACCGACGGGAAGCAGATTCCCATGCCCTTGCGTTCGGCGGCGAACTGGCGCAGCGATGCAAAGACGTTTTCTGCCGAGGGACGGTTGTTGGCCTTAAGGATGATTATGTCGTAGGCCTTGTCTGAGCAGTCGTGTTTTTTCCACGACGATTCAATCATTTCGACAGTGCGGTCGATAATCTGCTGTGCGTGCGTGCTTGTGCTGAGTTCGGGCAGAAGGGCGTTGATGAGTGTCAAATCGGTATCGTAAGCCGGCATGTCGGGCTTGAGGGCCTCTTTCTGGAGGTATTCATAGGCCGGTTGAAGCATGTCGTTGAGCATCTTGTTGTCCTTCTCGAGGAGGCCAAGGCTGTTGGCGATGCCAAGTGTTGTGAGCACGCTTTCGGTGCACCACACCGACGAGCGGTTGCTCCATTTGCCCCATGCAAAGCCACCGTCGCTGTTTTGGAGTTCGGCGAGAGCCCTGACAGCAGCATCGATGTTTGCGCGCGTCTTGTCGGGGTCGAGGAATTCGGCCAAGGTCGACATGCGCTGTGACTGCGAAGCTGCGGCCTGTACCCACGGTGTCTGGTCGAGAACGATTTTTTTCAGATTCTCGTTTTTGGCGAGCATCGAGGTAAGAGCTTCTTCCGAAGGATTTTCAATCCATTGTTTCACTGCCATTGCAACGTCGGGATTGGAGCTTATCACACCCTTTGCAGCGAGTGCTGAGAAGAGACTGCCGACAATGCTTGTGGAAGTCGACGAGGCTTTTGCGCTTATGCCACGCATAGCCTTGACCACTGTCCACACCGGGTTCTGGCAGTACTGCAGGGTGAGGGTGGCATTCTTGGCAGGCTTCACAGTGAAAGTAAATGGTTTGCTGTCCGTGGGATTGAGGTAGAACTCAGTGCTCTCAATCACCGTCTGCGACGATGCCAGAACGGGTATTGCCGACTGTTCTCCATCGGAGAAGGAACCGTCGGTGGCGAAGACACGGTAGCCCACTGCATTATTGTCGAAGGGAGCGGTGAGCTGAACCGATGCCAGAGCAG
This sequence comes from uncultured Muribaculaceae bacterium, assembly GCA_910584495.1. GTDB lineage: Bacteria > Bacteroidota > Bacteroidia > Bacteroidales > Muribaculaceae > CAG-873. Next base: position 1,939 of record CAJUAR010000076.1, read on the forward strand.
AGCCTTTCGGTGCAAGGTCGACAGTTGTTGTGCTACGGTCGGCGACAGTGCCTGTTGCAATGTCGAAAATTTCTACCGTCACATCGGCTTTGACAGCATTGTCGCTGTTGTTGAACACAGAGGACAGGAGAGTTGCTTTGTCGCCGGCACGGAGGAAGCGCGGCAGGTTGGGCTGCACCATCAGAGGCTTGTTGGCCATGCACTCTGCGGCATAGTATGCAGCTTGGGCTTCTTTGTCCCATGCTGTTGCATAGAAAGCCCAGGTGCCGTTTGCATTGGGCACGTTAAAGACAATGTCGACATTGCCTTGATTGTCGGCTGTGAGGCGCGGCATCCACAAAGCCTGGAGAACTTCGCCAATGCGCATGTCGGAAGAAATAGTATTGTCGGCATTTTCTTGACGAGAGGCATCGGAATCGCTCTCACCGGAGGCAATTGCCGGTGCAACGTCCTCTTGAACTACTTCTTCCGATTCCGCCAACATTTCGTTGCTCATATCCATTGCTGAAGCAGAGGTCATCGCTTTGGCATAACGCATCTGCCGGCTGCTGACAGCACCGACAAGCATCATGTCCTCGCTTCCGATATATTTGAACATAGGCCACTCCAATTCTTTGACACGCAGCCATTTGATGCGGCTTATGGCATCGTCGCTGTATTTGCCGCTCCAAAGATGTTCAATGTTCATGCTGAAGAATGGTTTGAAGAACGAAAAACCGGTTTTCCAATTTTCATCGACAATTTTCTCGATAGCTCGGTTATACATGGTGGCAATCATGGCAGCGCCTGCCATAGGGGTTCCCTTGCCATTGACAATGCGGAATCGCCAGCGTTCGCCGGAGCCGGGAGTGAGACGGTCGCGGAAACTTTCGGCAATGATTTCAGCCTTTTTAGGTGCGGGACGTTTCAGTGTAATGTCCTTTTGTGCGAGTTTGCCTTTAGCAGTGCTGAGCAATTGCACACTTGCAGATTCGGTCAGTGAGGGTACCATAATTTTGAGGTAGTGGAACCCGCGTTTGAGCCGGTGCACTTTTACAGATGCAATGATGCTGTCGTTGCGGACGGCTTCGTAGACAAAGGCCATGTCGGTGTTCACGCCCACAAGCACGCGTGCTGTGCCGTCGTCGGCAATAGTATATTCGTTGACAGGAACGAAGAGGCGGGCGGCATCGGCAGGAATCTCGTTTCGTGCAATATTATACAAGATGAATGTCGAAGGCTGCGATGCATTTGCCAGCACAGTGTCGGCCGGAGTGATAACTATGGCATATGTCCCGGCATTGAGCTCGTCGACATCGGTGCTCACTTGCTGGCCGCTTACAATTTTACCATTGGCAATGGCCTGTCCGGTTTTGCCGTTTTTGAGCATGGTGACGAGCTGCCATTCCACAGCAATGTTTTTTTGCTGGTTGTCGGCGGTGTATGCCACAGGTTTGAAAGTGAGAGGACGGCCACCTTCGTGCGTGTTGCCAAGTCCTTCAACGGCAAGAGTATAGGGCTTGCCGGTTGTGAAGGCTTTCTCAGCCGAGGCAGTGGAGGCATCTGACGAAGTGACTGTGGCCGAAAGCATGAAGTCGGGCTGCTCTGATTCGGCGAGCATTTCGGCAGGAATAACGATAGAGAACTGCCCCTGGGCATCGGTGCTTGCACTGAGTGTGCCCAGCTGGCGCGACGGACGGAAACGGAACCAGCGTTGAGCCTCCGATACTTTGAGGTCGACTTTTGCGCCAATCACGGGCATGCCGGAGAAAGTGGTGGCTTTGCCACTAACAGTCACGGCTCCGGCCGCAGGAACACCGCGTTCGATGCTTGTGATTTCGGCATAGAATGTGGGCAGTTTAAAGTCGCTCACCATCACAGCCGAGCGATAGTCGGGCTTGCCGTCGATGAGCACCTCGAGAGTCCAGCTGCCAGTCAGGCCTCCCTTTTTAGTCGCAAAAGAGCCGTTTGCCCGGCCCATGGCATCGGTTTTAACATCGGCAGTCCCATTCAATTGTCGGTTTGGATCATATATTTTGACAGAGATATATTTATTGGCAACAACAGATTTGACACCATCGGTGTTATTGGCAATTGCCACAGCCCAGTTGATGCTGTCGCCCGGATGATAGAGGGGCCGGTCGGTGAATATAATGGTACTGGTCTGCGGAGGATTCGAAGTCGAAGGCTTGGAGACATTCAGTGAGTTCTGAAAATCGTAGGTGTAACCTTGGTATTTGTAACTCAGATAGTTGGTATATCCGTAGTTATAGGCCGGAGCATCGAAAAGCAGAATGCCGTCGCGGTCGGTTTTACCCAGAAGGCTGCTTGTGCTCTTGCCGTTTCGGCGATAGGAACGGTGGTGCAGAGTAACGGGAACTGCAGCAGCCGGGGCACCCGTTTCGAAATCGACGGCGACAGTAGCATTGTTTTGGGTGTTGGTGATGGTCAGTGCATCGAGGGCCTCGGCGCGGACAATGACAATGGCATCCGAAGTCCAAGAGCCGTCTTTGAGTGTTGCCACCACGGCATATTGCCCCGGAGCCGGAGGTGTGAATTGCAATTTGCCGCTGCCATCGGTTTTGTCACTCTTATATTTGAGAGAGGAAAGAAGCTTGCCATTCTTATATTGCGAGTCATCTTTCGGCAGTTTATAGAAGCGGACAGTTGCATCGTTGACGCGGTAGCTTGTAATATCAACAGTGAATGGTTTACCCGGAACCACGCGGTTGTCGGCTTTGAGTGTGAGGCGTTGTTGTTTGAGCTCGTTGAGGGCATTTGTAAGCACTGCATTTTGCGGCCACGTCGGGAAATCGCGAAGCGAGGTCTCAAGCATATCAATGCGTTTGTCGCGAATCTCGTGTTTTTTTGCTTCGTCCGATGTGTTTTCGGAGGCGAGCTCAACCTCGTAGGTTCCCAGGAACTGGCGGCGGCATAGAACCATCAGCACATAGCGGGCATCTTCTGTGTTTGAGTACTTGTTATAAAGGTCGAGAAGAGCATTTTTCTTGCTGTCGAATTCGTCCTTTCTCACCGCCCAGAAGAAAAAAGGAGCCGACGGAGCTTTCGATGCTGCAAGAGCATTGTCGCACAATTGTCGTGCTTTTGTCTTTGTTTCAGGAAGAACTATTTCGAAATCGGTCAGATAGTCAATGCCTTGCATCGAAATGAAATCAGCAACGGTGGGGGTGTACTTCAACGTGCCGGTGCTATAGTCGAGACACGGTTTGAAAACTTCGATGTTGGCAGGAGCTTTGGCGGCAATTTCCAGAGCTTTGGCAATAAGGCTGTCGGTGACAATGCCGAACTGGCGGCCGCTCCATTTGGCCACATCATCAGGAAGTGGTTTGTCGGGGGCTGACACCTGGTTGTAGATCCACCTGCGACGAGTGTATATGTCGTTGAGGATTTTAGCCTGGAGGGTGAGGAGCATTGCTTGCGAGGCATCGTCAAGCCCCGGTGTGGCAGCTTGCGCAGCCACAAAAGCCGGCTGGGCAAAGAGGCTGTCGGGGTCGATGGAGGCTTGGGCAGCACACAGCTCGAGCACGGCTCGCAGACGGGCGGTGCCCGTGGTGGACGGCTGCCGATTGCATGCAGCAAGATTGGCACGTGCGTTCTCAATCACTGTCTGCGGCATCGAGAAGTCGGGAACTGCAAATTTCAGTCCATCTTCTTGCGCGTTGATTTTTGGCATGAAGAGTGTGAATAGTAGTACTAATAGAAAAAGTTGACGTTTCATTCTGATAGAATGGAGATTATGTCGGCTTCGCCGACGGGTTATATCCCTTAGGGATTGGTTATGTTGCTTCGCAAGGGGTTAAATTATTGGAGCTTGTCAGCGGGCCGCCGGCACCTAAGCTCGAATATAATATATAAGACACCCGTATTTCCGAAAAGTTTAAGGGGCAGACGCCTGCTGTGGTGCCTACCCCTCGTATTTCGGTCAGAATGCGATTACTTGCTCAGAGGGCAGCAAGCGCATTTTTTGTTGATTTCGGTAAAGAAGTCGTTGCCTTTGTCGTCGACAAGTATGAATGCGGGGAAGTCCTCCACTTCGATTTTCCAGATAGCTTCCATGCCGAGCTCGGGATATTCGAGCAGTTCGACTTTCTTGATTGAGTTCTGTGCCAGAACGGCAGCTGGACCGCCGATAGAGCCCAGATAGAAGCCGCCGTGCTTGTGGCATGCATCTGTAACCTGCTGCGAACGGTTGCCCTTGGCAATCATAATCATGGAGCCGCCGGCTGCCTGGAATTGGTCGACATAGGGGTCCATACGTCCGGCAGTTGTCGGGCCGAACGATCCGGAGGCCATACCGGCAGGAGTTTTGGCAGGACCGGCATAGTAGATGGGGTGGTCCTTGAGGTACTGCGGCATTGGTTCGCCCTTGTCGAGGCGTTCTTTAATTTTGGCGTGGGCAATGTCGCGGCCCACGATGATGGTGCCGTTGAGCGACAGACGGGTCGACACGGGATATTTTGTGAGATCGGCCAGTACTTCGTTCATGGGACGGTTGAGGTCGATTTTCACAACGTTTCCTTCGCCGGCATTTCGGAGCTCTTCGGGAATGAGCTCGCCGGGATTGCTGTCGAGTTTTTCAATCCAGAGGCCTTCTTTGTTGATTTTGGCCTTGATGTTGCGGTCGGCCGAGCAGCTCACGCCCATGCCAATGGGGCAGGAAGCACCGTGGCGGGGCAGACGGATCACACGGATGTCGTGGGCAAAGTATTTGCCGCCGAACTGAGCGCCGAGCCCGAGTTCTTCGGCAGCTTTTTTAAGAACGCCTTCGAGTTCGACATCGCGGAAAGCATGGCCGTATTCGTTGCCATGTGTGGGCAGGCTGTCGAGATATTTGACAGAAGCTTTCTTGACAACTTCAAGGTTTTTCTCGGCCGATGTGCCGCCGATAACGAATGCAATATGGTAGGGAGGGCAAGCAGCAGTGCCGAGCGAGCGCATTTTCTCAACGAGGAAAGGCACGAGCTTGTCGGGGTTGATGCGGGCCTTGGTTTCCTGGTAGAGGTAGGTTTTGTTTGCCGAGCCGCCGCCTTTGGCAACAAAGAGGAAGTGATATTCGCCTCCCTCTGCAGCATGAATATCGATCTGAGCGGGCAGGTTGCAGCCGGTGTTCACCTCATCATACATTGTCAGAGGTGCGTTTTGGCTATATCGCAGATTGCATGTAGTGTATGTTTTGTAGACACCCTCCGAGATTTTTTCCTCATCGTTGCAGCCTGTGAATACAAACTGGCCTTTCTCGGCGTGGCAGATAGCTGTGCCTGTGTCCTGGCAGAAAGGCAGCTGGCCTTTGGCTGATACTTCGGCATTGCGCAACATGGTCAGAGCCACAAACTTGTCGTTTTCGCTTGCCTCGGGGTCGTGAAGAATTTTGGCCACCATTTCGTTGTGTTCGCGACGCAGCATAAAGGCGTTGTCGTGGGTGCACTGGTTGGCAATTACAGTCAAGGCTTCGGGGTCTACGACAAGAAATTCATGTCCGCCCCATGTTTCGGTGTGGACGTAGTCGCTGGTAAGATGATAGTACTCGGTCGTGTCCGGTCCGAGGGGAAACATCTCCTGATAGTGGAAAGGTTTTGTTGCCATATTATATCTTTGTTGTGTTGTGTCACTGTTAGTCCTGCAAAAATAGCAAATATTTCTTTTCGCAGCAAATAATCATGTAGTATTTGAACAATTGAACAATGGCGGTGTTGCCTCCGCCGATTCAGCCACCCTCTTAGAGAGCGAAGCGGTAGCCAAGGCCGAGCATCAGGTTGTTTGGCGTTTTGAACTCGTGGAGCTGGTAGCCGACGTTGAGATATAGTCGCTCGGTGAGGTAGGTTTTGAGGGTAAGGGTCTGGTAGATGCTGCGGTCGTCGTCGGGGCCTACAAAATTATAGCCCACGCCGGCGGCAATGGTAAAGACGGGCATCACAAACTCAGCCTTTGCCGAGAGGCCGCCGATAAGATTCTTGTGGAAGGAGGGGCGGTAAAATTTGGGATTGTCGTCGCTCGACCATTCGGTGCGAAAACGCTCTATGCCCGCGCTCTCGTCGTATTTGACATCGACCGACACACCGGCGCGGAACAGGCGGTGAAACTCATACATAGGCGCGATATTGATGCCGGCCACGGCAAATTTGCCCTTTAGCACCACCGGCGTGCCGTCGAAATGCGCCACTTTGGCACGCCAAGCTCCGTAGGCCATCACGTCGAGGCTCCAGCCTCGCTTGAAATCGCCGGGCAGGGCCGAAGGGCGTGCAACTGGCTGCGTGTCGATGTTGTAGCTCACTCCCATTCTGAGCCCGAGGGTGTTGACTCCGGAATTTGGCTGGCTCGTGTTGCCGTTTGAGAAGTGCGAGCCTGTGAGGCCCACGCCCACTGTCCACTGCGGCGACAGACGGTAGTTGAGCACAAGTGCCAGATTCATGTAGGCGTTGGTGTGCGAGCCGATAATGTTTTGGTCATCGGTATAATAATCGTATTTCTTCCACCCGAACGATGCACCGAAGTTCCATTCGTAGCCAAGGCTCAGACGTGGCGAGAAATGCACAAGAGGAGCGCCCTGGAAGACATAGACACTCACCGGATTGCCCATCAGACTGCCGGCAAAGAAAGTGTTGAAACCCACGCCTAAGCCCTGGTATGCCCCGGGATAGTGCCGCCATTGCCGCGACTGCTGCCCAAAGCAGAAGGCATATTTGAGGTTGAAGGCCGCAGCACCGTCGATGACGCGGTCCTCGTTGTTTCGCCCCTCGAAAAAACGGCTTGTATGCGGAACATATGCACCTGTAGCATCAATCATTATCCTGCTCCTGATGGCTGTGCTGTCGGTGCGTGCCGACGAGGCTAACGTGGCGGCAAACATGCAGCCTATGGCCATTATTCTATTCAACAATTTCATATTCTAATTTGAAGTCGATGGGATCGATTACTCCGAGTGATGCGTGGAATTCATATTGCTCCGATTCATACTCAGGGTGTGTGGCATAGATGATAAAAGGCACATTCAACTTGACATATAAAAGCGTGCGTGTGAATCGCACCTTTGTGTGGGCCGGAAGGCGGTAGCGCACTTCGCGGCCGGCATCCAATAGAGGCAGTCGCTGCAGCTCGGGGGTAAGGGCGAGCTTGCGGCCGTCGTAATGCAGCATGCTGTCGGGCGAGGCTGTGACCAGTTCCATTTCCGGAGCTTCTTTCAGGTTGAGCATTTTGTCGCAATTGTCGGAAAATAGAATCATGGCGTTGGTCATAGCGCCTTGATAGGGTTTGATGGCAATCACCTGTTCGCTGTCGGTGTTGTTGTTATATGTCATAACGCCCTCCACTATTTCCCTGAATTGCATCTGCGCTTGCTTGTCTGTGTCGATGATGGTGAACTGCACATTGAACTGCCGTCCGGGCTGCACTTCGACTTTTATGGTGCGGTACATCTCGCCGTTGAAAAGTATAACTTTGGCAGTAAAGGGGATACGCGAATAGTTCTCCGAGTTGGCAATAGTAATCACACCACGACTGTCGACATCCACGGTGAGTTGGCAAGCAGGCCCCATGATGTCGACTTTTCCGCCTTCTGCGGGGTTCACTTCCACCTCGTGACCTTCCTCGTCGGTTTTCACCACTCCTTCGGGTGTGATGAGCACGTGGCGGCACATTTCGCTGTGATAGACGCTGATGCGGTCTATGTCGGACGGTTTGAAATAGTGGGTACTGTTATCGAAGGGCGATTGTAGGATGATGTTTTCGTCGTCGCCCATGTCGGGGTGGTCGACAAAAACATCGTTGTTGCAAGCCGACAGAAGCAGCGCCGTGGCGATGAGGAGAATATATATAAGTTTGCTTTGCATCAAGAATAGGTTTGTGATTTTCGAAACAAAGGTACTGCTTTTATCTGAATAATCGTTTGTAATACTCGGCTTTTTTCTCAAGAGCCATGGGAAAGGCGCGGCTTGTGGATGGCATGCGCCAGATTTGGAGGCCGTCGTCGGAACGGACCATCTCGCCCATGCGGGGGACAGGCGTATGTGTGATGTCGGCAACAATCCCTGCTGCCTTTTCGCCCGTGGTGGCCACGGTGTGGCACAGGGGCATGGCGGCCAAAAGCTCGCGAAGCGGCACCGGCTCGACAATTTCGAGATATTTGTCCGAAGCGTTGTCGCGCAGACGGCGTATGCGGCGACAAGTATCGTGGAGGGCTATGCCTTGCTCGGTGAGAAGCCGCTTGATGTCGTCGAGGCGGAATGTGCGTGTTTCTTTGTCGTAGAGCGCATGGCGGTCGTCGAAGAAAATGAGCCCCATCATATACCAGAAGTCGTTGGTGCGGTTAGGATAGTAAAAATCCATGGACCACCGCAGGGGCTTTGGCGGAAATGTGCCCATAATCAATACTTTGGCATTTGGGGGAACAAACGGTGGCCAGGGATGTGTTTCGATTGGTGGCTGAGTAGGATCCATGATGTTTGTAAATGAAAGCCAACGCATGGCATCGACACCGTGCGTTGGCATTTATAGAGGGTTTGATTATTTCTTGGTGAGTTCAGGCTTGCTCTGGCGGTCGACAATATGGCGCGCCAGGCGGTCGACAGCAGCTTTTGCTGCGGGCTTGGGATCTTTCATCACATCGTAGAACCCATGGCCGCCTTCGTAGTAGGCAAGAGCAGCTTTGTCGAACACGCCGCCGCGTTCGTAGGCATCGATATATGCGTTCATGCGGGGAGCAAAGTTGTCGGGGTCGGTGAGGATGCGGCTGTCGAATTCAAATTCCATGCCCATGTTGTTGGCAAGGCCGAAGGCCACAGCCTCATCAAGGCGTTCGTCGGGAATTTCGGTCTGGAAGAAATGGTTGGGCTGCTGGTAGGCAATGTCGAAGCCGGCTTCTTTCCAGTCGGCCGCTCCAGGCGAGTTCCAATAGGGAATCCAAACGAATTTATAACCTTTTTTGTGGACATAAGGAGCCACGAACGGAGGCAGGTTCGATTCTGTGCCGCCTTCTGCCACCCAGTAGAAGCCGTCGAGGTCGAGATTCTTATAGCCCTGGGCGTTGAAACGGTCTACAAGTTGGTCGACAAACCATTCGCTTGCTTTCACTTTGTCTTCGTCCTTGCTGAAATCGAGGGCTTTGCCGTCGACTTCGCCCCAGTCCTTTTGACCGTCGATAGGCACAAGGATGGTGAGCACCACTTTGTGGCGGAAGCCGGGGTCACCAAGTTCGGCTTTGTTTTTTTCGATAGTCTTGTCGAGGGCATCGAGCGACTTGCCTTTTTCGAAGAGACGGCCGAGATACCATTCCCATTCGGTTTTGCGGGCATTTTCTTTATCGTAGCCAGGTGAGTATTGCCGTCCCTTGCCGTCTTTGAATTCGAGGAAGAGAAAGCCGTCAAAAAGCCAGTGCTTTGCTGTGTCGCCGGCAAATTGGTGTGTTACGTATGGCTCGAAGTGCTCTTCGGTCCAGTCGATACGGTGAGCGCCGCCCTGATAGATGAGGCATAGGTCGCGGGTATCGAAGGTTGCAAAGGCGGGCACAGTGTCGGCGGCGAGGCTGTCGGTGCCGGAGGCCGTTTTTTTGCCGGAGCCTCCGCAAGCCACCATCGATGCGGCGGCGAGGCCGACGACTGCGAGATTAAGAAATTTGTTCATTGTGTAATAAATTGATTTTAGGTGTTTATGTGTCCTTGTTTTTTAGTGCAATGAAGGCTTGGCGCGATGTTCTTCGACGTGTTTGTGCCATGCGGTCTATTTCACGCTGTGCCAGAGGCGAAAACTTCGCAAAATGGCAAGGCAGCAAGATAGATTCTTCATTGATGAGTTAAGTATGTGATGATGATGTTTATAGATATTGGTAAAAGTTTCGCAAAGATAAGCATTTTTTGTAAATGCACAAAATCTACCAACAAGGTCAGATTGGAAAGGGAAAAAGAGGCTGAGAACATCATGGAGGGGAGGTCTTAAGGTCTCCCGGCAGTTGGACTGTTGCGCGGCTACAAAGAGGCGAACATCTACAAAAAAAGCATCCACTATGGATGCTTTTTTGTAGATACAGAGAAGATTCCCGAAATTGTTTTGAGCTTGAATGAAGGAATTATGGGGTTCCATAATGACTGAATAAAAGCTCTAAACAGGCCGGGAAGAACTCTAAAGATTTCATAAAGTTAAATTCAAACACTCTCTAAGACATGTCAATGCGCTTCTGTTTATGAGGCTTGTGCCGGCATAATGAAAAAAAACAACATTTTTTTACTTTTCTGCTTGGAAATATTGAGAGAATAACTTTATTTTGCAGTCGAAACAATTTTTTCCTTAAATTCGCAGCTTAATTACTTGTTATAAATGCAAGTCCTTGACAAAC
>CAJUAR010000077.1 GCA_910584495.1 uncultured Muribaculaceae bacterium
GGATTGTGACGGATTGTGACGGATTGTGACAATTACGTCATTTGCCGATGCAGAATTTGGAAAATATGTTTTGGAGTAGGTCGGGGGTGGTTATGGAGCCTGTGATGGAGGAGAGCTGGTGGATGGCTTGGCGCAGGTCCTGAGCTATGAAATCGCCCGAGAGCTGGTTGTCAATGCCTTCAATCACGGTCTGTAGGCTTTGAGCTGCTTGTTGCAGATAAGCGGCATGCCGAACGTTTGTCACCATCACTTCGCCTTGGGCCGCTGCATCGTTGAGATTTTGCAGTTTGCCGGTAATCAGTTGTTTGAGCTGTTCTATACCTTTGTGTTTTTTTGCTTGGATTAGAGCAGTGATGGCATTGGGCCAGATTGTTTTTATTTGTTCTTCGATGTGTTCGGTTGTGCAGAGGTCTGTTTTGTTGATTGCAAAAATGAGATGTTGAGGATCAGTGTCGGCATTTTCGGCAATCATGAAAGGAATGTCGAGCGTCTCGGTTGCGTCAACGACGTAGAGCACGATTTCGGCTTTTGCGGCTTCTGTGCGCGAACGTTCAATGCCGAGGGTTTCTATAGGGTCGTCGGTGTGTCTGAGCCCGGCAGTATCTTTGAAGCGTACGAGGAATGGGCCGAGTTCCATGGTGTCTTCAATCACGTCGCGTGTTGTGCCGTGTATGTCGCTCACTATGGCTCGTTCGTCGCCAAGGAGGGCGTTGAGCAGCGATGATTTTCCGGCATTTGTTTTGCCTATAATGGCCACCGGGATGCCGTTTTTGATTGCTTGTCCGGCCGAGTATGAATCGGCGAGGCGCGAGAGTTTCCCTTGAATATCCTGAGCGAGTAGTCTCAGTTTTTGGCGTGAGGCAAATTCGACATCTTCTTCGGAAAAATCGAGTTCGAGTTCCAAAAGGCTTGCAAGGTCGACGAGTTGCGAGCGCATTTGTTCGAGCATTTTGGAGAACGAGCCACGCATCTGGCTCATTGCCAGGCGATGGGCAGCACGCGACGACGAGGCAATCAGGTCGGCCACGGCTTCGGTTTGAGCGAGGTCCATTTTTCCTGCAGCAAAGGCCCGGCGTGAAAATTCACCACCAAGGGCAGTCCGGCAGCCCTGTTTGACAAGCAGTTCGATTAATTGCCGCTGAATCCATAGCGAACCGTGGATGCCGAGTTCTACCACGTCTTCGCCTGTGAATGAATTAGGGCCGCGATAGACAGTGGCTACGGCTTGGTCGATTACAGAACCGTTTTCGTCGGGATCGATGATATGGCCCAGATGAACGGTGTGCGATGGTGCTGTGGCAAGTTTTTTGCCTTTCCATATTGTGTCGACAATGTCGAAAGCATCACGGCCGCTCACTCTCACAACGGCTATTCCTCCCATTCCATATGGTGTGGATATGGCGCATATTGTGTCGTCGGGGTTGTATATTTGGTTTTGAATCATTTTGAGCGTTTTCGTTTGTTCCAATAGCGGAAATTTGAATTTTGTTCAATGGTGTTTTCCAGTTCGTCGGGCAGACAGTTGAAGAAGTCGAAGCCGGTGATTTGTTCTATGTCGTCGACACTTACGGCCATTGCGTCCATGCTGTCGTCGGTTTTGTAGTTTGGCATGACAAATGCTATAGCCGAGGGAGGTGTTGCAAATGGAGCAAGGATAACTTTGAAAAATCGTTCCGGCACTGATACCTGTTGGTCGCCAATGGCTCGCGGTAGTTCGTCGGTGAGGATAGGACCGCAGATAATGATTATGGCACTGTCTCGTTTTGCCCATTGCCGCGATAGTTTTTCGAGCGTCGACCAACGTCCGCTATTGATGTTGTGGTCTTGGGGGCAAATGTTGGTCAGGAAATGGCAGTCGTCCATTGCTTTTTGCGACCATTTCATGTCGGCTGCGGGAGCCATGTGTCCTCGGTCGAATCCCGAGCCTCGATAGTCGCCCGGTGTGGCACAACCATAAACGTCGTCGTCGACTCTGAACTTTGAATTGCGTGGCGTTTGCCCTTCGGTTTCGGTCCCGGTTAGTTCCCATGCTACATAGTTGGGCAGGTGATGGGCGGGGTTGAAGGATACTGTAAAGCCGGTGTACTCCTTTATGATTTGGGGTACATCGTCGGGTAATGATACGATTTTAAGACATTCAACATCGACATCCGGTGATGGAGAAGTTTTGGTGTGTCGGTTTTTAATCCATTGTCCATAGGAGACAAGACCGAAGAACAGCAGAGCAGCCAAAAAGCTTATAAGCCCCATCTTTCCTGCTTTGTGATGTCGGGGACGCCGGGTGCGACGTTGGATATATGTGTCGCTGTTGTTCATAATGTTGTGCTCAATGCTTTAAGAAAGAGATTGATGTCGTTTTCGGTGAGTGATGCCGACAGGCTGACACGCAGTCGGTCGGTGCCTGGAGGAACGGTGGGTGTTCGTATTGGTAACACATCGAATCCCAACGACTTAAGTTTCTGCGACATTTCTACAGCTCTGAAAGGATTTCCTGCCGGTATGCCTTGAATATGGCTTTCAGGGGTTCTTATATTCATTTTTGCAAGGCCGTTGCAGAGCATGCGGGCAAGTTTTTTGAGGTGCGAGCGTTCGTTGTCCATTTCCAATGCTTTTTCGAAAATGAAATTGCTCCATGCAATGTTTATGGGGGGCAGGGCAGTAGAAAAAATGAAGCTGCGGGCTTTGTTGATGGCAAATTGGCGCAGGGTGTCGTTCATCATTGCATATGCGCCCATCGAGGCATAAGCTTTGCCGAGTGTCCCGACAATAATATCGACATGCTCATTTTTCGGCGAAGACATTACGGAGCCGAGGCCTGAGGGGCCTTCAATGCCCACACCGTGTGCTTCGTCGACATAGAGCATGGCATCTCTATGTTTGCACTTTAGGTCGATTAGTTTTTCTATGTCGGCCTTGTCGCCATCCATGCTGTAGACGCTTTCAACAACAATCATCGGTCTGAGGCCTTGGAGCTTGGCCTTTTCGAGAAGGCGCGATAAATGGTCCATGTCGTTGTGCCGGAACCGTTCGAATGGAACAGACGCGAGTTTGATGCCGTCGATGATGCTTGCGTGCACAAGTTTGTCGGCAATAATCATCGTGCCGGGTGTGGCAAGGGCTGACACCATGCCTGTGTTGGCATGGTAGCCTGAGTTGAATATCAAGGCTTTGCGGCCATGATAAGCATCAGATAGGGCTTGCTCAAATTGTGAGTAAACACATTGGTGCCGCGACAGCAAACGAGATGCCGACGACGACATGAGCATTTCGTTGGCAGGTAAGCTGGCAAGAAATTCGGCTTGCAGGTCGGTTCTGGCGGCAATGCCGAGGTAGTCGTTGGAGGTGAAATCAACACAGGTATCGTTTGCGCCGTCGGCAGGAATTGTCCTCAGGTTGCCTGTTTGTTGCAGAAGCTCGAGTTGTTGTTCAATAGTTTGATTCATCACTGAGAATGTCGATGAGGGTTCGGCAAAGTTTTTTCAGCTGGCAGTCCGAAATGCAGTAGGGAGGCATAATGTAGGCATTACGTCCGAAGGGGCGAATCCAGACACCTTTTTCAACGCACACTTTTTGAAATTTGCCCACGTCGACATTGCGTTTTAGTTCGATGACACCTATAGAACCTATCACACGGACATCGGCGACATTTTCCATCTCTTCGGCGGGTGCCAGTTCCTTTCTCAGACATGTCTCGATTCGTTCAATGACAGCGGGCATATCCTGCTCCATGAGCATTTTGAGCGATTCAACGGCAATGGCACATGCCAGCGGATTGGCCATGAACGTGGGCCCGTGCATAAGCACGCCGGCTTCGCCGTTGGAAATGGTGTCGGCAACATTCTGTGTGGTAAGCACTGCGCTCATTGTCAGATAGCCAGCTGTCAGGCCTTTGCCTATGCACATAATGTCCGGCTCGACTCCGGCATGCTCCCATGCGAAGAACTTGCCCGTGCGCCAGAAACCTGTCGCTACTTCGTCGAAAATCAGCAGCACATCGTATTTGTCGCACAATTTTCTTGCCTGTCGCAGAAACTCAGGATGGTAGAACCACATGCCTCCGGCACCCTGCACGACGGGTTCGAGAATGAGTGCGGCAATTTCAGACGCATGCTTCTCCAGCAGGTCCTTAAGCGGGCGAATATCGTCGGCGTTCCATTCCCCGCCGAAACGCGACCGTGGCTGCGGGATGAAAAAGCGGACCGGTAAGGCCGAGCCAAAAGCTCCGTGCATGCCAGTCACAGGGTCGCAGACACTCATGGCATTCCAAGTGTCGCCGTGGTATCCGCTGCGTATGGTAACAAAATTGGTTTTCTCATGACTGCCGGAAGCAGAGATTGCAGCCTGTACAGCCATTTTCATAGCCACCTCCACAGCCACAGAGCCTGAATCCGCATAGAAAATATTGTGCATCGAAGGCGGGGCTACCTCAAGAAGCAGTTTGCCCAACTCTATGGCGGGTTCGTGGGTGAGCCCGCCAAACATGACATGGCTCATCTTGTCGAGCTGACGTGCCGCGGCATCATTGAGCCGTTTGTGGTTATAACCATGGATAATGCACCACCACGACGACATACCGTCGATAAGTTCCTTGCCATCGGCGAGAGTGATTACCGCGCCTGACGCATGGTCAACCTTATAGGTGGGCAGTGGATCGATTGTAGAAGTGTATGGATGCCAAAGATGTTCGCGATCCCACGAATCGTGAACTTGTTCGTTCGTTTTCATAGGTACAAAATTACAAAAAAAAGCTGATGGATTGAATTAATCGGTAAACAAATCGCGTATTATGGCATCGGCAACGAGCCATTTATCTTCGGGAATAAATAATCTCGAATCATCATTTCCGGTGCATAGAGCTCCTGCTCTCAGCCATTTGCGACCGCGAACCATCACACCGTCCCATTGCTTTTCTGTAACATCGTTGCGATTAAGTCCTTCGGCTGTTCGCAGTGCTGTCATTATGGTATCGTTGAGGCGGTTCGCCTCGTCTTCTTCGTCTATTGTTGCAGCCTTTGTCGGGTTTTCGATATATTGGCGGATGTCAGCTGTGTTGAAGCGTCTTAACCCATCGGTGCCTAAGGAATGTGCTGCCGGTCCAAGGCCGAGATAAGGAATGGATTTCCAGTAGTTTGAATTATGACGCGAGCATCGTCCGGACAGGGCGAAATTCGAGATTTCGTAGTGTCTGAAACCATTTTTTGCAGCTGTGCGGCAGAGCAGGGCATAACGGAGTTCGATTTCTTCGTCGCTTGTCTCCTCTATTTGCCCTTGTTGCAGACGGCGATAGAGCAGAGTGCCCTCTTCGAAGCTCAGACAGTAGGCCGAAAGATGGCATATGCCGCTGGCAAATAATTTGTTGAGCGAATAATTCCAGCTTTGCAGCGTTTGTCCGGGAAGACCGTAGATGAGGTCGGCGCTGATGTTATCGATGCCGGCTTTCCGTATGTTGTCGATAGCTTCAAGTGCTTGTGCTGCAGAATGACGGCGTTTGACGGCACGGAGTTCATCATCAACGAGCGACTGCACGCCTATGCTCACCCTGTTCACACCTTCGGCCATCCATGTTTCAACCTTTGACAGCGTAATGTCCTCGGGGTTGGCTTCAATGGTAAATTCTTGTGCCTGATGTCGCGGAAGGAATGAGACAAGGCTGCGGAACTGCCCGGCATCGAGCATCGACGGCGTTCCTCCTCCAAGGTATAGAGTGTCGATATGTTCATTGCCAAGTTCATTGATGCGGAAAGAATATTCGCTTTCTACGGCATCGATATAGGCATTGACAAGTTTATTGTTGGCAATGGAGTAGAAATCGCAGTAGGCGCACTTGGCATGGCAGAATGGCACATGAACATATATTCCAGCCATAGTCAATAATCCTTTGGTGAGCGTCCGCACAAACTAAGGAATGGACAATATTTGCAGTTGTTGTCGTCGTCGGTCTGCTCAAAGGTCCCGTCCGGGTCGAAAATTTCTTCGAAAAGTTTGTAAAGATGCGGTTTGAATTCTTGCCTTATGTCGCTGTATGTGAAAATAGGGCGTTTGTTTATTGTCAATTCCTGAATACCTTTTGCCGCGGACAGGTCGCGCAGAGGGTGTATACGCGGTTCAATGTCCACATTGCTGTTCTCAAGCTGGAGATATGCCTCGCAGTAGCACAAAATCTGAAGCATGCCGCCTTTGGTACTCGATTTTCCGCTGAAAAGAGTTTCGATGTTGCCTGCCGAGAGGTCTTCGGCTCCTGTTTTGAAGTCAATGAACCTTAGTAATTTGTCCGACAACTGATCTACACGGTCGATAGACATTTTGAAGTTTATCTCCAGTTTGCTGTTGATAACCCATGGACGGGAAAGCTTTATCGTGTTTGTTTTGCGTTCGTTTCCCTTGAACACAAAACCGTCAGCGGCATATTTTTCTTTTTCGGCACGCAGGTTGGAGCGGACAATAAAGGCAATCTGGTCAACAGCCATGCGTCCTTCGGCAGTTAGGCTGTCGGCAGTGGCATCTTCGGGCAGATTTTTGAAGTGCTCTTTCACCAGCTGCCGCACCACAGTGCGCTCAACTTCTTTGTTGTTGCAATCCAGCCAGCGGTCGTATTGTTCGCCGGTAATCAACTTGTCGAGGAAGGGTTCAAAGAGGTCTTGGATGGAATTGTGCACAATTGTGCCAAACTCAGACGAAGTGATGTAGTCCACCAGTTCGTCGTTGCCGCGCATGTTGCGCACATATTCCAGATAGAAGCGCAGGTGGCACTGATGGTAGGCTTTGAGGGCGGTTGCCGACAAACAGAGAGGGCCACCGAAACGGAACCGGTCGAGTTGCTTCATCACCGATGCATTCTTGGTGACACAGATGGGCTGGTTGCTGCCCGAAGTGGAGCTGAGCGTCAGTTCTGTTTCTTTAAGTTCAATTTGTGGCATTAGGTAGCGCAATTGCGAAATGTAGCGCGATTTTTCTCCGCATCCCAAACCGTCGACACGTGCATCGTAGAACAAAGTCACTCGTTGCGAACGTGCCACAAGCCTATAGAAACAATAAGCATAGCTCCATTCAAGACTGTTGAAGTCGGGCAGCCTGAAGCCTGAACGGATGGCGGTGGGTATCATTGTTTTGGCATATTGCTTGCGAGGAAGTACTCCCTCATTGACCGAAAGAATGATGACGTTGTCAAAATCGAGAGCTCGTGTTTCGAGCACGCCCAGAATCTGCAAGCCTTTGAGCGGAGTGCCGGCAAGGGTGAGACCGCGAGCATTGAACACTCGTTCGAAAAGGTGGAAGAATGTATGCTCCTCCATCCGCAAGCCATGCTCGTGGGCAAGGCGGGAGAGGGTCTCGAGCTGCGAACGGAAGAAGGCTATGGCTTCCTTCTCAAATTCAGGAATGTGCGCGGTGTGTTTTGCCCGGCCAATGGCGGCGAGCGACTGTTCCAGCCAGTCGAAGAGCTTGGAAAGATAGTCCGACACTTCATCGATGTCGCCGGTTTGGTGCACAACGGTGAACAGTGGAGCAAGGTTGGAGCTTAGCTCGGCAAGTCGGCCTTCGGAAATATTATACAGTTTGTCGGTTTCAACCGCTTTGACAATTATATCGGCTTCGTCGGGGGCTATGGCTCGTATATGTGGATGAGTAAGCACTTCGACCACATCTTCGTAGAAGAAGTGGTATTCGCCATGAAGTTTTCGTGCTCTAAGCTGCATGGATATGACAGTATGGAGCAAGATGGCAAAACTTGTGGTGCGGTACGACAAACCCATAGATATGTTGAGGGCCTTGATCTGGTCGGGTATGGCCAGTAGAGCAGGTAACAGCAGACTTTGGTCGGGGAGCACTATGGCGGTGTTGATTGCATTATCGGCATCGAAATAACCGGCATCATGCCACTGGAGCAAGAGCTCATGGAGATATTTGGCCTGGGCGACGTTCGAAGGCGATGACACAACTGTGACGCTTGCACATTTACCAATGTTTCGGCCCTCGTAGTCGGAGGGCATGGGAAATTCTTTGACAAGAGTACCGAGAGTGTGCAGCGGGCGTGGATAATTACCCTCGGAGTCTCTGCCTACGAGGTCGAGGGCCGAAGTGTCCCAGAAAAACGATGCCGCATCGTGTCGTTTGAGATGCGAAGCCACCAGGGCCTCGGCATTGCTGAAATCGTTGAACCCTACGAACACATAGTGTGTGGGCCAGCCAAAGTCGTTGCTCTCAAACTCTTTGATGCCTTCAACAGCCTGGCGGTACTGGCCTCCGGGCGAGCTTGCTGCCGAGCTTGCAAGCAGTCGGTGGTATTCGGCATATATGTCGGCAAGTATCTCCCAGAGATAAAGGAACTTGGCACCGAGGTTTTTCTCGCTGTTGTCGCCCAGATGGAGCCAAAAACGCTCAGTCTCGGCCGTGAAGCGGTTTTCACCCCATATGCGGCGAACCACTTCTTTTTGTTCTTCTGTCAGAAAGTCGGCCTGTATTTCTTTGTTATTTTTGATGTTTGAGAACAAATCTTTTGCTTTGACGAGCGATTTGTCGATGTCGTCGAAGTCGCTCATCATCATATCGCCCCAAAAGACAAAGCTGTCGAATTCCTTGATGGCATTGCTGCGTCCTTTGCGGCTCATCACATTGCGATATGCGTTATAGAGGGTGAAAAGCAGGCTCAAACCTTCGGCCTCAGGATATTTGGCATAGATGCTCAGAAAGTTACGCATTGTCATGAGCCTTGGCATCATAGCCACTCCTTCTACGCTTTGTCGGATATATTGTTTCAGAAAAAGGGCGCTGCGCTTGTTGGGCAATATGAAAGTTATGCGTTCAAGAGCCGGACGGCTTTTCGAATCTTCGGTATAATACTGCGCCACACTGCGCAGAAAATTATTATTAGATGTACTCATTTCCTGCGTATTAGCATAATGATTCTCACCGCCACATCGAAGAGGACGATTTTGGCACTGCCATTACCTGCTATTTCGGTACGGGCCCGGTCGAACATGGCAATCATGTCCTCCACGTTTTTTTCGTTGATGAATGGATAGAACTTGGCGACAAACTGGTGTTCGGCCGCGCTCATGGTCAGTAACCTTTCGTCGTGGAGGTGCATCAGGAAGCTTTCGCGGACCATACGGCATGCATAGCCTATAAATTCCATGCATTTTTCGCGTCCCAGGTCGGCAGTTTTCAAGCTCCAGGCTCTGAGGTCGGCCACTTTGCGTGCATAAGCAAGGCGCATGAGCGAGGTGAAGAGTTCAAAATGCTGTTGTTGGTCGTTGCTGTGTGTTGCCAGTCGCAGGGCAAGATTCATATCGCCCTCGGCAATGTGGGCAAGGTCGTCGGCTTGCTGTTGCGATGCGCCTCCGGCAACAAGGATGTTGCGCAGCTCGTCGTCATTGTATCGTCGCACCAACACGCGCTGTGTTCGCGAGTATATGGTGGGAAGAATCAGACGAGGATTGTCCGAGGTCATTACAAACAAGGTGTCGCCAAAAGGTTCTTCTACCAGCTTGAGAAGTTTGTTTGCCGTGTCGTCGTTCATTCGTTCGGGCAACCACATCAACACCACCTTGAAGCGTGAGCGGCGTGTCATGTACGAAAGTCGGCGAAGCAGCTCGTTCCCTTCGTCAACGTAGATTCGAGGCTGTGCGTTGATGTTGCCCAGCATCTCAAGCCACCGAGTGAAGTCCATATAGGGCGATTCCTTCAAGAAATCGCGGTACAAGTCGATGTAGTCGTCGGATATTGTAACACCATCTTTAACGACAGGAAATGAGTAGAACGTGTCGATGTGGTTGAACGACTGGTGCTGGAGGCATGCCGCGCATTTGCCGCAACTGTCGCCGCCCGAACGGTTGGTGCAGTGGATGTACTGTGCCAGGGCTCGCGCAAGCATATACTTGCCGGCTCCCGACGGGCCTTCGAGCAGTAGCGCATGGGGGATACGGTCGCTGTCAACCATTTCACGCAGACGGCGTTTGATGTCTTCGTGCCCGGGGATGTCGGCAAATTTCATGGTCGGTGGTGTAAGGAAAGAATAATGCTAATACTATTTTTTTATAACTTCGTTTTTGGACACATACTCTCGCACTTGCTGGAATAGACGTGTTGCAAAAACGAAGTTGTTGAGGGCTTCGTTGCTGCTGGTGTAAATCTGGCTCATGTCACCCACCCATTCGCGGTGGCCTTTGTTGATGAAGATAATGTTTTCGCCAATTCCCAGCACGCTGTTCATGTCGTGGGTGTTTATCACCGTTGTAATGCCATATTCGTGAGTAATGTCGCTCAGAAGCTCGTCGATGACAATGGACGTTTTTGGGTCGAGGCCGCTGTTTGGTTCGTCGCAGAACAAGTAGCGCGGGTTCAAGGCGATGGCACGTGCAATGGCCACGCGTTTCTGCATGCCGCCCGATATTTCCGACGGATATTTGTTTTCGGCACCGAGAAGTTTGACGCGTTCCAGACAGAACATGGCACGCTCTCGCATTTCGGCGCGGCTCTGCTGAGTGAACATCACCAGGGGAAACATTACGTTGCCAAGCACTGTCTCCGAATCGAACAGAGCCGAACCTTGGAAAAGCATGCCTATTTCCTTGCGGAGGTCTGCCACTTGTTGACGGTTCATGGTCAGAAGGTTGCGGCCGTCAAAAAGAATTTCGCCGCTGTCGGGTCGGATAAGTCCCACAAGGTTTTTGATGAGCACTGTCTTGCCCGAGCCGCTCTGACCGATAATCAGATTTGTCTTGCCGCTGTAGAATGTGGCATCTACGCCGTGGAGAACAGTTTTGTCCTCAAATGACTTGGTGAGATTTTTAACTTCAATCATTGCAGCAGTAGTTTTGTGAGGATAACGTCGAACAAAAGAATGAAAATGCTGCTGCTCACCACGCCCTGTGTACTTGCCTTGCCAACATCGAGAGCTCCACCCTTGACGTAGTAGCCATAGAACGAAGCTGTAGATGCTATGATGAAAGCAAAGAATAGCGATTTGATGAGAGCATACCACACATACCACTCATTGAACATCGCCTGCAGGCCGTAGACATAGCGTGACACGGTGATAAGGTCGGTGAATATCGCCACTCCATAGCCGCCTATGAGCGATGTGCCCATGCACAGAACCACAAGCACCGGCATGAAAAGCACAAATGCAAACAATTTGGGCATCACCAGGTAGCTGGCAGAATTGATACCCATAATTTCCAGGGCATCAATCTGCTCGGTGACACGCATAGTGCCTATTTCCGAGGCAATGTTTGAGCCAACCTTGCCTGCCAGTATAAGACACAGGATGGAGTTTGAAAATTCGAGCAGCACAATGTCGCGTGTCGCAAGGCCTACAGAGTAGGCCGGGATTAGTGGAGAGGCAATGTTGAGCTGCATCTGAATGGCTATCACCGCGCCGATAAACAGCGAAATGATGATTACAAGCGGTATGGAATCAATGCCCAGTTTTGCCACTTCCTGCACTGTGCGTTTAAAAAAAACGCTCCAGCGTTCCGGAATGGCAAAAACTCGCCATAGGAACATACAGTAGCGGCCAAATGTTTCGAGCGATTCTGTCAATATCATGTTGTCGTTTCTTGTTTCTTTGTTGTTTTGCGGAGGCGGGGATTTTGCTCCTGCCAAAATGCAAAATTAGCAATTTTTTTCGGCCTCAGCAAAATGAACATTTGGATTGTTCGCTTTTTGTCCAATTTTTATGCCCGACAGGGTAAGGCGACCTGAGTGTTTGAAATAGTCAGGCAAAAAATGGTGTTCCAATCTGACAGGGATATACTCGCAATGTTCAAACTTAGGATTTGTTTTCAAATTACGTTTAATTTTCGCTATTTACCTCAAATTCGCAGCCAATCCGTTTGCTCGAACCGATTTAATTGTTACGCG
>CAJUAR010000078.1 GCA_910584495.1 uncultured Muribaculaceae bacterium
GGGTCCAAAAGTCGAAATTCCCGTTGTGAAGTTCGACCGTCCGTTTGCATTCTTCATCAACGAGACACAGACCGGCGCATGCCTCTTCGCCGCCCGCGTCAACCAGCTGTGACGGTAGTGTAAAGATTAGTCATAAATTATAGGTAAGGCCGCCGGCGCGATGGTTCGCCCCGGCGGTGATTTATGGAAATAGTTTTTGGAAAAGGAGGGCGTCGGCAAAGGTACGGCCACGGCGCAGCCATGAACGCAGACAGCCGCAGCTGCGATAGCCGGCACGGACAAACAAAGCCCGCGAAGCGGCGTTGTCGTCGGCAACCTGGGCGAGCAGCGAATGTATGGCTATGGTGGCGGCATAGGCATCGAGCGCAAGGAGTGCCGCTGTGCCAAAGCCCTTGTGCCGCCATGCGTCGAGGATGGCTATGCCCACGAAGGCATGGGCGTTATGCGGGTCGTAGTCGCTCAGGTCGACAATGCCTACTGCTGTGCCCTGCTCGTTGCAGACGGCAAGCCGCAGCTGACGCTCGGCATGAATATCAGCAGAATACGAAGTGATATATGAACTAATCAGCTGACGGCTTGGCGGAGCCGAAGTCAAGGCCGAGCCACCATGATAGAGGTCGATTTCGAGAGTGTAGACAAGGTCGAGATCGCCGGGTTCGAGGGGACGGAGTGTTACTTTAGGCAAGGTCATAATTCAAAAGGCGTTCTGGCAGCTATTGAGCGAACAAGCGTTGCCTCGTCGGTGTATTCAATTTCGTTGCCAACGCTCACTCCGCGGGCAATCTGGGTGACCTTCACCTGCGGGGCTTCTTTGGCAAGCAGACGGTAGATATAGAAATTTGTAGTATCGGCTTCGACAGTAGCTCCGGTGGCAAGTATCACCTCGGCGACGGCGCCATCGCGGGCACGGTCGACAAGCGAACGAATCTGCAGCATGTCGGGTCCCACGCCATCGATGGGCGATATCAGTCCCCCGAGAACATGGTAGACACCGCCAAACTGGCGAGTGTTTTCGATGCACATCAAATCGCGGACATTTTCGACAACACACACCATACTATGGTCGCGTTTTGCCGATGCACAGATGGGGCATAGTTCGTACTGGCTGATGTTGTGGCACATACGGCAGTACACCACACCTTGTCGCAGGGCTATGATGGCATTTCCTATCGCTTCGGATTCGCTGACATCGCGCCGCAGAAGATGGAGGGCAAACCTCAGGGCCGTTTTGCGGCCCACGCCCGGCAGACGCGACATGGCCGAGACGGCATTTTCAAGCAAAGTGGACGAAAATTCCTGTTCCATGCCCCAAAATTAGAAAAAATCTCCCATGTCAACAAACAATTTGGACATAGAAAGGAGATTTTCGCCTCAGAATTGGTCAAAAAGGAAAATATTAAGTTTTGTTGTATTTCCACATTTGACAGAAGGACACAATTATATTAATTTTGCGCGAATAAAAAAAGATTGACATCACAGCATACAAATGAAAGGACTAAGTGCTCTTATAGGCACCTTGATGTTCGTGGGCACGGCAGCACAGGTATCAGCGCAGGAGGTTATCACCCTCTCGCTCGATGATTGCCTGAGCATTGCTTTGTCGGACAATCCCACAATCATCGTTGCCGACATGGAAGTGAAGCGGACAGACTACAGCCGCAAAGAAGTTATCGGGCAATTGTTGCCAAACATTGATTTCGGGGGCCAGTACAGCCGAACTCTCGAAAAACAGACTATGTACATGTCGGGCTTCGGCGGCATGGGGTCAGGCTCGGGCAGCGATGGCGAGGATAGCGGCGAAGAAACACCTGCGGTGCCCAAAATGAGCAACGGCATAAAAGTGGGCCTCGACAACACTATGTCTGTCGGCTTTCAGGCTTCGATGCCTCTTATCGCCCCTCAGTTGTGGAAAAACCTGCAGCTGAGCGACACCCAGATAGCGCGCAACGTCGAAGCTGCACACAAAAGCCGACAGGAACTTGTGAAACAAGTGAAGGATGCATATTATACCCTGCTCCTTGCCATCGATTCGCAAAAAGCCATCAAGGAAAGCTACGACATGGCCGCACTCACTCACGAGACCTATAAAAAACAATTCGAACTCGGCGCAGCGTCGGACTACGACGTGCTCCGCACCTCTGTGGCTATGAAGAACATCGAACCCGAGCTCACCCAGGCCGAAATATCAATACGCCAGGCCCAGCTGCAGCTCGTCATTCTGATGGGTGCCGACAACACGCTGAAATTCAAGCCCGCGAGCACTCTGTCGGACTATGAGAAGACAATGTACGAGCACACGCTCTCGCTCGATACCGACATCAGCAACAATGCCGACATGCGCATGATGGACATCGACACCAAAATGCTGCACCAGTCCCTCGACATGCAGAAATTCGCCTATCTGCCCACGCTTGCGCTCACTGCCAACTACAACTGGACAACGATGAACAACGGCTCGCCCTTCAAAAACCTGCGATGGTCGCCCTACTCCACCGTGGGACTGAGCCTGTCCATCCCCATCTTTTCAGGAGGTCAACGCTGGAACCGTGTCAAATCCGCACAAGTGCAGGTGGACGAAATGCGCTTCCAACGCGAAAACCTCGAGAGGTCACTGTTGATGCAGGTTGAACTGGCCTACGACAACATCAAAAAAAACGTGCAGCAAATTGCCTCCAGTTCCGAAAGTGTGCGCCAAGCCGAACGGGCCTACAACATCATGGAACAAAGTTTCGGAATAGGTGCCGCAAGCTACCTTAACCTCCGCGACAGCGAACTCGCCCTCACTCAGAGCCGACTGGCCTACTATCAATCCATCTTCAATTACCTCGTTGCCGACAGCCAGCTCGAACTTCTCCTCGGCAAAGCCCCTTTAGAAAATTATAAAAAGAAATAACACCACGATGAAACACAATCTCATACCGGTATATGCCGCATTACTCGGGGCTGTGCTCGGCACGGCATGCAACAAAGAGGAAAAGAAGGTCGAGAAAGCCGAAGAGCTCCCGGTGGTCACTGTCGATGTGGCCCATCAGCGAAGCGTGCCTCAGTCCAAGGTCTACACTGCCACTGTCGAAGCCGAGAACATCAACAATATCGCTCCTGCATCACCTAACCGCATCAAGAAAATAAACGTAGAGGTCGGCGACCACGTTGATCGCGGACAGGAACTCGTTGTTCTCGACCGTGCAAACATCGACCAGCTGCGAATCAACAAAGAACAAATCGAGCGCGAATATAACCGTGCAGTGAGCCTGCTCAATATCGGCTCGGGTACGCAACAGGCTGTCGACCAGCTCAAGGCACAACTCGATGCCGCTCAGTCGCAGTACGACAACCTGCTGGAGAACACCGTGCTCCGCTCGCCTATAAACGGCGTTGTGACAGCTCGCAACTACGACCCGGGCGACATGACCGGCAACCAGCCCGTCCTCACCGTGGGGCAGCTCACTCCGGTGGTCAAGGTTATTATCAACATCAGCGAGACCGACCTTGCCGAGGTGAGACAGGGCATGCCCGTAGAAGTTCAATTCGACGCCTACCCCGACGAAGCCTTCTCCGGAACTGTCAACCGCATATACCCCACCATCGACCCGGCAACACGAACATTCACCGTCGAAGTGCGCATTTCCAACCAGGGTGAAAGAATAAAACCCGGCATGTTTGCACGCGTAGCCATAGACCTCGGCAGCCAGGTCAACGTTGTTGTTCCCGACCGCGCAGTTGTAAAACAGACCGGCTCGGGTAACAAATATGTCTTTGTCCTCAAAGGCAACAAGGTGAGCTACAACAAAGTGGAACTCGGCCAGCGCCTGGGCGACAGCTACGAACTCATCAGCGGCGTTGCCGACGGCGACTCTGTGGTCATCTCGGGACAGACACGCCTCATCGACGGCTCTCAGGTTCAGGTACGCCGATAATTTTCCTTATTTCTTCGACGATATAAATACGACAATAATATGAGTTTATATGGCAGCGCAGTGAAACGCCCAATCATGACCACCCTCTGTTTCGTGGCCGTGGTAATTCTGGGCTTGTTCTCACTCAAGCAACTACCTATCGACCTATACCCCGACATAGAGACCAACACCCTGATGGTGATGACCACCTATGCCGGAGCCAGCGCGCAGGATATAGAGCAGAATGTGACCAGGCCGCTGGAAAATGTGCTCAACTCGGTGAGCAACCTCAAGCACATCAGCAGCAAGTCGCGCGAAAACATATCGGTCATAACTCTCGAATTTGAATATGGCGAGGACATAGACGTGCTCACCAACGATGTGCGCGACAAGCTCGACATGGTGTCGTCGATGCTTCCCGACGACAGCGAGCAGCCTATCATCTTCAAATTCTCCACCGACATGATTCCCATCATCATGCTGTCGGTAAACGCTTCGGAAAGTATGCCCGGCCTCTACAAGATTCTCGACGATGCCGTGGCAAACCCTCTGGCGCGTATCAGCGGCGTTGGCTCGGTATCGATTTCCGGTGCGCCTAAACGCGAAATCCATGTCTATGTCGACCCTGTACGCCTGGAAGCCTACAACCTCAGCGTCGAACAAATTGGCAACATTATCGGAGCCGAAAACCGAAACATCCCCGGCGGTCCCTTCGACATCGGATCCGATACCTACTCGCTGCGCGTGCAGGGCGAGTTCGGGGCTTCGGAGGAAATGAAAAACATTGTCGTGGGCACTTCCGGCGGCAAGCCCATCTACCTTAGCGACGTGGCCCGAATTGAGGACAGCCTCGAAGAACGCACTCAGCAAACCTTCAACAACGGCCGGCAAGGCGCGATGATTGTCATCCAGAAGCAGAGCGGAGCCAACTCGGTAGAAATATCCGACAAAGTGCTCGAAATGCTCCCCTCGCTCCAGAAACGCCTTCCTGCCGACATTGAGCTTGGAATCATTGTCGACACTTCCGACAACATCCGCAACACCATTGCCTCGCTTGTCGAAACAGTGCTCTACGCCCTTCTGTTTGTGGTCATCGTGGTGTTCCTATTCCTCGGGCGCTGGCGTGCCACTCTCATCATCACCATCACCATACCCATCTCGCTCATTGCATCGTTCATCTACCTCTTTGCAACGGGCAATACCCTCAACATCATCTCGCTGTCGGCCTTGTCAATTTCCATAGGCATGGTTGTGGACGATGCCATAGTGGTGCTCGAGAACGTCACGACACACATCGAACGCGGCTCCGACCCCAAACAAGCCGCCGTACATGGCACCAACGAAGTGGCAATCTCGGTAATTGCGTCCACTCTCACCCTCATCGCCGTATTCTTCCCTCTCACCCTCGTAACCGGCATGACCGGCGTGCTCTTCCGCCAGCTGGGATGGATGGTGACTATCATGATGATTATATCCACAACTTGCGCCCTGTCGCTCACCCCAATGCTGTGCAGCCAGTTGCTGCGCCGCAACAACCACCACGGACGCATCTATCAGATTTTCTTCACTCCCGTCAATCGTGGTCTCGATGCATTCGACCGCAGCTACGGCCGTCTCCTGGGATGGGTGGTAAGCCACAAGTCGATGACAATCATCATCTGCTTAGGCATTTTTGTCGGCTCGCTTCTACTGGTGCGACAAGTGGGCACAGAATTTATGCCAACTATGGACGATGCCCGAATGCGTGTCAATCTTGAAATGCCAATCGGCACTCGTGTCGAAATCTCAAGGGATGTTACCCAGCGGCTTGTCGAAGACTGGAAGCAGAAATATCCCGAAATAAAGATTATAAACTTCACCACAGGCTCTGCTTCGAGCGACAACACTTTTGCAAACCTGAGCGACAACGGCCCCCACATCATTTCGATGAACATACGCCTCACCGACCCCGGCGAGCGAAAGCGCTCTGTCACCCAGATTGCCGAACTCATGCGACAAGACCTCAAACAGCAATACCCCGAATACAAGAAGGTGCAAGTGTCGACAGGCGGCATGGGCATGGGCGGTCAGTCGACTATCGACTACGAAATATACGGCTACGACTTCAACGAGACCGACTCGGTGGCAAAAATGCTTCAGAATGCCCTGTTCGAGATTCCAGGAACGGCCGATGTGCGCATCTCGCGCGCAGACTACCAGCCTGAATACCAGGTGGACTTCGACCGCGAGAAACTGGCCCTCTACGGACTGAACCTCAGCACGGCGGCCAACTACCTCCGAAACCGAATCAACGGCCAGCTGGCATCGCAATTCCGCGAAGACGGCGAGGAATATGACATAAAAGTGATGTATGCACCCGAAAACCGCACTTCGCTCGAAGACATCGAAAACATCCTGATCTACAACAGCCAGGGCAAAGGCGTGCGCATACGCGACGTGGGCAAAGTGGTGGAGCGTTTCACTCCGCCAACCATCGAACGCAAAGACCGCGAACGCATTGTCACCGTCAGCACCGTGGTGCAGGACGTGCCCATGAGCGACGTGGTGGAAGCTTCGCAGGCAAAAATCGAGCAGATGGACATCCCACAAGGCATCAACATCGAACTATCAGGCAGCTATGAAGACCAGCAGGAATCGTTCGCCGACCTCATGACTCTTGCGATTCTAATCATCGTGCTTGTCTACATCGTGATGGCCGCCCAGTTCGAAAGCTACACATACCCCGGCATCATCATGACCTCGCTGCTGTTCGCCTTCTCCGGTGTGTTCATCATCCTGTGGATGACGGGACACAGCCTCAATGTAATGTCGATGATCGGTGCAATCATGCTCATAGGCATCGTGGTGAAGAACGGTATTGTGCTCATCGACTACATATCGCTCAACCGCGAACGCGGCATGTCGGTGCGACGCGCCGTTATCAACGGCGGCGAATCGCGTCTGCGCCCCGTGGTCATGACCACCCTCACCACCATCCTCGGCATGGTGCCCATGGCCGTCGGCACCGGACAGGGTGCCGAGATGTGGCGACCTATGGGCACGGCTGTAATTGGCGGTCTCACATTCTCCACCATCCTCACCCTGCTCTTCGTGCCAGTGCTCTACTGCGTCTTCGCCAGCCGTGGCATCAAGAACCAACGACGCAAGCTACGCAAGCAACTTGCTAAATAATGAATCCAGATATGAAAGCAATATTCATAGCCTACGACCAGGCACACACCGAACGAATCATCGAAATGCTCGAACGCCTCAACTGCCGTGGATTCACCTCGTGGGACGAGGTGAAGGGCCGTGGCAGCGTCGACGGCGAGCCTCACTATGGCAGCCATGCCTGGCCCTCGCTGGCCGGAGCCATACTCACCATCGTTGAAGACAGCCGTGTGGACGCTGTCATGGCCAAGCTGCGCCAGTTCAACGACGAACGCCCCAAGCTCGGCCTCCGAGCCTTCGTCTGGCCCATCGAGCAATCCATCTGAGACCCCACCATCCTTGCCACCACCCCGAAGGCTCGCATTGCTGATTCGGGGTGGTGTTTTTTATTGCAGCAAGTAATCAAGGCAATAATTTTGTTATTATATCCTTGCAACATCAAAAAAGCGAACATAGACCAAATTGTCCCGGCCAGAGGAAAGACACAAAGCCTCCGGCATGTCACACATTGCTTTATTTCAGCATTTTTTGCTTCGGTTTTAGCTTAAGCTCAAAAAATTTCATTAACTTTGCAAAGTTTAAGGAGCGTGTGCCTCAGACGAAGCTCCGCAACCTTAGCAACCCAACTGTGAATCAACTATTAATTACCACATAACAATGGATATTTCACATATCGAACACATCGGCATTGCCGTTCCCTCGCTCGACGAGGCAATCCCCTTTTACGAGAACATGTTAGGCTTCAAGTGCTTCGCCATCGAAGAAGTACCCGACCAGAAAGTGCGCACTGCTTTCTTCAAAGTGGGCCAGACAAAACTCGAACTCCTCGAAGGCACTGCCGAGGACAGCGCAATCTGCAAGTTCATCGCTGCCAACGGTGGCCGCGGCGGCATACAGCACATTGCTTTCGCCGTTGAAGACGGTGTTGCCAACGCTCTTGCCGAAGTTGAAGCAAAAGGCTGCCGCCTGATCGACAAAGCACCCCGCAAAGGCGCCGAAGGCCTCAATATCGCATTCCTGCACCCCAAATCGACCGTAGGTACCCTTGTTGAACTCTGCGAAGACCCAAATAAAAAATAATCACCGTAACAAACTATACAGGTAGGACGGGCGTTGTCCCGGCATCATGCTATATGAAGCCGGGAGAACGTCTTTCACCTTTTTACAGAGAATTATGAGCAGCCAACTCGAAAAAGTAAAAGAATTAATCGAGCTCCGCGCCGAAGCGCGTCTCGGTGGTGGCGAAAAAGCCATTGAGAAACAGCACGAAAGGGGCAAATATACAGCCCGCGAACGCATTGCACAGCTCCTCGACGAAGGTTCGTTTGAAGAACTGGACATGTTCATGCGTCACCGCTGCACCAACTTCGGACAGGAAAAGAAATCAATCCTCGGCGACGGCGTTGTTACCGGCTACGGAACTATCGACGGCCGTCTTGTCTATGTCTTCGCTCAGGATTTCACCGTGTTCGGCGGTTCGCTGTCTGAGACAATGGCCCTGAAAATCTGCAAAGTCATGGACATGGCCATGAAGATGGGTGCTCCCGTCATCGGTCTTAACGACTCGGGCGGCGCACGTATCCAGGAAGGTATCAACGCACTTGCAGGCTATGCCGAAATCTTCCAGCGCAACATCATGGCTTCGGGCGTTATCCCCCAGATTTCCGCCATTCTCGGCCCATGCGCCGGCGGCGCCGTATATTCGCCCGCTCTCACCGACTTCACCATCATGGCCAAGGGCATCAGCTACATGTTCCTCACAGGTCCGAAAGTTGTGAAAACAGTAACCGGCGAAGACGTTACTCAAGAAGCCCTCGGCGGTGCCGATGTACACTCGTCGAAGAGCGGTGTTTGCCATTTTGCAGCCGAAGACGGCGAAGACGCTCTCCGCATCATCCGCAAACTCTTCAGCTACATTCCCCAGAACAACCTCGAGGAAGCTCCCCTTGTGGAATGCACCGACCCCATCGACCGCCTGGAAGACTCGCTCAACGACATCATCCCCGATTCGCCAAACAAGCCCTACGACATGTACGAGGTGATAGGCGCCATCATCGACAACGGCGAATTCCTCGAAGTGCAGCGCGACTATGCCAAGAACCTTATTGTGGGCTTCGCCCGCTTCAACGGCCAGTCCGTGGGCATTGTGGCCAACCAGCCCAAATACCTCGCCGGCGTGCTCGACAGCAACGCATCGCGCAAGGGTGCTCGCTTTGTCCGCTTCTGCGATGCATTCAACATTCCTCTGGTAACTCTTGTCGACGTTCCCGGATTCCTTCCCGGCACAGGCCAAGAATACAACGGCGTAATCCTCCACGGTGCCAAACTTCTCTACGCCTTCGGCGAAGCTACTGTGCCGAAAGTTACCGTCACTCTCCGAAAGAGCTACGGCGGCAGCCACATTGTGATGAGCTGCAAGCAGCTGCGAGGCGACATGAACTATGCTTGGCCTACGGCCGAAATCGCCGTTATGGGCGGTGCCGGCGCTGTCGAAGTGCTCTATGCCAAAGAGGCCAAAGCTTCCGACAACCCCGCCAAGGTGCTTGCCGACCGCGAGGCTGAATACAACAAACTCTTCTGCAACCCCTACAACGCAGCTCGCTATGGCTATATCGATGACGTTATCGAGCCTCGCAATACTCGCTTCCGCATCATCCGCGCTCTTCAGCAGCTGGCCACTAAGAAGGTTGTCAACCCCGCCAAGAAACACGGCAACATCCCCCTCTGATAAAGCAATGAACAGACTGATTAAGATCGCAGCCATAGCCTTGTGTGCTCTCGGGTTTTCGGTAGGGGCTGATGCCCAGAGCCGCCAAGCCCTCAGGATTAACGAGGTGATGGTTGTCAACGACAGCAGTATAGTCGACGACTATGGCCGGAAAAGCGCCTGGATCGAGCTTTTCAATGCCAACTTTGCGCCGCTTGAAATATCGAGCGTCTATCTCACCACCGACCCGGAGAATCCAAAGATGTACCCCGTGCCCCTGGGCGATGTCAACACCGAGATTCCAACACGCCAGCACGTGGTGTTCTTTGCCGACGGCGAACCTAACCGTGGCACATTCCACACCAGCTTCCGCCTCGAACCAGGCCAAGACAACTGGATCGGTATATACGATGCCGACGGCAATACCCTTATCGACGAAGTTCTCGTACCTGCGTCGCTGCAGCCCAACCAAAGCTATGCACGCAGCATCGACGGTGAAGGCGAATGGCAGGTTCGCGACGGTTCGCAGGAAGCCTACATCACTCCTTCGAGCGCAAACGTTATTCGCGACACCAACGACAAAATAGCCCTCTTCGCCGACCGCGACGAAAACGGTTTCGGCATGACCATCATGGCCATGGCCATTGTGTTCAGCGCCCTTCTCCTGCTGTGCCTGTGCTTCTATGCCATTGGCAAAATCGGCGGAGCTGTGTCGCGTATCAACAAAATGCGTGCCCACGGTGTGGACAAGTCCGATGCCGACGAAACTATCAAGAGCCACGACAGCGGCGAAGAAATCGCTGCAATAGCAATGGCCCTCTACGAGCATTTCAACACACACGACACCGAAAATACTATCCTGACAATCAACAAAGTTAAACGCGCCTACTCGCCCTGGAGCTCTAAAATATATGGGCTTCGCGAAGTGCCCCAGCACCACCGCGCCAAATAATTTTTTTTAGAACAATGAAAGAATATAAGTATAAAATTAACGGCAACAACTACACCGTGGCCGTAGGCGACATCGACGACAATATCGCCCAAGTTGAAGTGAACGGTGTGCCCTACAAGGTGACACTCGACCGTCCCGCACCGGCAGCTGTCAAAGTGCAGGCTCCCCGTCCATCGGCAGCACCCCGCACTGCCAGCGGCGAGAAAATCATCGCTCCCCGTCCTGCAGCAGGCGGCAAAGGCACAGTCGTTGCTCCGCTGCCCGGCGTGGTGATTTCGGTAAACGTCAAAGTTGGCGACACCGTAAAGGCAAGCGACACTGTCGTTATGCTCGAGGCCATGAAGATGGAAAACTCTATCCGTGCCGGCCGCGATGGCAAAGTTACCGGTGTAAACGTTGCCGCAGGCGAATCGGTCCTCGAAGGTGCTCCTCTTGTAACAATCGAATAAACGCCTAAGAAGAATAACTATGTCATTTGGCGATTTCCTTTTAAATAACCTGACGCAGTTCTGGGAACTCACCGGCTTTGCCAATGCCCAGTTCGGCAACTTTGTGATGCTCCTCGTGGGTTTGTTCTTCATCTGGCTCGCCATCAAGAAGAACTTCGAACCCATGCTGCTGGTGCCTATTGGCTTTGGTATCCTCATAGGCAACATTCCCTTCAATGCTGATGCCGGCCTCGAAATCGGTATCTACGAAGAAGGCTCGGTTCTCAACATTCTCTACAATGGTGTGGCTCGCGGCTGGTATCCTCCGCTCATCTTCCTCGGAATCGGTGCAATGACCGATTTCTCGGCCCTCATTGCCAATCCCAAGCTGATGCTCATCGGTGCTGCTGCCCAGTTCGGCATCTTCGGTGCCTACATGGTGGCCCTCGCCATCGGTTTCGCCCCCGACCAGGCCGGTGCCATTGCTATTATCGGTGGTGCCGACGGCCCCACGGCAATCTTCCTTTCATCCAAGCTCGCTCCCAACTTGATGGGTGCCATCGCAGTTTCGGCCTACTCCTACATGGCTCTTGTGCCTGTAATCCAGCCGCCGCTGATGCGCC
>CAJUAR010000079.1 GCA_910584495.1 uncultured Muribaculaceae bacterium
CTGCACGGCGAGTGACCGCCTGGTGATTAACAGATATTGTCGAACCGGCTCTAAGTCATAACCTTAGCCGGCTTTGCAGAAGACCTTTGGAACACAAAATTCCCCCGGCAGGAACTTGTGGACGGTCTTTTTTCCGCCAATTCATGCCGGGGGGAGGGGACTGCGCTTAGCGCAGATGGAATGAAGAGCTTTATTTTTCGATGAGTTCTTCCTGTGCTATGATATTGCCTTTTTTATCGGAATTGATGCTCTTCACCAGGCCGATGCCGGGAGCATACCACTCGGTGACGAAAAATTTCTGCGATTCTGCACCCATGTTGATTTTCATGGTGTATGTCACCTTGTAGCAGTCGAAAGTACCTGCCGGCGTTGTGACGCTTTCGGTGCCTTTCACTTTGCCTTCCCACAGGTTGAAAGTGAAGGTTTGAGGACCCATATTGACACGCAGAGTCTTGTTTGGCAGTTTTGTGTCGACTGCTGCTTTGGGATCGAGGGCGATGGATAGTTCGCCTTTCACACGCAGCATGCTTTCGAGTTCAGCCAATTCCGATTCTGTCGGAATATGACCGGCACTTTCGGCTTGTGCTTTGATGGTTTCAACCATCTCTTTCTTGGTGCCTTCGGCATCCGATACAATGATGGTGGTAATGCCGTTGGCGGGAGTAAAGAATATGGTCTGTTCTTCAGTTACTTTTGCCAGAGAATTGCCGGGCATCGGAGAGACTTTCTCATAAGTCGTGGTGATTTTGCCGTCGGCATCGGTGACTACCTCTTTTACGGTGACTGTGCTTTCGTTGCGGATGGTGTCTTTGTCGTTGACAGCCATCGACGAGTAGGTGTACTTGTGTCCCTTGTCGGTGCTGAGGTACTGCTGTGCCGATATTGCATTGAAGCAGAGGGCGGCAGCAGCGATTAGTAGTAGTTTTTTCATAATTTATTGAATTGATTGTTAGCGTGCGAGTGATAGATTGAACGATATGCCATAGGATGAGTTGGTCGTGGGGTAGGCACTTGTTGTGACAATGGGCGTGTTGACCTGGTGGTCGAAGTAGGCCGAAACCGTAAGGCGTTTGCTCATCACGTATGTGGCGGTAAAGTTCATGTTGAGTGTTTTTGTGCCGCTTGTGGGCTGGGTATAGTTTGTTTCTATTCGGCGGATTAGAGCCTGGTTGTGCGCCAGCGAGAAGTCGGCATTGAGTGTGAGGTCGTTGCTCACGCCGCGTTGGCTGCCTTTCATTTTTAGGATTGTGTTGAAGCCCACAATCTTATAGCCGGCACCGATGGTCAGTCCTCTCGACGTGGCCTCCACAATCTGACCGGCTGCAGAGTTTAGTGTGATGGTGCGTTGGTCGCGGTATTCGACATTCACCTTGAGGTCGTTTTTAAGCGTGGCCGTAACGCCTACGAGAGGTGCGAAACGCTCGTTGATTGCCACCGACGAAATGTTGTAGGGCGACGAGGGAATGGGCTGCCCGGTGATTTCGTCGAGTGTGTAGCCCAGGTCGCCCTTTCCGGTACCCACCCAGTTGAGGTATGACGAGTAGGACCCCACTGTGTAGGTACACTGATATGCGTGGTTGATGCTGAAATTTTTGAAGATGTTGCGCATATTGCCCAGATTGATGAGGCCGTCGTAGGTAATTCGCCAGTTAGGCATCACGCTTGAGAACGAGGGGAAGGGGTCGAGATTCTGCTTACGCGGCGAACGTCCGGTGTAGGCGGCAAGGAAGGCGGGTATCATAACGTCTGAACTTGTCTTGCTTATGGTGCCCACGGCGGGGTCGAACGGGTAGCCTGCATGCTCGCTGTTGCGCATGAAGCCGGTAGTAGGATAAGTTGTGCCTCGGTATTGTGCTTCTACACGCTCGCGAATTTCGGGAACATAGGCCAGGAAGTCGGAGAAGGCTTTGGATGCATATCCGTCTTTGGCGTTGCTGCCGCGCAGGGCTGTGGCAATGGCGCAGTGTGTCTTTGTATAGCTGCCCGAGAAGGTGGTGGGCATGTCTTCGTACATGAACTGCATCTGCGAGTTGCGGTTGTCGGTGCGGTTGAATGTGAGCTGTATTTTCAAGCCTTTGAGCACTTCGAAGTTAGCTTCGATGTTGAGTTCCTTGGTGCGGGCAAAGATTGCCGGCGAGGTCTGCCCGTCGTCGGTGATGAGCCATCCGCGGTCCAATGCTTTCTTGATATAGGATTCGTCGGTAAATCCGAAAGCGAAATCAAGACCGGGCGACATGGGGCCGTAGGAATTGGTTTGGCCGAAGATATTTCCAATTTCAGGCTGGAACAAGGGTAGGGTCATGGTGCGTGTGTTGCGGTAGCGAATCGAGAACGAACGCGGCGATGTTACAAATCGCAGTGCGTACTCGGCAATGTCGCGGCCAAGCGGTTTCTTCACCTTCAGTATTTCTGTGATGGTGAACTTGAGATTTTCCTTGCCGCGGTCGAGCACTTCTATAGTGTTGTTATCAACCACCCGTGTGCGCACTTTCATGGGCTTGCCTTCGGTTGTCGTGGCAGCGACCTTAACATTTTTTGTCCTGAGATTATGTTTGATTGTCAGGGTTGTATCTTCTTTGAGCATCATTGTGCGCTCAAACTTGCGAGGCTTGGGCTGTCGGGCGTTTCGCGGGCGTGTGTTGGCAAATCGTTTGGTAACATCGCGCAGGATAGGAACCTTGTTATATAGTGTCTCGAAATTTAATCGACCGTCGGCTGTCCACGAGGCTTGGTTGGCAATGGTGTTGCCCAGCTTTTGGCCATCGATGGTTGCGCCGCGGTCCCAGCGGTATGTGGCGTTGTAGCCTACCGACCCTGTAAGATAGTCGAGGAAGGCTATTTTGTTGAAGGGAGCCTTATATTGGCCGGTGAAAGTCTGGTTGTAGCTCCAGGGTGTGCCCATGGAGAGAATCGACGACCACACGGTGTCTTTCCACTCTTTGTATTTGTCGGGGAATAGTTTGCGGTTGACAGCTCCAACGGTTTCCTCTATTCGTGCCGAGGTGTTGGAGTTGAAAGTAAATTGCAGGCTCTTTGTCAGATTCCATGTGAGCGACAGCTGACGGTCCCACATCCAGTTTTTGCTCACCGATACAGGCAGCTGGAACATTTCGTCGACTTCGGAGCGAGTTTGCATCTCATAGTAGTAGCGTGTCATCGAGGTGAGGAACGAAATGTTGTTTGGCAACCACTGCAACTCCCATTCGCGGAGGAATTTCACATTCTTGCCTTTGCCTTTGAGATTTTTGAAAGGCTTGAAGGGCTTGATCATCGGCGAATAGTTGTAGGCTAATGAGCCTCGGTAGTCGTTCGTGTTTTCATATTCCGTTGTTGGGTCGCTCTTCGACTGCTTCGTGAAAGAAAAATTGAGAGTGAAGTTGGCAGGGTCCCAGGGCATGGGGTTTTTGCTGCGGCGGTCGAATTTGAGGCCTGAGATAGAGAAATTCTGCACAGAGCTGTGCTCCACGGCATACGATTCAATGCTGTCGCGTTCGGCCTTGGTGGCACATTCGTCGAGCGCGTCTTTCAGAAGCACGTCCTTGTCCAGGGGATTGTATTTGGGCGAGGTCTTCTCTTTCGAAATCGAATAGTAGATGGGTGCGCGCAGCTTGGCTTTCTCTGGCACCAGGCGCCCAAGGTCGGCCTGGACGGCAAAATTGAACTGCTGATAGTCGTCGAGCCGGCGTTCGTTGAGGCTTTGGTCCACGCTTCCGAAACCGGCGGTTTCGATGTGCGAGCCGAAGTTGAGGGTGGCAATGTCGCTCATGTTGAGGGTGGCGTTGACCTTTGCAGCCCAACCGCCTTCTTCGTTGAATTCCGTCACTTTCAGCTCGTTGACCCATACAGTCCCGGCTTTTGTGGTGGCGGCATTATTACGAACGCCAATGAGCATAACACGCACATCGCTCAGCGAAGGATTGCCCATCACTGCAATGCGGTTACGTTCGTTTGCAGGGTCTCTGCCGGTATAGAGTGTGCCATAGCCAACGCCTTCCTCCTCGGCACGTTTTGCGCGGTTGCGCTCCTTTTTGAGCTCTACAAGGCTGTTGAGGTTCAGGTCCATGAAGTTGGACTTTGGCCATACAATCCAGCGGTCGCTGTCGAGATAGCGGTTGTATGTGCCGGCGGGCGTAAGCTCCAGCGGTATCTCATATTCGTAGAAATTGTTTTTCACATCCGAACCAAGACGGACGAAGATAGAGAAGTCGCCGCTGCGAAGGTTGGTGTAGTTGTCGATAAGAGCTTCGGCATGCACCCACATCTGCAGTCGTTTGTAGTTGCGAAGGTCATGCTGAGTGTTGCGGTACACTCCTCGTGCATCTCCGGCTTCGAGGTCGGTGATTTGCAGCTGCATGGCTTGTTCGTTGAGTTGCGTAATCTGGCTCTGCCCGGGGTCGGTGATACGGCCCACGCCGGGAGGAAGAACGTAGTTGACCGGCTGGCGTGTGGTGTTTTCCTCGATGTTGACCACCGACATGTCGATTTTGCCCTGTGCCGGCGCATCGCCACGCTGGTTGAGATTGAACTCGTAGGGGCGCCATTCTCCGCGGATTAGTTCGAGTGTGGCAAAACGGAGGTGGGTGGTTTTCTTGAAGCCGGTCATGAACATGCGCATGAAGCGGATTGTGGTGAAATCGTTGATGGAACCAACCACTTTTTCAAAATCCTTGAGTGGAATTTTGAACTGGTACCATGTCACTTCAGGATTGGTGCCGTCGCGTGTGGCTACCACCTGTGTCTGTTTGTCGGTGATGAAGTTGCGCCCAACCTGAAGGTCTTCGGGACGGATGGAGATGTGGTACTGGAAGTAGCGTTCGTATTCGTTGAGGGTGTTGTCCTGGTTGATGTCTTCCACATCCGGCACGCTGCGGGCCGACTGGTAGAGTGGGTCGGGAGCATCTTCGGGCGAGAGTGAGTTGCCTTCAACGCCGTTGTAGCGTTTGTAGCGTTCTAAGATGCCGAGGCGTTGCTCGTCGTAGTCGCGGCCGCGATAGAAGTGGTAGTTGTCGCCGGCGGGGTCGTTGAGGGGCGAGAAGAAATCGGTCTGCATGCTTTCGATGGTCGATGGCGACAGCTTGCGGGTCAGGCCTTCGACATATTCCTTGTAGGTGGGAAATTCAAATTCCTGGTCGTTGTGCAGACCGTCGAGACCAACGTCCTGAGCCAGGCGTGCGCCGTTGTTGTTGTCGAAAGAATATGTCAGCGAGTTCTGTGTGGATACACGTCCCCATACGGTTTCTCGCATATACTGGTCGTTGCCGTCGTAGGGAACGCCGTTTTCGTAGCTTTTGAGTCCGTCTTTGAGAATATCTTCGGAAATTTCGCCGAGGTTGATATAGAAGTCGCCGCCTTCGTAGTTCTCGTTCTCGGGGTCGAGGAAGGGGTCGAGCATCCAGAACTGGATGTATTCGATATTGCTTTGCTCAAAGTTGGTGTTGTCAAGACGACGCATGATACCGCCCCAGCGTTTTTCGGGGTTCATCAGCGTGCCGTCGTCGTTGATGTTGACATTATCCAGGTTGTATGGGCCTCGCTCGTTGGGGTAGAACGAGAGGTTGAGGGTCTGGATATATTGGGATTCGCCATAGCTGTTGTCTCGACCGGGGAAAATCTCGCGTGTGGTCACTTCGCGAACGTATGGGTTGGAAAGTTGCTTGAGGTCGCTTTTGATGTAGCCCGGACACATCGACGAGTTGCGCTGGGTGAAGAGGCGGTCTATATAGTACCAGTTGATGAGGGCTCGGTTTTTGCCATAGTCTGTGTTGTTGGACATGGTGCCTTCGGGAAAGAGAGCGTCACCTTTGGTATCGGAGGGTGTCGAAGCCAGGAACCATGAATATGGCGAACGGAGGTCGATGCCATAGAGCGACGATTCGAAATCGTCGACATAGGACGATCCTTTTGTCGAACCGGCTTTCTGGGCATGGGGTACAAGCTTGGCAAATTCGGCAGTCAGGTTGAGGCGCGACGGCTGTGTGGCATTGACTGTCGGTATTTTGTTGAGAAGGTTGGTGAGCCACATAAATTCGCCGTTATAGGCAAGGTTGAGGCCGAACATAGAGTTGTTCACCACTTCGTCGCCTATGTTCACTTTTTCTATGAGGGCTTTCTCGGAGAAGTGAAGTATGGTGGCTCCCAGGTTCAGGTTTTTATTGAGCTGGTACTGTAGGTCAAGACCAAGGAGTGTCTTCCGCTGCGTGGAGAACATCGACTGGTTTTCGAGGCTCACGCTGATGTTCTGTCCCGAATCGATGATGCTCTGGTTGGTGATTGTCACTATGCCCATGGCATAGTCTACGGTATAGTCCGAGTTTTCGTTCAGTCTCACGCCGCCGGCGGTGACAACTACCGAGCCTCGGGGAACATTCATGGCGTTGAGTCTGATTTGCGAGCCCGACGAAGCCATATATTCGCCAGAGAGAATGAATTTGTTTTTGTCGGCATATTGGCGGGCAATTACTATTGTGCTGTCGTAAAGTTCTTGGTAGACATAGCGTTGCGCCAGCGCAGGATTGCCGATTTTCTCTTCGAGATGTTTGCCGAAAGGCTCTACGACGGGGAAAATGATTTTTCCGGTTGCCGCCTGCACGGTATAACCCTCGATAAAGTCGAAGAAACCGTCGGGATTGCCTTGTTCGTTGCTGTCGATGCGGTCGAGGTTCATCACTTGCAGCAGGGGCATGTTGCTCAGTCCCGGCACGGGAAGGTAGTTGATTTGTGTGCCTGTGGTGTCGGAAAGATATTTTATGTTGAGACGAAACTTGTTTTTCTGCACAGAGGTGGCTCCGAGCGAGTAGACGTTTTTCATCATCAGGTCCCACATGGGGAGGTGTGGCGACACTGTGGTGCTTTTGAGCATCTTCAGGAAGAGAGCCTGGTCGGTGGAGGTGATGTCGCCCGAAAATTCCCCCACTTGGTAGACTTGGCCGTTGTAGGTATATTCGTAGGCCACGGCAAGGACTTCGTCGGAGTTCAGAGCACTTTTGAGTGATATGTATCCCAAGGTGGAGTTAAGGGTATATTCATTGGATGACAGCAGTCGTGCGCTCTCCACCTTTTCATAGTCTTTGCCGCCATCTATGTCATAGGCGGCAAGAGGTGAGAGGACTTGCGTTACTTCGTTGATATTTCGCGCTCCCGGATAGTCGTTCTTTATGATAGAGAGCAGGTTGTTTGCTGCGTTGGCGGGAATGGGCAGCGACGCATTGGGCTGCCAGTAGCTGCTGGCCAGATGGCTGTTTTCAGCCATATCCATAAAGCCCACAAAGTTGCGGGCCTGGTCGAACTTTCCGCTCTTGTTTGTCACCCACACCTCGATTCGTGTGATTTTGATGCCGGACGACACATAGGGGAGCTTAGATGCAAAGCGGTCGTAGTTGTCGCGGAAATAGTGGGCCAGAAAGTAGTGGCGGTTCTGGTCGTATTCGTCGGCATTGATTGTGAAGTCGGTGGTCTGGGCGCCGCCACGCGAGTTGACTGTGCGCGATTCAGAGTTTTGCTGCGACACAAGGGCCGTCGCCGTCAGTTTTCCAAACTGCAGCTTAGATTTGAGACCGAACAGGGCGGTGCTGCCTCGAATCAAAGACGAGCCGGTGGTGAGCGACACATTGCCGGCCTCGATGCTCTTCACAATATCGTCCTCCTTGCCCTCATAGGCAAGTTTGAGGTTCTTGTTGTCGAAGTCGAAGGTGGCATCCGTATTATAAGTCATATTGAACTTCATTCGGTCGCCGACACCGGCATTGATTGTTGCCTGGATTTTTTGGTCGAAGTCGAAATATGTTTTGCGGCGGGCATTGAGCGACAGCGAAGGGTTGTCGGTTTTGTTGCTTTTCACGCCCATGGTAATTTTGACAGAACCTTGAGTGCG
Source organism: uncultured Muribaculaceae bacterium (assembly GCA_910584495.1). GTDB lineage: Bacteria > Bacteroidota > Bacteroidia > Bacteroidales > Muribaculaceae > CAG-873. The sequence continues at coordinate 7,871 of CAJUAR010000079.1, forward strand.
GAGCGACACTCCGCCGGGACCGAAAATTTTTTCGAGGGGTCCGAGGGCAAAGTTCATGTCCAGGATGTTGAAAGGTTCTTTCTCTTTGTCGATTACAAGGCCCATGTTCCGCTCGCGATAATAGCGCTGAAGGGAGCGGCGGAGCTGCCAGTTGTTGTACTGCTCGGCTGTGAGCATAAAAGGCGTGCCGATTTCGATGTTGCCTACCTTGGTGCGTACAATATAGAAACCGGTGGCAGGGTCGTACTCTGCCTCTGTGACAATGTTGCTGGGTGTTGCAAGGTCGTAGGCCATTTCGTCGGCCATAAGGTCCTCGTAGGACCGCGGCACCGTTGTGCCCAGGCCGAGAGGAAGAAGTGTGGTGCTGTCGGGGGCTTGCGGCGACGGAAATACCGATGGTGCAGGGGCCGTAAGCTGAGGGTCATAGTATTGTGCTTGGGCTAAGGACGCAAACAACACTGCCCCGGCAAGGAGCAGCAAACGAACTATAAATATATGCCAAGACGTAGCTTTTTCCATCAATAACAAACTACCGTCCCCACAAAAAAATGAAATCCGGCCGTCAGAGCATCGACAATGCAGCCTTGATTGCAGCTTCCACTTTTATCGTCGGATTAGCGGCAAAGATGGCCGACAGGGCCTTTTCGCTTTGCTTTTTGTCGAATCCGAGCATTTGGAGTGCTCCAAGGGCTTCGTCGTAGGCCGGATTTGAGGCAGTAGACTGAATAAATAACGTATCTTCCCCCGTTTTTATTTTGTCGCGAAGATCCACAATGATTCTTTCGGCGGTTTTTGCCCCTATGCCTTTTATTGCTTTGAGGCGTTTCACATCGCCCGAAGAGATTACGGCTGCAAGTTCATCGCCCTGAAGCGACGACAAAATGATGACTGCCGTTGATGCCCCTACGCCGGAAACTCCGATGAGGCTTCGGAACAATTCGCGTTCGCGCTCGGTATGGAATCCATAGAGAGTCCAGGCGTCCTCGCGTATATTTTCGTGAACATAGAGCAACACCTCGCCCTTTCCGTCGATTTGAGAGTATGTGGCAAGGGTGATGTTCAATTTATAAGCAACACCGCCGCGCGTCTCTACAGACGCTGCGGTCGGTGTCAAAGAGGCAACATGGCCCCGGATGTAGTCTATCATTTATTTTTGGAGATAGGAGCTGAGCGCTGGAAGGCTTCGCGGAACGAAACCATGGTTTCGGTCGCAGCTACATTGAGAGGCAGGATGCGTTCGCGGATCGTTTCAAGAATGCTGCTGTTGTCGCGGCCATAGAGCTTGACAATTACGTCGTAACGACCCGTTACAATGTGACATTCGCAAATTTCTTCAACCCCTTTGAGGTCTTCGACAAGTTTTTCTACATCTATACCCGGCATAGCGTTGATGCCCACATAGGCCACAACATTATATCCCAGAGCCGATGAATCAATAAGGCAGCGAGAGCCTTTGATGACTTTGTTCATTATCAGACGCTGAACACGCTGATGAACTGCTGCGCCGCTAACCCCTATTTCGCGCGCGATTTCAAGATAAGGAGTGCGTGCATTTTCTGACAGTGCTTTGAGAATGTGGATGTCGAGGTTGTCGAAATACTGGCGGTCCGTTGTTTTGTACACTTCGAGTTATAAGGTTTATTGGTTAATAAAATAGATATAGTTGCTGTTGTAAAGAGTGCATTAGGTAACTATTTTCAGTGCAAAATTACGAATTTTTTCGCAATTAAACGCAAGTATTTATTAAAGTTTGTTTCTTTTTTAGCCTTTATGGGGCTGTTGGCGGCAGTTTTTAGATTTTTTATGAACTTTTGATGCCGTTGGCTTGTTTAGATAGAAAATCAAAATATTATATCGAATGAAAGAAATTGCAATTATTGGAACTACGGGACGTGTGTTTGGCAATGTGCTTGGCTCGCTCCTCGCTCGCGGATTGAGTGTAAATGCCTTGGTCGATTTTCCCGAAAAGCTTATGATTGAAGACGCTCGTCTTACAACGAATCATCTGCGTTTGGCTGAGCATCAGCAAGTTGTCGATGCTCTCGAAGGCTATCACGATGCTGTGCTGACATACAGTGACGACCTTGCCGACTCTTATACCAACGACCTGACGCTGAAATATTTTGTAGACACTGTCCATGCTGCGCGCCAGGCCGGTGTGGCACGTATCATTGTTGTGGGCTCGCCGGTGTCGGAAGCTTTCTTTGTCACCGAGCTCCGACGCCTCGACGACATCGACTGGGTGTTCATTTCCACCGAAAATAACTATCCTGAACGTTCTGCTGACGAAGTTGTCCAGCCACGATTCCATCGTCAAGTGTATTCCGAAGATTGAATCTCATTCCCCTCTCTCAATTTATAAAAAACATCGAGATTGCCGCAGTCCTCTCATTCTCGAGGGGCTGCGGTTTGTTTTGGGGATTGATGGAAGTTCGGAAGGAATGTGCAGAGTGCTGCGCCAAGGCGGTTTTTGGGGCGGCAACGGCGGTCGGCAAGTATTGCACGGCGCATAGTGTGCAATTCGGCCAGGCAGCGGCCGGCAAGTTGTCCTTGGGAATGACGAAGAGCAAGCAGAAAAATATTGAAATAGGCACTGAAGCGTCGGCTTGTGGCTGCCGGCACTGCCAAAGGCATGTGCATGGCCACATAGGCTCTCACCGAGTCGGCTGCATAGAGTGCATCGGCACGAGCCGGCGACCAGCGGTTGAGAAAGCTTTGTCGGTTGGGACGATAGTAATAGACCAAGGATGTAGTGAACGCTATGTTGCGGGTGCGATGGTAGATGCGTGGTAGAAATTCAAAGTCTTCATACCAGCGTCCTTCGGCAAAGTTGGGCCCTTGGTCAAAAAGTCTGCGCCGGTAGAGCTTTCCCCATGCGCTTTGGTGGAATAGCTTTTCCTGGTAGAGTGTCGATATTACCGACGACAGGGCATCGAGACAAAAATATCGTCCATCCTTTGCTGTTTCTCCCTTTTTGCGGGTGAATTGGCCCACGGCAATGTCGCACTCCGCTTGTTCTTCGAGAATTTTCAGAAGGAGGGGCACGCCCCCGGGCAGATAGGCGTCATCGGCATCGCAGAAGGCAATATATTGCCCCGATGCTGCGGCGATTCCGGCATTGCGGGCCGACGATAATCCACCGTTGGACTGCTGCACAAGCTTGCCGCGCACACCGTCGGTGGCGAGGAACTGACGGCACATTTCGGCCGAGCTATCGGTGGAGCCGTCATCGACGAGCACCAGCTCGCAGTCGCCTTGCTGCCGGAGGCTGGCGAAGCACTCGGGCAGCCAGCAACTGGCGTTGTAGATCGGGACAACAATCGATACTTTGCTCATAATGTGATATGTTAAAACAAAACAGATTCTTAACCTCGGTTTTATACTTTTTTAGATGTCTGTAATAGGAAAACGACTATGCCAAGTGTTTTAGTATGTGAGCACTAAGAAAAAGCAAATTCGGGAATATTTGATAGGAATACCATCCCCTTCCCGGTTTGCCGAGTAGGGATTACTGGACAGCCGGGGTCTCATAGAATAGTTGAAACGTGGCGAAGAGCGGCAGCAGTGCCGCTCTTCGTTTTGGGGGTGTGACATGCTCGTCATATCCCCAAAAAAACGCCGGCGGCGATTTGCCGTCGGCGTTTCTCTAAGAGAGTGTTTGAATTTAACTTTAAAATCTTTAGAGGTCTTTCCGGCCTGTTTTGAGTTTTCATTCAGTTATTATGGAACCCCATAATTCCTT
>CAJUAR010000080.1 GCA_910584495.1 uncultured Muribaculaceae bacterium
CTGCACGGCGAGTGACCGCCTGGTGATTAACAGATATTGTCGAACCGGCTCTTACGAGCTCGCCACCTATGTCGATGCCGGACGTGCCCTGCGGTACATCAATGCGGCTGATAAGATTCTTGACAGTCTCACAGCATCTTACTCTATCAAGTGCGGCGAAAGCGAGGGATTTATCCTTGACCATTCAACAGGCCATCATCCGGCGGACAGCGAAGTCGACGTGCCTCTGGTCTATGCCGATTACTATTATCTTGAAGCTCTGCTGCGCAAACGCAACAGATAATATTAGTCGTGGTGATAGGGCTCGCCACGACTGATGGTGCCGGCGCGGTAGAGCTGTTCGGTGGCGAAGAGGCGCGCGAGTTCGTGGGGCAGTGTCATTTTGGAGAGCGACATGAGCATGTCGGCGCGGCTGTACATCTCTTTGCTGAAACCGTAAGGACCGCCGATGACAAACACGAGATTGCGGGGCAACTCAACGGCTTTTCGCTGGATAAAATCCGAAAATTCGCGCGAGGTCATTTCGCGTCCGCGCTCGTCGAAGAGCACAACGAAGTCGCCGGCAGCAATTTCGGCCATGAACTTGCTGCCTTCCAGCTCTTTCTGACGTTCGGCATCGGCACCTTTGCCCATGCGCACATCGGCCAGCTCCGCGAGACGGAAAGGCCAGTAGTGCTCCACTCGTTTGGCATAATTGGCCACCAATGCGGCAACCTTGGGTTCTTTCACAGCCCCCATACACAACAATAATATTTTCATGACGGCAAAATTAGCTATTTTTTAGCAAATATTTTTTACCTTTGCAGTCAGAAAGAATAATAAGACCTTAAACAGATATGATAAAACAACTATTTTGGGCCGTCCTTGCGGCCCTTGCTGTGACAGGGTGCAAGCAGCCAAACGAACAACTTCTCTCGCCCGACGGCAATCTGCTTCTCGAATTCGGTATTGACAATGGCCGTCCGTTCTACACCCTTGCAAGAGGAAACAAATTGGTTGTCGACACTTCCTATGTGGGAATTGAAATGGCAGATTGTGCCCTTGGCATTAAGTCGTCCATTAACGGTGTTTCTCGCCAAAGCCACGACGAAACATGGCAACAGGTGTGGGGCGAAGAAACAAATGTGCGAAACAACTATAACGAACTTAAAGTGTCGCTCACCGAAGCGGGCCAAAAGGTGTTGAACTACAGCATAGTGTTCCGTCTTTTTGACGACGGGGCAGGATTCCGCTACGAGATTCCCGAACAAGGCGACATGGATTCGATAGTGATTATAGACGAACGGACACAGTTCAACATGGCTTCCGATGCACGTGCATGGTTCGCCCCGTGGGATTACGAATTTTATGAAGCTCTTTATATGCCTTCGCCGGTGAGCGAACTCGACACCGTGAGCACACCTCTCACCATGGAGATGAACGACAGTCTCTATGTGACAATCCATCAGGCCGCGCTCACCGACTATGCCTTTATGAATCTCGAAAATGTGGGAGAAACCCGTCTGCAGAGCTATCTCTCGCCATGGTCGACGGGCGAGAAGGTCTTTGCACGTCTGCCGCTGACCACTCCTTGGCGCACAATTATTGTAGGCCGCACACCCGGCGACCTTATGCTTTCGCGTCTGATGCTCAATCTCAACGAGCCTTGTGCCATTGAGAATACCGACTGGATTGAGCCGGGACGCTACATCGGTATATGGTGGAGCCTTCACCGACGCGATGAAACATGGAACATGGGGCCGAACCATGGAGCTACGACGGAGAACGCCAAGAAGTATATTGATTTTGCTGCAAAGTATGGCTATCAGGGCGTCCTTGCCGAAGGATGGAACAAATCGTGGGGAGGTGACTATGGGCTGAAAGAAAGCGAGGTTTCGTTTACCGAGGCTTATCCCGACTTCGATATAGCAGAGGTGGCCGCCTATGCACGCGAAAAAGGAGTGAGCCTCATTACCCACTGGGAAACATACGGCTGTGCTTCGAACCTTGAGGCGCAGCTCGACTCGGCTCTTGCTCTGTGCGAGCGCTTAGGCATCCATGCCGCAAAAACAGGCTATGCCGGCAAGCCCTTCGACGGCAAGGAACTCCATTCGTCGCAGTATGCCATCCGTCACTATCGTAAAGTGATAGAAGAGGCGGCAAAACACCAGGTGATGATCGACAATCACGAACCGATTATGCCAACGGGGCTGCAACGTACCTATCCCAACCTTATGACCCAGGAAGGCGTACGCGGCCAGGAATATAACGCCTGGAGTACCGATGGCGGCACTTTGCCCATGCACACAGTGACAATTCCATTTACCCGTGGTCTCGCCGGCCCGATGGACTATACGCCGGGTATTCTGAAATTAGAGAATGAGAAGCGTCCGGGCATCCGTCCGCAGACCACTATTGCCAAGGAAATAGCACTTGCAGTAGTGCTCTACAGTCCTCTGCAGATGTCGGCCGACATGATAGAGAACTACGAGGGCAATCCTGCCTTTGAATTTCTCAAATCCACACCTGCCACATGGTCGAAGACAGTGGTGCCTGAGGCAAAGATTGGCGAATATGTAACTGTTGCGCGCCGCGACCGCGACAGCGATGATTGGTATGTCGGGGCAATCACCGGCGAAAGAAACCGAGACACAGAGCTGAGCCTCGACTTCCTCGAGCCCGGAGCAAAATATAGAGCAAAAATCTTTGCTGATGGGCCCGGTGCCGACTATGCCGTAAATCCCTATCCTCTGACAGTAACCGAACAGGAAGTAGACAGCAAAACGGTGCTTCCGCTCCACCTTGCCAACGGAGGCGGCGCGGCTGTCATTATCAAGAAATTATAATTGATAACTCCCGATAAGTCAGTACTTATCGGGAGTTATTTTAGCTTATCCGATGGTTTGCAGATAGGCACGGAGCGAACGGTCGGTGTCGGCCACATAGCTTTGCAGTGAGCGGGCATAGCTGTCGAAGTCGGAAATTTCGCGAGCTGCAACGCCGGTTTCTATTGCGGCACGGGCAACTGCAGGCGAAACGTTGGTTAGCAGACGGCGGTCGAAGGGCTTTGGCAGGATGTAGTCGGGGCCAAATGACAATTTCTCGCCATAGAGTGTGCTCACCGAATCCGGCACAGGTTCTCGGGCCAGGGCGGCAATTGCATGTGCTGCAGCCATCTTCATGGTTTCGTTGATGACAGAGGCCCGGCTGTCGAGTGCTCCGCGGAAGATATAGGGGAAGCCCAGAACGTTATTGATTTGGTTGGGATAGTCGGAGCGTCCTGTTGCGAAAACGATGTCTTCGCGGGTGGCGAGCGCAAGGTCGCGCTTGATTTCTGGATTTGGGTTGGCAAGGGCGAAGACAATGGGGCGTGGTGCCATGCTTCGGAGCATGGCAGGCGTAAGAACGTCTGCCACCGAAAGTCCGAGGAACAGGTCGGCATCCTTGAGGGCGTCGGCCATAGTGGAGAGGTCGGTGCGGTCGGTGGCGAATTCGGCCTTCTGCGGCGAGAGCGAGGGGCGGCTACGTGTAATCACGCCTCGGCTGTCGCACATCACCACATTGCTGCGTTTGACACCGAGGGCACAGATGAGACGCGTGCAGGCCGTTGCGGCAGCACCGGCTCCGTTGACAACCACGTGGAGCTCGTCGAGGTTCTTGCCCTGCACGATGGCGGCGTTGACGAGCGACGCGCCCACAATTACGGCGGTGCCGTGCTGGTCGTCGTGCATTATGGGAATGCCGCAGTGTCCGACCAGGCTTTCCTCGATTTCAAAGCATTCCGGTGCTTTGATGTCCTCGAGGTTGATGCCGCCCACGGTGGGGCTTATGGCCTTGACGATGGCGGCGAAGCGTGTCGCGTCGGTTTCGTCGACTTCTATATCGAAAGCGTTGATGCCGGCAAAAATCTTGAAGAGCAGAGCCTTGCCCTCCATTACCGGTTTGCTGGCGAGTGCGCCTATGTTTCCGAGGCCGAGAACGGCGGTGCCGTTCGATATTACGGCCACGGTATTGCCGCGTGCGGTGTAGTTGTAGACGGCTTCGGGGGTTTCTGCAATGGCCTGGCAAGGATATGCCACGCCGGGCGAGTAGGCCAGCGAAAGATCGTCGGGAGTTGAGAACGGTTTTGTCGGAACGACTTCGATTTTACCCGGATGCGGGTAGCGATGGTAGGTCAGTGCGCGGGCTTTGTCGCTTTTGAGGATGTTCTTCATATTAGTTCTTATTTATCTATGAAACATACGTCACGCCAAAATGTTTTGTCAGAATCGGCTCTTTAGCCATTCTGTTATAGCTGCGAGCACTTCGGACGAAATGTCGCCGGGAAGCGTGGCATATTCGTCGACCATGCCGGTGACGCATGGCAAGAACAAGTGGTTTTGGCCTTCTACAAGCACGGTGTCGACGGTGGAGTTGAGCTTTTTGATGGTTTGGAGATTGGACGGAAGTACCTGCACATCTTTGCTTCCGTTCATTGCCAGCCATGGCACTTTTACAGCCTTGATGTCGGCGGCGGGATCGTAGCGAAGCATAGAGCGATACCAAGGAGAGAGCAGTGCGTCGGCCTGTGCTCCAAGTTGCTGTGCCACACCAGGCATCTTTGCCGCTAAGCCTAAGCTCTCGCCCATTGCGGCAACAATCGAAGCTCGGGCCGCGAACTCCGGCAGCGACGATTTGGCAATGTCCATCAACCGTCGCTGAAGGTTTTCGGCATCCCATCGGCCTGTCAGGGCTGTTGCAATGGCACGACTTTGCGACATTATGAGCGAATCGCCGCTCCATGCCGGTGCGGCAAGGGTGATGATGAAATCGGTCTTCGGGTTGTGTGCCGCGTTGACAATGGCATAGCTGCCGCCAGCCGAATGTCCCAGGATACCAGTGGGAATATTGGCAAACAACGAATCGGCCACGCTCACTGCTGCAGCGACATCGGCAGCGAAAGTCTCGATGGTGGCCGTGGCCGCATCTGCCGGATTGTCAAGCCCTCGGTCATCGACGCGTAGCACCGCAAAGCCTTGGGAGGCGAGTGTTTCGGCAATGACCTTGAACGGTCTTTTGCCAAAAATTTCCTCATCGCGGTTCTGTGTGCCGCTGCCTGTGGCAAGCACCACTGCAGCCTTTGGCAGGGCGGAGGGCACCGAAAGCGTAGCACCCATGGCCACGCCATCCGGAGCAATGATAGTAAGCTCTTGCTCGCTAAAACTTTGTGCATTAGCAGCAAAAAAAACTGCCAATAAACCAAAAACAGCCACAAAACGCCTGATATTGAACATAAACATTTCAACAAAATTCATTAGGAAAAACAATATTGCAAAGTTATATATTCTTGCGGAGATAGCCATATTATTTTGAAATAGATCAATATCTCAGGGGTACAAATTGGAGGATTATTCATCCAAATTTCAAATCAGACTACGGAATAGGTGAAGCCTGTGGGCAAGAGATATTCTGATGAACATGATGAGGACATCTATAAAATAGCAGCATCTCTGACAAAAGAGAGCCGAGCTAAACCAAAAACGCGAAAAGAGAGGTAGATTCTTTGCTGTCATAGAAAAATAGACTATCTTTGCAGCAAATATAACAATATAAAATGTTCGAATTATGAAATTATTTAAAAGCATTCTCGTTGCGGTAGCCATTGTTGTGGCTTTGCCGTTGTCGGCCCAGGTGCGCTTCGGTGTCAAGCTGGGTACGGAAGTCAACTCCATGCACTTTGACAAAAGCGTCCTCGACGGTTCTAACCGTGCCGGCTTCTGCGGTGGTCTGATGCTTGATGCAACTCTGCCCATTGTAGGCATTGGTTTCGATGCTTCGCTGATGTATGTGCATCGTGTCAACGGTACCAAGGTGCAAGGTTCTGATGGCAGTGTTGTAGATTCTGATCTTGCCGGCAAAACCAATTTCAAAAACCGTGACTATATTGAACTGCCTATCAACTTTAAATATCGTTTAGGCCTGCCGCTGATCGGCAAAGTGGCAACACCTTTTGTGACCACCGGGCCCAGCTTTGCATTCCTTGTGTCGAAGAAAGCCATCTCTGAAGCTTACGAAAATAAAGCAGTCGACGTGGCGTGGAACTTTGGCATTGGTGTTGAAGTTCTCAGCCGTGTTCAGATTGCTGCTTCCTATGGCTTGGGCATGACCAACACATTCAAAACGTTGTCGAACATCGAAGCTGCCAAAATCGAAGGCAAGAACAATTATTGGACCATCACCGCTGCATGGATGTTCTGATTCTATCACCATCTCCATATAAATTAAATAATTTTCATTATGCGTGTAATTATCGAAGAAAACTACGATAAACTGTCGCGTTGGGCAGGCAACTATGTAGCCTCGCAGATTAATGCTGCCAAGCCTACGCCTGAACACCCCTTTGTGCTGGGTTGCCCCACCGGAAGCTCGCCACTTGGCATGTACCGCCGCCTCATCGAGCTCTATAAAGAAGGCAAAGTTTCGTTTGCCAATGTTGTGACCTTCAACATGGACGAATATGTCGGCCTGCCCGAAGAGCACCCCGAAAGCTACCACTCCTTTATGTGGAACAACTTCTTCTCGCACATCGACATCAAGAAAGAGAATGTGAACATCCTCAACGGCAATGCTGCCGACCTTCAAGCCGAATGTGCCCGCTTCGAGGAGAAAATCAAAAGCTACGGTGGCATCGACCTGTTTATGGGCGGCGTTGGTCCCGACGGACACATTGCTTTCAACGAACCTGGTTCGTCGCTCACAAGCAAGACCCGTGTCAAAACCTTGACCCAGGACACCATCATTGCCAACTCGCGCTTCTTCGAGGGCAATGTCGACCTTGTGCCCAAGACTGCTCTTACCGTCGGTGTTGGCACCGTCATGGCGGCTCGCCAGGTGATGCTCATGGTCAACGGCCATAACAAAGCCCGCGCCCTTAAACACGGCGTTGAAGGAGCTGTTTCGCAGATGTGGACCATCTCGGCCCTGCAGATGCACCCCAAGGCAATCATTGTCTGCGACGAAGCAGCGTGCGCCGAACTGATGGTTGGCACCTACCGCTACTTCAAGGACATCGAGAGCAAGAATCTCGACCCCGAAACACTTATGTAATTATGTAATTACCGAAGAGCCGACAGTCGTTCTGTCGGCTCTCTGTTTTCTTTTAGCTTAATACGGATGAAACTGATAGAAAATGCAGAATTTGGCGGTGAACGTCCTCTGTTTGCCAGCCGCGACCTAAAACTTGTGAATGTAACCGTCCACGCCGGCGAATCGGCTCTCAAATGCTGCCGCAATATTGTGGCCGAGGACTGTCGTTTCGAGGGCAAATATCCTTTCTGGCATGTTGAGGGATTTAAGCTCGACCGCTGCGAGTTTACTGTCGGTGCCCGTGCGGCATTGTGGTATTCATCGATGCTCGAAATGACCGATTGCCAGGTAGACGCTCCCAAGATGTTCCGCGAGATGCAGGGTCTGTCGCTACGCCGTGTAAAGCTTACCGATGCAGCCGAAACTATGTGGCACTGCCGCAATATCGAGCTGGAGGATGTGGAAATTTACAAGGCCGACTATCTTTTCTTCCATTCGGCCAATATCCGCATTGACCGTTACCGCCAGCAAGGCAATTATTCGTTTCAATACTGCAAGAATGTGGTGATAAACAACGCTGTCATCGATTCTAAAGATGCTTTTTGGAATACAGAGAACGTTACCGTCTACGATTCGGAACTGACCGGTGAATATCTTGGCTGGCATTCCCGCGGGATGAAACTTGTCAACTGCCACATCAGCGGCACGCAGCCTTTGTGCTATGCCCAAGACCTTGTGCTCGAAAATTGCACTTTCGATGCCGATGCCGACCTTGCTTTCGAGGACAGCGAGCTGACTGCAACCATAAATTCGCCTATGGCGAGCATCAAGAATCCGCGCGCCGGCAGCATCTCCTTGCCTTCGGTGGGTCAGCTCATCATCGATGAAAACTTGCTCGAACCAGGCAACTGCATCATCACCGAAACTGATAAGAAATAGAAAAGCACGATGCCCGACTACAAAGAACTATTCGACCGCGGAGCGCGGCGCCTGGGTTCCGGCTCATATAAATGGGACAGCGACGGATCCGACCCCGACATGCTTCCTCTCTGGGTGGCCGACATGGATTTTACGGCAGCACCTCCCATCCTCAGCGCCCTTTTCAGGCGTGTGGACCACGGCGTGTTTGGGTACACCTTTGTGGGCGAAGACTACTACCGCGCTGTCATCGACTGGTTCGCCGACCGCCACGGCTGGGACATCGACCGACATTCAATCATCTACGTGCCGGGGGTAGTGCCGGCTGTGACGGCAATCATTCAGGCTCTATCCAGACCCGGCGATAATGTGATTGTCCAGACACCGTCCTACAACTGTTTCTTTTCCTCAATCCGCAACACCGGGCGCTGTCTTGCCGCCAATTCCTTGCTTTATGACGGCCACAGTTACTCCATCGATTTCGACGATCTCGAAGCCAAAGCCGCCGACCCGCGCACGTCGCTGATGATTCTGTGCAACCCCGCAAACCCGGTGGGAAGGGTATGGACCCCCGACGAGCTGGCGCGTGTGGGCGAAATCTGCATGCGCAACGGTGTGACGGTCATAGCCGATGAAATTCACTGCGAACTTGCCCTTTTCGGCAACCGCTATACGCCCTTTGCCTCGCTCGGTTCCGAATTTGCCGCCGCGTCGGTGAGCTGCATATCTCCCAGCAAGGCTTTCAACATTGCCGGTTTGCAAATTGCAAACATTGTTGCCTCCGACGATTCCATGCGGCGGCGCATCGACCGTCAGGTGAACATCAACGAGGTGTGCGATGTAAATCCATTTGGCGTGACCGCGACAATTGCCGCCTACACTCAGGGCGCTGAATGGCTCGAAGAACTTATCGGTTATCTACAAGACAATTACACATTGCTGCGCAACGAACTGGCCAAAATAGATATTCCTGTGTGCGAGCTCGAAGGCACATATCTTGCCTGGACCGACTGTCGCAGCCTCGGCATGAGTTCGGCACAGCTCGAAGAAGAACTTAAAAAAGAAGAAAAACTATGGCTCAATGCAGGCACTATCTATGGCGATGATGGCGAAGGCTTTATGCGCTGGAACATCGCCTGTCCGCGCCGCATTCTCAGAAACGCCATTTATCGTTTCACTAATTTTGTCAACAAACTGAGATGACTTATCATTACGATTACCTTGTCATCGGTTCGGGCATTGCCGGCATGAGCTTTGCCCTGAAGGTGGCCCGCACAGGTGCAAAAGTAGCCCTGGTGTGCAAAACCACTCTCGACGAAGCAAATACGGCCCTGGCTCAGGGCGGCGTGGCTTCGGTGACAAACCTCCTCGTCGATGATTTCGACAAACACATCCACGACACTATGGTGGCCGGCGACTGGCTCAGCGACCCCAAGGCTGTGGAACTGGTGGTGCGTAATGCACCCGCACAAATCAAAGAGCTTATTAGCTGGGGTGTGGATTTCGACAAAAAAGAGGACGGCACTTTCGACCTTCACCGCGAAGGCGGACACAGCGAGTTCCGCATCCTCCACCATGCCGACAACACGGGCTTCGAAATTCAGCAGAGCCTCAACAAGGCTGTGCGCAACTGCCCCAACATCGACATCTACGAGCACCATTTTGCCATCGAAATCATCACTCAGCATCATTTGGGCAAAATTGTCAACCGCCGTACGCCCGACATCACCTGCTATGGCGCATACGTGCTCGACCTTGCTTCTGAGCGTGTCGACACCTTTCTTGCCAAAATCACAGTTATGGCCACAGGCGGCGTGGGTGCTGTCTATCAAACGACTACCAATCCTCTTGTGGCCACCGGCGACGGCATAGCCATGGTCTACCGCGCCAAAGGCACCGTATCCGACATGGAATTTATTCAGTTCCACCCCACAGCCCTTTTCCATCCCGGCGACCGCCCGTCCTTCCTCATCACCGAGGCTATGCGCGGTTATGGGGCCGTGCTCCGCAATCTCAACGGCGACGAGTTCATGCAAAAATACGACCATCGTCTTAGCCTTGCTCCTCGCGACATTGTGGCCCGCGCCATCGACAGCGAAATGAAGCTCTATGGGCACGACCACGTATATCTCGACGTTACTCACAAAGATCCCGAAGAGACCAAGAAACATTTCCCCAACATCTACGCCAAGTGCCTCTCCTTGGGCATCGACATTACCAAGGACTATATACCCGTAGCCCCGGCGGCGCACTATCTTTGCGGCGGCATACGTGTGGATCTCAACGGCGAGTCGTCCATCAAGCACCTATATGCTTTGGGCGAGTGTTCGTGCACAGGCCTCCACGGAGGAAACCGCCTGGCATCCAACTCGCTCATCGAGGCCGTGGTCTATGCCGATGCTGCTTCGCGTCATGCAATTGAGGAAATCGGCGGAATCTCGCTCCGAAATGATGTGCCGCAATGGAACGACGAAGGCACTACACACCCCGAGGAAATGGTGCTCATCACCCAGAGCATGCGCGAAGTCAACCAGATTCTCGGTTACTATGTGGGCATTGTACGCTCCAACTTGCGTCTGGATCGCGCATGGAACCGCCTCGACATCCTCTACGAAGAGACAGAGCGTCTCTTCAAGTGCTCAAAGGCATCTCGCGAACTTTGCGAGCTCCGCAATATGATTAACGTAGGTTATCTCATCATGCGTCAGGCCAAAGAACGTCGCGAAAGCCGAGGCCTCCACTACACAATAGACTATCCTCCACGCCCCACCGAAAAATAAGTGTTATAACATTTAACCTATAGTATAAAACGGCTTATGTACCTTCGCAGTACATAAGCCGTTGCGTATTATGGAAGGCGAGTTTATCTTAGCCTGCTCCTCTGCTTTGATTTGGTTTGCAAATTCTTGGATTTTATTACAAATCCACATGGAGGCAGTCGTGCCATCGGAGTAATCAGCTTCAGCAAACATATCTATACGACCATCCACTCTAAGACGTTCAACTTGCTCAAATGCCTTTTTGTCTCCGGCTGGATATATCGCAAAAGTTGCTCCTCCTCGCCCTTTTACAACAGAGAATGCGGGTACGTCGCTTGGTCCATCTGCGATATAAATCATATTTCTAAAATCTACTCGTCGTTGCGCATCGGTTAGTTTGCTATTTGCATGCTCAAAATGATTTATTCGTTAAACCCTATGGATTGGTCGTCGATGGCGTGGATGATTTCGAGTTTGAGATCTTCGGGATAGTCTTCGTTTGACATGAAGCTGGTGATAATACGCTGGAGGAGTTCTTTATCAATGCGTCCGGCGGCAACATGGTAGATGATTGCTTCCATGCACTGCATGAAGTTGTAGGCGTGCCAGTAGTAGCCGTTATGAACGAGAAACCAAACGCCTATGGTCAATGCCACTCTCTTATTGGAATCCTCGAAATAATGTCCGGTGCATAGGCCGAAAACCCCTCATCGTCATCGGCTTTAGGCGTTTGAGAACTTCACGGTTGGCTTCAATAATATTATCAAAGTCGATTGAAGCTTCGCCTATAAACTTATCGAACTCATCGGGAG